>USRA01000071.1 GCA_900557035.1 uncultured Prevotella sp. | reverse complement strand
TTTGGCACGAGCATATTGAGAAGGTTATCGGCATGTATGATAAGATGTCGAAGTATGAGACGGAGCCGGGCCTCGTTATCTGCTACGGCACCATGTATGGCAACACCGAGCGCATGGCTGAAATCATCGCCCGTGCTGCAAGCAAGGCAGGCGTGAAGAACATCGTGATGTACAACATCTCGAAGACTCACCACAGCTACATCCTGCGCGACATCTTCCGCTACAAGGGTCTTATCGTAGGTGCTCCAACCTACAATGCCGGTCTTTATCACGAGATGGAGGTTCTCCTCTCCGAGCTTGCCAATAAGGACGTCAAGAACCACCTTCTTGGCTGGTACGGTTCTCATTGCTGGGCAAGCAAGGCTGTGGCTAAGATTCAGGAGTGGAACGACACCAAGCTCCACTACGAGCCAGTGGGCGAGCCGGTGGATATGAAGCAGGCGATTACTCCAGAGGTGAAGGCACAGTGCGAGGCTCTGGGTAAGGCGATGGCAGAGAAGCTGCTGGCGGAATAGGAGATTTCTTATTGGAGATAATAGATAAGATTTTAGAAAAATCAAGAGCGGAAGAACAACTGGGTTAACAGAGTTAACAGTTAACAGTTGTTTTTCCGCTCTTTCTCCTTAAATGCACATTTTTGCCAATTCTTCCAGGTTATCCGCCACTTCAATTACATCTCGCCAATCGCCACGAATTACACCCTTATCTGCTATATCATCCAAAAGGGCGATGGTGGAGTTCCAGAAGCCCTTCATATTGTAGAGAATCACCATCTTGTGATGGTAGCCGATGGTGTGGGCAGCGGCGATGGTGAAGATTTCATCCAGAGTGCCGATGCCGCCAGGAAGGGCTACGAAGATGTCGCTCTGGGCAAGCATCAGGTCCTTGCGGTCGCTGAGATTATCACAAGGAATCTCGATGTCGAGGTCAGGGAAGGTTCTGCCTCCTCGTTCTACAAGCGTAGGAACCACACCGATGGTTCTGCCGCCATTCGCCTTTACTGCCTTGCCGATGCAATCCATCAGACCGGAGTTGCAGCCGCCGAAAACCAGGTCGTGGTCGTTCTCTGCCATCCACTTTCCCATCTCTTCTGTCAACGTGAAGAAGTCGGGGTCGATATTCTTATTTGCTGAACAAAAAACTGCTATTTTCATGTCTTTATTTTCTATTTGATGATGTTTTATCTGTTGTTTATGAATGTTTTGTCTTCTATTTGCTAATGTTTTATCCGTTATTTATAGATGTTTAGGCAAAGGTACGCAAAAATTTCGAGATTATTGGGCTCTTTTTGCGGATAATTTCTTAATTTTGCAAACAATAACTAATCTTATAAACAGGAAGAAAGATTTCTAACAAAACAAGACAAGAGAATGAAAAGGATTATCACATATAGTATCATCGCATTGTTGCAGGTGTCTGTGGCGCTTGCGCAGACCTCTGTGTCGCTTGCGCAGCCCCCTTCGAAGCCGAAGCTTCAGAAGCGGGAGAAGTATGAATGGCAGGGAGAGATTCCTACCTATGTAGAAGTGCTGAAGAAGGAACTGACCTATCCGATGGCTTGGGGCAACAGTCCGATTAAGAACTTCAAGAAGTGGAAGAAGGCGGCAAGGGCAAAGGTTTTCGAGTGCATGATGACACCTCCGAAAGCGGCTGCGGCTTGGGATATGGAAGTGTTGGGCGAGGAACAGAGAGACGGATATAAGGCGCAGAAAATTGCCTTTAATATCAACGCCTATTCCCGAATTACGGCTTATCTTCTGATTCCGGATGGAGGAGATGGAAAATTCCCAGCCGTGGTGGCACTTCACGATCATGGTGCTCATCTCTTTATCGGAAAGGAGAAAATGATTCGCCCTTTCTTCATCGCTTCTGAAGAGCAGGATGCGGATGGGAAGATTTCTGAAAAGAAGAAGGCTGCCAATCAGGAGGTCCTGGACGATGCTGATGCGTGGGTAAACCAGCTTTACGAGGGTCAGTACGTGGGCGATTACCTGGCGAAACATGGTTACGTGGTGCTTTCGATTGATGCGCCGATGTGGGGAGAGCGAGGCCGGAAGGAGGGCGTGGATAGAAACAAATACGACCTGATAGCCGGCAACATGATGATGCTGGGTAGAGACCTCTCTGCCTTCATGACTTACGATGATATTTCCAGCACCGAGTTTCTGGCTTCGCTGCCGATGGTGAATGCGAAGCGTATTGGCTGCGTGGGGTGTTCGATGGGAGCCTATCGTTCGTGGATGCTCTCTGCATTATCGGATAGAATCAAGGCGGGTGCTTCCATCTGCTGGATGATAACCACCGACGCGCAGCTTACCCGAAGATTCGGAAGAAAGGAGAATGGCGGCTTTGCGAATTGCATTCCGGGGTTGAGGCAATATCTTGACTATCCGCACATCGCCTCCCTCGCCTGTCCGAAGCCGATGCTCTTCATCAATGGAACAAAAGACAAGCTCTTCCCTGTACCTGGCGTAAAGGATGCTTTCGCAGAAATGCACAAGGTTTGGAAGAGTCAGGGAGCTGATAATCTGCTGGATACGGAACTTTGGGATATTCCTCATTCCTGCGGACTGAAAGCGCAGGAGAAAATGCTGGAGTTTCTGGATAAGAATCTGAAATAGGGGTTAACAGAGTTAACAGTTAACAGCTGTTTTTCTGTACCTTCTCCTCTTAAATATCAAAAGTCTACTACGCTAACGCCATTTTTTAAGGGGTTAGCGTAGTAGACTTTTGTATTTTTACTTGTGTACTTATTCCATTATTCCCGATTATGCGGCTTGGTTAATCAAGCGCAGGGAATAGTTCAGGCAAGCTACAGGAACGAAGAAGACTCTCCATCTAACAATGATAACTTCGTATGGTGTGGAGTATAATGCTGGTGGCAAAACATTCAGAACGAGGTGGTGCTGGATGATTTATTCAAAGTAGAATAAATACAATGACTTTATGGCTGTTTGTGTGCCTTCACACAACAGAATCTTTATGTTTCTTGAAAAAATAATCGGGAATGATACGACTTTCCGATTATTTTCATTACCTTTGCACGCAGATACCCGTTCGCTCACGCCGAGTTGATGCTTTTCTTCCTTTTCAAAAGGGAGATGGTTGAGACGAGGACTTGGGAGGGTAGAGGTATCGTGACATAATATAGAGCGTTTACTTGGCGCTTTGTTCTAGACTGATTGAAACTTCGCAAACTTCAAGGATTGTCATGAGCAATGCAACGGTAGATGCCCTCGGGATGTGTTTTAGCCACATCCCTTTACTGGTATGGCTTATTGCGTCAAGTGATAAGTCTTATATCCGTATAGGGAAAAGTGTACACATATCGGCGTGGGCTTCGATGTTGCTCGTTCAACAATCCTGGGCAATGCGAAGGCCTCAATCAGTGGGACGAGTAACGAGGAGATCCCACGCTTTCCGTTTTAATTTATGCTTGTTTCTATGGGATTTCAGAAGTGAGCAAGAAAGGAATAAATATGAGTACATTAGAACAAGCAAAGAAACATTTGCAAGATGTCATCAACCAAGAGGCTGATGCTACAAAGTGTCCATTGGATGATGCTAAGATTCATGCAGCAATAGTTGGTTATATGTTAGCTGCGCTATCGGAAGGAGATGATGGTGTAACCAATGAAAAATGTAGTGATGAATTGACAAAACTGTTTGAAAGGAAGTTAGGTGAGGAAGCCTTAACTTCTTTTGTTGCGCATATTGATTCTGTCTATGATACAGTGAGAACTATTTGCTATCTTTCAGATAAAGGCGATGGTCCTTTAGGATGGAATTATTTGAATAACTAGAACAATTAATTTTTAGAATATGATGAATTTATCTACATTGAAAACTCTGTTTTTGGCAACAGTATTTATGTTGTTTGGGTGCTTGGCAATCCAAGCGGCTGATGAAGGCTTGATTACCAAACAAATAACAATCAAGTTGGATGAGGCTGGTACTTTACCTCATAGGATTAGTACAAGCAAGAAATATCTGATTACCAATTTGAAGATTGTTGGTGAAGTTAATGGTACGGATTGGCGTCTTATCCGTGAGATGGCTGGTCGTGATTATAATATGAATATAACCGACGGAAAACTATCTATATTAGATTTGTCTGATGCTAAAATTGTAGAAGGTGGATCTGATTACTGGGAAGGCAGTTATACCTCTAATGATAATTTGGGAGATCATGCTTTTTATGGATGCACTGGTTTGACTAGCTTGACCATCCCTTCTAGTGTTACTTCGATAGGCGATTATGCTTTTTATGAATGCTGTGGTTTGACTAGCTTGACTATCCCTTCCAGTGTTACTTCGATAGGCAGGGAAGCTTTTTATTGTTGCTGTGGTTTGACTAGCTTGAGCATCCCTTCCAGTGTTACTTCGATAGGCTATCGTGCTTTTTTTAGGTGCACTGGATTGACTAGCTTGACCATCCCTTCCAGTATTACTTCGATAGGCGTGTATGCTTTTTCTAATTGCAGTGGTTTGACTAGCTTGAGCATCCCTTCCAGTGTTACTTCGATAGGTGCTAATGCTTTTTCTAATTGCAGTGGTTTGACTAGCTTGACCATTCCTTCCAGTGTTACTTCGATAGGCATTTGCGCTTTTGAAGGTTGCAGTGGATTGACTAGCTTGAGCATCCCTTCCAGTGTTACTTCGATAGGCTATAGTGCTTTTCAAGGTTGCAGTGGTTTGACTAGCTTGAGCATCCCTTCCAGTGTTACTTCGATAGATTGGGGTACTTTTTTTGGTTGCAGTGGATTGACTAGCTTGAGTATCCCTTCCAGTGTTACTTCGATAGGCAAGAATGCTTTTAATGGTTGCAGTGGATTGGCTAGCTTGAGCATCCCTTCCAGTGTTACTTCGATAGGCGATTATGCTTTTGAAGGTTGCAGTGGGTTAACCTCCATTTATGCATATCCGGAAAAATTACCAAAGCTGGGGACAGGTGTATTTTATAGATGTGACGCAAAGAATTGTACTGTTTATGTACCAATAGGAACTTTTGGCGATTATTGGTTGTCAGAATTTGGCTATTTCGAGAATATCGTAGAGTTCGATGCAACTGGCATTGATAAGGTTACAACCTCTACCGATGCCAAGGAACTCTCTCGCTATTCTGTAAACGGTCAGAGATTGTCTGCTCCAGCCAAGGGCTTGAACATCGTGAAGTATAGTGATGGTAGTGTGAAGAAAGTTGTTGTTCAATAAATGACGACAGGCATCTTGTGATGCTATATGGGAGCACTGTGGCCTACTAGGTGCTCTGCCGCATAGATACCGTAGGCAGGTGAAGACCTATTTTAAACTAACCCTAAAAAACGAAGACAATGAAAAAGTCAACGTGGATTAAGGTTCTTTTGTTGGTGGCCTTAATGCTGTTATCCAGTTTGAAGGCTTACTAACAGACGCTTTCATTGGGGCACGAGCAATCGTGCCCTTTTTCATTCTTTCCTTAGTACAAACATTTTAAATTAGTGATTTTAGAATAACTAACTGAGAAATTACTAAAAATAAAAAGAGCGGAAGAACAACCGGGGGTTAACAGAGTTAACAGTTAACAGTTGTTTTTCCGCTCTTTCTTTTCTAAACTTTTGAATATTCTGATTATTCTGAATGAATTTACCACAATTCTGCTGGCGACAGATCCTTGTCCTTTCTGCCCATCAGATAGTAATCGGCAAGGAACTGGAGGTTTGCCTGGGTAATCTTCAAGCCTGCCTCCTTTACGTATCGGCTGGTGAAGAGGTTGGCATCAGGCAACATGTTGTTGTCTATCAGCTTGCACACAATCTCGTAAGGGAATGGGCGACCGTTGCCGCTGATGATGTTGAAACCATCAATCTCTGCACGCTCTGCATCATAATATGGATTCTCTGGAGCTGCAATGCAATGAGCCAAACCGAAACAGATGTTGATGCCCGTATATGGACTTCCGCAAACGATGATTCCCTTCTCGTATTTTGGAGGAAACTTGATGTTGGCTGGTAGTTCGAAACCTACCTCCTGCAAGAACTCCTTCAGGGTCTTGACATCCTCCAGGAAGATGAACTTATCCCCGAAATCCTTCGCCTTGAGCAGGTTGTAATCGTGGATAGGCTGCTTGCGGTTCAGGCGGTCTTTCTCAGCCTCAATCTGCTCCTTGTTCTCCTCGTAAGGAGGATTCATCAGGGCACCCGTCTGCCACCAGTCACCACCGAAGTAGAAGAGGTTGGTAACAATCAGCTGCTCACCGCTGAGGAATGCGCTCGCATCCTCAATGTTGGTTGAATCCTTGCGCACTCTGAGCAGATTCTCTTCATCCGAAGCATCATATACATCTTTCAGATAGAAGAAGTTATCATCTTCCTTTATCATCTTGAAGGCACGGGTGCTCTTATA
Organism: uncultured Prevotella sp.; assembly: GCA_900557035.1. Lineage (GTDB taxonomy): Bacteria > Bacteroidota > Bacteroidia > Bacteroidales > Bacteroidaceae > Prevotella. The sequence goes on along the minus strand of USRA01000071.1, from coordinate 2,489 downwards.
GTCGATGTCTGTCCAAAGCTTGTGGGCAGGATGATGTTCGCTCACCTTGGCAAGCCATTCGGCAGAGGTGAGGGCGAGCAGGTTGTTGCGGCTGTTCATCGTCTGTTCTATCTGGATAGAGTAGGCGATGATGTCGTTGAAGCCCTGTGGAGAGTGGGCTAGGCGCTCCAGCTCCATCTGAAGGCGGAAGCGGTTGCCCACGTTGAAGTAGCAGCCATAGTGGAACCAGGCCAGTGCATCGCGATATTCATAGAACTTATCCTCATCGGTAGGCAGTTCGCAGAGGAACTCATAGAGGCGGTCGTTCTCTGGTGCCGTTTCATACTCCTTGTCTAGCACATTGTAGGCAAGCTTTGCAGCCAGCTCTATGGTGCTGAAGAGGAAAGGTACGGCTTCCTGCACATGACTGCTCTGCTGGTAATGATGCCAGCAGAGGAACTTGATGTCGGCGAAGTTGATTTCGTCCGGGTCGTATGGAGGCATATTTTCGTTCAGGGTATTCTGGATGAAATCGTCCTCGTTCTCATAGAAAGGGATGTAGGAGCCGTAGCGCTTCTTGCATTCGGCAGTAAAGGTCTTCCAGATGCAGGTGCCTGAGATGATGTCCTCGAAGTAGCCGGCGATGCTGAGTGCAAGCTGCTTGGCTTCCTCCACGTTTGGAAACTGGTGGGTGAAGCATGCCTCGTCAAGGGCGTGATATATTTCGTTGGCAAGTTCTGTGTAGTACTGGTCAACGTCGTTTGGCTTCTCGTATGGATGCATTGCCATCCACTCTTGGGTGAAAATTACCTTTTTCATATGGTTTGATTCTTTGTTGTTTCGAGGTTATAACGGATGCATCGTATAGGTGCGAGGGTCGTTATTCTCGTTGTTTGTTATTATCAATTGTTAGTCGTTCGGCATAGAATGTCGCCCGATTTATCTGTAAAGATAATGCAAAGATAATGATTTCTGCGCAAAAAATGCAAGAAACTCGCATTTTTTCTTTGTCAGAATAGATATTTTTAGTATTTTTGCCATGTCTTAATGCATAATCCCGTAAATGGTGATGCTAAGACAATTCTTTACTCATAAATTCATAGATACTCATAAAGAGGATTCCATTATTGTCGTGGTTGCTGACAAAATGCTCGCCCACGATGACAATCTTCTCGAAACCATCGTCAATGCGACGGAGGGAATTAGTTTCTTGATCCATCTTTTCCGGGGTTGGCAAACTGAGTGCTGACTGTATGTAATAACGGCGACTACCCTTGTTGCATACGAAATCGACTTCCAACTGTTTGCGGAAGCTTACGCCATTCTCGTCTTTCCCGTTGAATACGACCACGCCAACATCTACATTAAATCCTTGCCTTCTCAGTTCACAATAGATAGCGTTCTCCATGAGGTGAGTTTTTTCTATCTGTCGGAAGTTGAGTAGGGCATTACGCAAGCCTAAATCCGAGAAATAGAATTTCATCGGAGTTCCAATGTACTTTCTGCCCTTTACGTCATACCTGTTGGCCTCCTCTATCAGAAATGCATCAGAACAGTAATCTATGTAATTTTTCAGAGTGGCAGGTGCAATCGTTATATTCTTGTTGGTCTTAAATGTATTGGAGAGTTTTTGAGGATTGACGAGCCCACCTATACCTGATGCCAACATGCAGAGTAATTCCTCTAGTTCTGCATTGTTCTTGATGCGATTTCTGTTGAGAATATCTATCAGATATGTTTCTTTCCAAAGGTCTTTTAGGAGTTTGATTTTTCCTTCAGCCGTTGGTTGAAGTACTACGGGTGGGAGTCCACCATATTGCAGGTATTCTATCCATCCCTCTTCCTTGCTGCCTTGATATACAGACATGAATTCAGAAAAACTGAGCGGCGAGATGTGAATCTGGTATCCGCGACCTCTAAATTCAGTTATTATGTCTTTGGATAGGAATTTGGCATTGCTACCGGTAACATAGACGTCGGCATTTGGAATATGGAGTAATCCGTTTAAGACATCCTCAAATTCATTCATCATCTGTACCTCGTCGAGCAAGATATAATACATGTTCTCATCTTTGATGAGGCTCTTGATGTATTGGTAGAATTTGTCTGGGTTCCTGTATTTGCGATTGCCAAAATCATCGAATGCCATTTCGATGATATGATCATTATCAACGCCTTCTTTTTGGAGTTGTTGTTTGAACAGGTTGAAAAGAAGGAATGATTTGCCACAACGCCTGATACCAGTGATGACTTTTACAAGTCCGTTGTGTCTGTTCTCTATGAGTTGTCTGATGTATTTGTTTCGTACTATAATCATGACTTATTAATGTTTTGGATAAGATTTTTGCGTATTTACGCATTTTTCTGCTGCAAAAATAACGCTTTTCTTTGTTAATACCAATTTTTTTTCATGTAAATTACTGTTTTTGAATAAAATAGTTGTATCTTTGCACCCTCGGAAGGATTTTGCACCCTAATTCATGGCTGGGAGGGTGAATTCGGCCTTCCAT
>USRA01000070.1 GCA_900557035.1 uncultured Prevotella sp. | reverse complement strand
ATGGTATGATTTATGACCCTGTCACCATCCGTCGTGGCAGTACAGTGAAGGATGCGCTGGATATGATGCACGACTATCATATCGGTGGTATTCCAGTGGTGGATGACGAGAATCATCTCGTTGGTATCGTGACCAACCGTGACCTTCGTTTCGAGCGTCACATGGACAAGAAGATTGATGAGGTAATGACCAGCGAGAACCTGGTTACCACTCACATCCAGACCGACTTGGTTGCCGCAGCTGCCATCTTACAGGAGAACAAGATTGAGAAGCTCCCTGTAGTTGACAATGAGAATCACTTGGTAGGTTTGATCACTTACAAGGACATCACCAAGGCAAAGGACAAGCCAATGGCTTGCAAGGATGCCAAGGGTCGCCTTCGCGTGGCTGCCGGTGTAGGTGTTACAGTTGATACCTTGGACCGTGCCAAGGCTCTGGTTGAGGCTGGCGCTGATGCCATCGTTATTGATACAGCTCATGGTCACTCTAAGGGTGTTGTTGAGAAACTCAAGCAGGTTAAGGCTGCCTTCCCACAGGTAGATGTAATAGTAGGTAATGTCGCTACTGGCGAGGCTGCCAAGTATTTGGTAGAGAATGGCGCTGATGGTGTAAAGGTAGGTATCGGCCCTGGTTCTATCTGTACTACCCGTGTCGTTGCCGGTGTAGGTGTGCCTCAGTTGAGTGCTGTTTATGATGTATATTCTGCCTTGAAGGGTACAGGTGTTCCTTTGATTGCCGATGGCGGTTTGCGCTATTCTGGTGACGTAGTGAAGGCTCTGGCTGCTGGTGGTAGCTGCGTAATGATCGGTTCATTGGTAGCTGGTACTGAGGAGAGCCCTGGTGATACTATCATCTTCAATGGCCGTAAGTTCAAGAGCTACCGCGGTATGGGTTCTCTCGAGGCTATGGAGCAGAAGAATGGTTCTAAGGACCGTTACTTCCAGGGTGATACCAAGGATGCCAAGAAGCTTGTACCAGAGGGTATCGCAGGTCGTGTTCCTTACAAGGGAACTGTACAGGAGGTTATCTACCAGTTGATCGGTGGCTTGCGTTCTGGTATGGGTTACTGTGGTGCTGCTACTATCGAGAACTTGCACAACGCTAAGTTTGCCCGCATTACAAATGCCGGTGTATTGGAGAGCCATCCACATGATATCACTATCACCAGTGAGGCTCCTAATTACAGCCGCCCAGAATAATTATTTGAAAAGTAATATGAGATTTTATGCGCTTTTTGCAGCTATGCTCCTTTCGGGGAGCATAGCTTTTGCTCAAAACGACGACCCTACTATCATGACTATCAATGGTCAGCCTGTCAGTCGTTCGGAATTTGAATATTCTTATAACAAAAACAATTCCGAGGGCGTGATTGACAAGAAGACAGTCAATGAGTATGTTGACCTATTTGTTAATTACAAACTTAAGGTTTTGGCGGCATTGGATGCCCATATCGATACAACGGCTTCTTTCAAACAGGAGTTCCTGCAGTATCGTGACCAGCAGGTGCGTCCGGCGATGATCAGTTCGGGAGATGTGGAGGCGGAAGCGCAGAAAATATACGAAGAAGCTAAACAGCGTGTCAGTAGGTCGGGCGGATTGGTCAATCCTGCCCACATATTGATTCGTTTGGGACAGAAAGCCTCTGCTGCCGACCAGGAGAAGGCGCGACAGAAGGCTCAGTCTATCTACCAAGCCCTATGCAAAGGGGGCGATTTCGCCGGATATGCCAGAAAGTATTCTGATGACCAGGGATCTGCTGTCAAGGGGGGAGACATCTCCTGGATATCAAGAGGGCAGACGGTGAAGACTTTTGAGGATGCTGCGTTCTCACTCAAGGTGGGAGAAATCAGTAAGCCAATCCTCTCGGAGTTTGGCTATCACATCATCAAGCTGATGGGAAAGCAGGACTTCTATCCTTATGATTCGGTGAAGAACGATATTCTTCGTTTCATCGATGCCAAGGGGATCAGAGAAAGAATCATCAACGAAAAGTTGGATTCCATAGCCAGGACGTTGCCTGCGGGAAGTGACCGTGAAACCGTCTTGGATCAGAAAGCTTCAGAATTGTCGGCTCACGACAAGAATCTGAAATATCTTGTGCAAGAGTATCACGACGGATTGCTGCTCTATGAAATCAGCAACCGGATGGTATGGGAGAGAGCAGCGAATGATGAACAGGCACAAGCTGCTTATTTTGCCAAGAACAAGAAGAAATACAGATGGGAGCATCCCCGCTTCAAGGGTATTGCTTACCATACAAAGGATGCTGCCGATGTGGCAGCTGTCAAGAAATGCGTAAAGGGTAAGCCTTTCAGCCAATGGGCAGAGTTGCTTCGCAGGAAGTTTAATGCCGATTCGGTGGTGCGTGTCAAGGTAGAGGAAGGAATCTTCAAGAAGGGAGATCATCCTGTAGTGGATTCCCTGGTGTTCAAGACAAGTGCCAAGGTAGAGAAGGTTAAAGGATATCCTTACGATGCTACATTCGGAAAGATTCTCAAGAAGGGACCACAGGAATACACGGATGTGAAGGCCTGGGTGATAGCCGACTATCAGGACCAGCTGGAGAAAGAATGGGTGGCAACATTAAGAAAGAAATATCAGTTTGTGGTGTACCCTGAGGTATTAGCCACGGTAAACAAACATTAAACATAAAATTCAAGCAGAATACAGATCTATGAAGACTGGATATAAAATGAGTCTGGCGTTTATCGCAATGCTCCTCATCATGGGCATGAGTGCAAGCGCCTCACGTATGGGCATGAGTCGCCATGCTTCTGTTGCCGACAGTGATTCGGCACAGCAGGAAGCAGTGAACGACTCACAGGCAATTGACCCAGGAAGTATTATTGACGAGGTAATCTGGGTAGTTGGAGATGAGGCTATCCTCAAATCTGACGTCGAGGTTACCCGCTTGCAGTCGGAGGCTGATGGCATCAAGTTCGTCGGCGATCCGGACTGTTCTATTCCTGAGCAGATTGCCGTGCAGAAACTTTTCCTGCATCAGGCTGCCATCGATAGTATCGAGGTGTCTGAGTCGGAAGTTATGCAGGGCATCGACGACCAGATCAACTACTGGGTTTCCATGATTGGATCCCGTGAGAAGCTGGAGGAATACCGCAAGCAGAGCATCACCCAGATGCGCCAGCAGATGCATGATGATTTCAAGAACCGCCAGCTCATCCAGAAGATGAAGCAGGAACTGGTGAAGGATATCAAGGTATCACCTGCACAGGTGCGTAAGTATTTCAACGACTTGCCTCAAGACAGTATTCCATTCGTTCCTACAGAGGTGGAGGTAGAGATTCTTACCATGCAGCCTCGTATTCCTATGGAAGAAATCAGCCGTGTGAAGAACCAGTTGCGTGACTTCACCGACCGTGTGAACAAGGGTGAGACTACTTTCGCAACGCTGGCACGTATGTACAGTGAAGACCCTGGATCTGCCCGAATGGGTGGTGAGATGGATTATATCGGACGTGGTATGTTGGATCCTGCATTTGCCAATGTAGCGTTCAATCTGACTGATCCAAAGAAGATTTCCAAGATTGTGGAGTCTGAGTTCGGTTATCATATCATCCAGTTGATTGATAAGCGAGGTGACAAGATTAAGTGCCGTCATATCCTGCTCAAGCCACAGGTTTCCCAGGAGGCTATCGACAAGTCAATTGGCCGTCTGGATTCCATCGGCAACGATATCCGTGCCAAGAAGTTTACCTTCGAGGCTGCCGTAGAGGCATTGTCTGATGATAAGGATACCCGCAACAACAAGGGATTGATGGCAAATACTGCCCAGGCAGACAACCGTACCTCTAAGTTCCAGATGAAGGATCTTCCTACAGAGGTGGCACGTGTGGTAGATACCATGAAGGTTGGTCAGATTTCTACACCTTTTACCATGGTCAACAGCAAGGGCAAGACAACTTGTGCCCTGATCAAGTTGGTGAGCAGGGTAGAGGGGCATAGAGCTACCATTACCGAAGATTTCCAGGTAATGAAGGATGTCGTCCTTGCCAAGGAAAGAGAAAAAACGTTGCATGACTGGGTGGTTGACAAGATTAAGAAGACCTACGTTCGTATGAACGATCGCTACAAGAATTGCAATTTTGAATATCAAGGTTGGGTTAAATGATCAATAACAAGCAACATAATATTAACAAGAACGGGCATAGAATCTTTTTCATATTGATTCTATGCCTATTTGGGTTTTGTCTGGTGCAGGCTATGCAGGCACCTAAGAAGAAACACAAGAAGCGCCCGGAGGGTGAGAGAGTCTATCTTCTTCACGCCGATGAGTTGCGCTATGATATGTTTGGCAGAAACCCTGATGCCCAGATTGTAAAGGGCAAGGTTTCATTCATGCACCAGGGAGGTCATCTCACCTGCGACAGTGCCTATTTCTATCAGGGAACCAACTCTGTGAAGGCTTTCGGTCATGTGCATTACCGTCAGGGGGATACCTTGTCGCTTACCTGCGAGAGGGCTGAATATGATGGTATGATGCAGATGATGCATGCCCGCAGAAATGTGGTACTGCACCATCGAAGACAGACCCTGAAGACGGATAGTCTGGATTTCGACCGCTTGTATAACATGGCGAACTTCTTTGACGGAGGTACGCTCATCGACGGTAAGGACCGACTGGTTTCCGACTGGGGAGAATATCATACCGAGACCCGAGAGGCAAAGTTCGTCTTCAATGTCAAGTTACGTAGTGGTAAGGATGTGGTTACCACCGATACCTTGTATTATGACGTTCCAACCTCTACCGCCCACATGGTGGGACCTTCCAAGATTGTTTCCGGTTCCAGCGTGGTGAATACGGCAGATGGTTATTATGATACCAAGACCGATAAAGCTAAGCTCTTTGGCCGTTCTACCTTGGTGGATAAGGATAAGTCGATTACCGGTGACAGCCTCTACTATGTCAAGGATGGCGAGAGCACGGGTTATGGCAATGTAGTGTATGTGGATAAGAAAAACAAGAATTCACTTACCTGCAACTATCTCCGTTATAACGAGAAGACGGGAATGGGATTCGCTACCAAGCGACCTGTAGCCATTGACTATTCTCAGAAAGATACGTTGTGGATGCACTCGGATACCATGCGCATCTATACCTATCATATCAATACCGATTCGGTATATCGCAAGGTGCATGCCTATCCACATGTCCGTGCTTTCCGCAACGATATGCAGGCTATCTGCGATTCCCTGGTTTTCAGTTCCAAGGATTCCTGTATGACGATGTATAAGGATCCTGTTGTCTGGAATGCCAACCGGCAGATGCTCGGTGAGGAAATCAGAGCTTATATGGCAGACTCCACCATCCGCTTTGCCCATGTCATCGGTCAGGCTCTCTCTATCGAGCAGATGTCAGACAGCGTACATTATAATCAGATTACTTCTTCCGAAATGAAATCTTATTTCGAAAAGGGTGAAATGAAGATGACGGAAGCAATCGGCAATGTGCAGACGGTCTATTATATGACCAACGACAAGGACAGTTCCCTGGTGGGACTCAATTATCTGGAGACCGATACCATGCGTATGTATCTGGGAGCAGCCAGAAAGTTGGATAAGATCTGGACCAATAAGTTTACCAGTACCATGTATCCGATTACCCAGGTTCCGCCAACCAAGTATAAGTTACCTAACTTTGCGTGGTTTGAGGATCTCAGACCAACGGATAAGAATGATATTTTTGTATGGCGTGGCAAGTCGAGTGGCACGGAGTTGAAATCCATCAAGCGACATGAGGCACCTTTGCAATCCCTGAAGAAGGAACCTTTCAAGGAGGACAAGGAGAAAGCTGAAGCTGAGACTGCATCAGAAAAAACTGACAAGGAGGCATCTAAGAGTGCATCCAAGACAGATTCTAAGAAGGCAGTTCGTGCAGCTTCCAGGAAAACCTCAACGGTTGCGCCAAAAGTTACCAAGAAAAACAAACGTAAATAAAAAAAGGAAACGACGATGAGTGATGTCATCCAACTTTTACCAGATTCTGTTGCCAATCAGATAGCAGCAGGAGAAGTGATACAGCGACCAGCTTCTGTTATCAAGGAGCTGGTAGAGAATGCTGTTGATGCCGGCGCCAGGAATATTCAGGTGGTCGTGGTGGATGCGGGTCGCACCAACATCCAGGTCATTGATGATGGCAAGGGAATGTCGGAGACGGATGCCCGCCTTGCCTTTGAGCGCCATTCCACCTCTAAGATCCGTAAGGCAGACGATCTCTTTGCCCTCCGTACGATGGGATTCCGAGGAGAGGCTTTGGCATCTATCGCTGCCGTGGCACAGGTGGAACTCAAGACCCGTCAGGAATCAGACGAGATAGGTACCCTCGTAGCCATATCGGGTTCCCGGTATGAGCGTCAGGAACCTTGTGCTTGTCCTGTGGGTACCAACTTTTCTGTGAGCAATATCTTCTACAATGTTCCTGCCCGCCGTAAATTCCTGAAATCGAATTCTACCGAGCTCAATAACATCCTTACCGCTTTTGAGCGCATTGCCTTGGTGAATCCGCAGATTTCGTTTACCCTGCACAGCAATGGCACGGAAGTGTTCAATCTTCGTGCTGCCAATCTGCGCCAGCGTATCCTGGATGTGTTTGGCAAGAAGTTCAATCATGATCTCTTGCCGGTCAATGTAGAGACAACGATGTGCAAGATTTCCGGATTTGCAGGCAAGCCGGAGGCTGCCCGCAAGAAAGGAGTGCATCAGTTCTTCTTTGTGAACGGCAGATACATGAAGCATCCTTATTTCAACAAGGCGGTGATGGCGGCTTACGACCGCTTGATTCCGGTAGGCGAGCAGGTGCCTTACTTCCTCTATTTCGAGGTGGATCCTAAAGACATTGATGTGAACATCCATCCTACCAAGACCGAAATCAAGTTTGAGAATGAGCAGGCTATCTGGCAGATTCTATCGGCTGCCGTGAAGGAGAGCATCGGTATGTTTAATGATGTGCCGACCATCGACTTCGATACCGAGGACAAGCCGGAAATCCCGATGTTCAATCCGGAAGAGATTCCTTCGGCATCGGCTCCGAAAATCAGCGTCAATCCGGGATATAATCCTTTCAAGACCCGTTCTACCACTACGGCGAAGCCTGTTGGAGCCAGTTTCCCTGGACCTTCCAGTACCAAACCGGAGATAGACCAGAACTGGGAACAGCTTTACGAGGGTTTGAAAGACCAGGATGAACAGCAGCATACAATGGAACTCTTTGATGAGCCCGAGCAGGCTGCTGCTGCCGGTACTACTGCCAGCAATATCATTGCAGAGAAGTCGCCATCCCATTATCAGTATAAAGGCAAGTATATCATGACCGCTGTGAAATCGGGATTGATGATCATCGACCAGCATCGTGCCCATGTGCGTATCCTTTTCGAACAGTATCTTAAGCAGCTTGCCGAGCGCACCTTCCATTCCCAGAAGGTTCTCTTCCCGGAAGTGGTGCAGTTCCCGATGTCGGAGAAGGTAATCTTCGAAAAGATCTTGCCGGAAATGAATGGGATGGGTTTTGAATTGGAAGATCTGGGAGGTGGCAGCTATGCCGTCAACTCACTACCTGCCGGTCTGGAAGGAATGAATCCGGTAAGACTGGTGCAGGATATGGTATCCAGTGCAGTAGAGAAAGGAGTCTCAGCCATGGATGAAATCAACCAAGCCCTGGCTCTTTCGCTTGCCCGTCAGGCAGCGATACCTCACGGACAGGTGTTGAGCAATGAGGAGATGGAAGGATTGGTCAATGGACTTTTCGCCTGCGAGAATGTGAACTATACTCCTGATGGCAAGTCGGTGCTCTGCATCCTTCAGCAGCAGGAAATAGAGAATCTCCTGGGGTAGAGGCTTCCATCATCAAGGAATGCTATATATAATATCGAAGACTGCTATATATAATAAGGTGTAGTTAAACTGAAAGTTAAAAATAGAAAGGTATGAAAAAGATATTTGCTTTACTGGCTTTGGCTAGTGTTTCTATGGGAAGTTTTGCTCAGGACGTGGTTCCTGAAGAAAAATATAGTATTGCCACCAATTCTTTTGGCAGCAATTGGTTCGTGCAGGCTGGTTTGGACTGGAATGCATGGTATTCTGCCGAAGAGAGGGGACACGATCTGTCGAAGAGTCCTTTCAAGAAGTTCCGCAGCAATCCGGGCATCTCCCTGGCTTTCGGTAAGTGGTTTACACCAGGTATCGGTCTTCGTACCAAGATTCAGGGATTCTGGGGAAAAAAGGTGGATGCCGACTGGAACGAGGATACCAACGAGGGCAATGGCAATAAGTATTGGGTAGCCAATGAGCAGGTGATGTTCAACTTGACCAACCTTTTCAAGGGTTATAAGGAAGAGCGCGTCTGGAATATGATGGCGTTTGCCGGTGCCGGTGTGGGCCGCTCAATGACTCACAACAATTATGCCATGAATTACAGTCTGGGTCTTCATTCGGCATGGAAGGTGGCAGAAAAGGTTCAGCTTTTCGCAGAAGCAGGTCTGAATACCTTCGATCATAACATTGATAATTGTGCAGGAAGTGCCTCCCTGTCTTGGATCCGCCGATGCAAGAATTACTATTTCGAACTAGGTGTTACCTACAATCTGGGCTCTTCCCGTTGGAGAAAGGCTCCAGATATGGATATTGTTGATACACTTCACCAGTCGGAACTGGATGCCTTGAATGCAGCTTTGGAAGATGCCAATGCAGAAACCGAGCGTTTGAGAGGACTTTTGGAGAAAAAGCAGGCAGGAGAGAAGGAGACAGAGCATGCTACCGACGTAGCTCCTGTAGATTCTGGAGATGTTCCTGCAGATTCAGTAGGACAGTAAGTTTTGGCTAAAATGGCCAAAAAAGCCTATATAAAGGGCATTTTCCCCCGTGGAAAATGCCTTTTTTCATGTTTTTTCAACGAAAATGAAAAAAAAGTCGGAAAAAGTTTGGTGGAATCAAATATTTGTAGTACCTTTGCAACCGCTTACGAAAAGTAAGGGCGCTTAGCTCAGCTGGTTTAGAG
>USRA01000069.1 GCA_900557035.1 uncultured Prevotella sp. | reverse complement strand
CTCCGCATGCTTACGTACCATTTCATCTCGCCGTCAAATCCAGTCAACCCCGAGATTTCTTGATAACTAGGATGCAAAGATAAAGCGAAATTTTGAAATCACCAAATATTTTCGGAAAAATCATCGCTTTTTCTTTGAAATATCGGGATAAAGTGGTTGGAAGACCGCTTTTGTTTAGAAATTTGGAAGAAATAAAGGGATTTTCGAAGCTATCTCGTTTTTTTGCAGTAACTTTGTGGGCAAAATAATTAAAAATCAAAAATGATGGCAATGGAGAAAAAAGGAAAGATACTGATAGTGGATGACAATGAGGATGTTCTCTTGTCGCTCAATATGCTTTTGAAACCATACGTGGAGGGTATCAGAGTTATCAATACGCCTGAGCGAATCATCGGAATGATGGATTCGTTCATGCCTGATGTCATCATGCTCGATATGAACTTCCATCGGGATGCCATCAGTGGCGAAGAAGGGTATGAATGGCTGGAGAAGATTCTGGCGCATAACCCCAAGAGCGTGGTGCTGTTTATCACGGCATACGTGGATACGGAGAAGGCGGTGAGGGCTATCAAGGCGGGAGCCATCGACTTTATTCCGAAACCATGGGATAGGAATAAACTGCTCGATACGGTGAAGAGTGCCGTGGAATTGAGTAGGGAAAGGAATCGGGATTCTTCGGATTTGATTGGCGAATGCGCTGCCATGAAGGAACTGAAAGCGCAGATGATGCGTGTGGCGGCTACGGATGCCAACGTATTGATTACTGGAGAGAATGGTACGGGAAAGGATGTGGTGGCGCATGCCTTGCATCAGCTTTCTGACAGGGCAAGGAAGCCGTTTGTGAATATCGACTTGGGTTGCATTCCTGAGAATCTTTTCGAAAGCGAACTTTTCGGATACGAGAAGGGGGCGTTTACGGATGCCAGGAATGCGAAGGAAGGACGAATTGAGACGGCAGATGGCGGTACTCTCTTTCTGGATGAGATTGGAAATCTGAACCTGCCGATGCAGCAGAAACTCCTGACGGTGATAGAGAAGCGTGAAACTCAGCGCATTGGTTCCAACAAGGTGGGCTATGTGAATGTGAGAATTCTGGCGGCAACGAATGCTAATTTGCGTGAGAAGGTGGGCGAGGGAGCATTCCGTCAGGACCTCTTCTATCGACTGAATACCATCGAGCTGCATCTTCCGCCGCTGCGTGAGCGTGGAGAGGATATCGTTCTGCTGGCAGAATATTTTCTGAAATTTTATTCGGGAAAATATAGTGTAGGCGATGTGGTGCTGGGGACATCTGCCAAGCAGAAACTTCTGAAACATACCTGGCCGGGGAATGTAAGAGAACTGCAGCATTGCATCGAGAGGGCGATTGTGTTGGGGGATAAGACGGAACTGGTAGCCGAGGATATCAGGTTGGAGGATTCTGTGGTGGCATTGGGTTCTTCTTCATCAGATTCTTCTTCTGGTTCTTCATCAAGTTCTTCTTTAGGTTCCGTAAATATAGATTCGCTCAATCTTCAGACCTTGGAGCGTGAAGCCATCAAGCGCGCCATCTCCTTGAGCAATGGAAATCTTACACAGGCTGCAGAGTTGTTGGGTATCACCCGTTTCGCCCTTTACAGAAAAATCGATAAGCTCGGGGTTTAATGCTTCGGAAATTTTAGAAACTATGTCAATCGTCAATAAATTATTCTATCATAAGAGCAATGAGCGGATGCGTCAGCTGATTGAGGCTATCCGCACCCGTGACTTCTCGCTTCAGTACTCATTGGATCATCTGAGGGGAGAAGAGCGGAATCTTGCGCAGCAGATTAACGAAGTTGTGAATGAATTTCGGGAAACCACTTTGCAACAGGAAGCAAAATACCAGTATTTCGGAACGATGCTCGATACTATCAACGCCTTTCTCATAGTGGCGGATGAACAGGGAAAGGTGCATTGGATGAATCGGGCTGCCGTGGATGGACTCTGTGGCTTTTCGATTCATCACTTGCACGACTTGCAGGTGCTGGATGAGACGCTGCCGGAAATGATGATGCAGCTGAAGCCGGGATTGCAGAAACTGGTACAATTGGAAACGAAAAACAGCGAGGGGGCTGCTGGCAAGAAGGCTTTGGATGCCGGAAATCAGAATGCAGGGAAGGCTGACTTTGTATTGAGCGTGGTCAACTTCTTTAATAAGGGCTTTGCCTATCGCCTTTATACCTTGCAGAATGTGCAACCGGTGATTCAGAAGAATGAGACGGATGCGCAGCAGCAGCTGGTGAGGGTATTGACCCACGAAATCATGAACTCGCTGACTCCTATCATCTCTTTGGCTGATACGCTATGTGAAGGGGTGGAGCAGGATACGCTGGAGCATGATGATTTGCTGATGGCATTGCAAGCCATCAACCGAAGGAGCAATGGCTTGTTGCAGTTTGTGGAGAACTATCGCAAGTTGCAACGCATATCGAAACCTCAGTTTGAGGATGTGAGGATTGGTGATTTGGTGGCAGATTTGAAGCATCTTTATCCGGATTCAATATTCCATTATGAGATTGAAAACGAAGACCAGAGGTTGCTGATGGATCGTTCGCAGATAGAACAGGTGCTGATTAATCTGCTGAAGAATGCACAGGAAGCCGTGGAAGTTCGAATGAAGGAGGAGGCTGCAGGTCTTTCCGATGAGGCTGCATCTGCTCAAAGTCAGGCTCCTTATATTGGTCTTACCACTCGTCTTTCGAACAACAAGCGCAATTTTATCATTTCCATTACCGATAACGGAAAAGGTATCTTGCCGGAGGTGATGGAGCGCATTTTTGTGCCGTTCTTTACTACCAAGACGAGCGGTTCGGGCATCGGACTGAGTATCTGCAAGCAGATTGTAACCCTGCATGGTGGTACTATCACCGCCTCTTCGAAGCCAGGCGATAAAACCACCTTTAGCGTGGTGCTTCCTGCCTGATAGAGACGGATGCCACCTATCATATTGAGGATGTGCGCACCGTGCGAAATCGCACACGTTTCGTGCGGTTTCGCACGGCTTTTTTATATCCGGAATTTCTTATCTTCCTGATAATCATATCTTTATCTTTATGGCATGGCTTTTGTATCAGTTTTTGCAAAAGAAATCATCATGAAGATAAAGAATTACTTATTCATAGTATGGGCGCTTGCAGCCATGAATGTTCAAGCCGACACGCTGCAGCTCGACCTGAAGACTACCATTGCGATGGCGCAGCGGCAGTCACCATCGGTGCAGAGTGCTCGCAATACCTTTCTGTCTGCTTACTGGGCTTATCGGTATCATCAGGCTAACTATCTGCCTTCGCTTTCCCTCTCATCTTCACCTTATATTAATAAGGAGGTGAACAAGATAACCCAGTCGGATGGTACGGCACTCTTTCTGAAGCAAAACCAGTTGGGAGCTGATCTTACTCTGAAAATCAACCAGAATATCTCCCTGACGGGTGGTAGCCTTTTTGTGAAGAGTTCGCTCAACCGGCTGGATGAGTTGCACAACAAGATAACGGCCTATAGTAGTCAGCCCTTTATCGTGGGTTACGAGCAGAGTCTTTTTGGCTATAACTCGCTGAAATGGAATCGTAGGATAGAACCCATCCGATTCCGGGAATCCAAGAAGCGATATGCCGAAACGCTGGAGATTGTATCGGCCAAAGCCTGTGAGCATTTCTTCGGTCTGGCTTCGGCGCAGGCAGAATGGGAGATGGCAAAACAGAACTTTGCTTCTGCTGATACGCTTTATCAGATGGCGAAGGGGCGATATGAGAATGGAACGATTTCGGAAAACGAGATGCTGCAGCTGGAAATCAACCGACTGAACGAGGAGACCAATGTGATGGATGCTCAGGTGGCACTGCGAGAGAAGATGCAGACCATCCGCTCGTTTCTGGGGTTGGAACAATCGCAGGACATCTGTCTGGTGATGCCGGAAGAGGTGCCTGCCTTTGAGGTTCCTTTGCAACGGGCGATAGATTGGGCTTTGCTGAACAGTCCGGATCCCGATTATTATCGTCGCATCCAGAAGGAGAGCGAAAGCCGGTTGGCGCAGGCTCGTGCCAACGCCGGATTGAAGGCGGATTTCTATATGCAGTTTGGACTCTCGCAGACGGGAGCAGATATCGGTGCCGCCTATCGCAGTCCGATGAGTCAGCAATCGGCAAGCATCACTATCGCCCTTCCAATATTGGATTGGGGACGGGGAAAGGGTAGGGTAAGAGAAGCCAAATCGCAGCTGGCGCTTACCCAGACGCAGGTGGAGCAAGGCATGAGGGATTTCTACCAGAACGTAGAAAAACTGGTGTTGCAGTTTAACATGCAAGCCCGAAAGGTGCATGTGGCATCGCTCACCGACCAGCGTGCCGAGAAGCGGCATGTGGTGGCGCGCCGACTCTACATCATGGGTCGCAACTCGATACTCGACCTGAATGCAGCCATCAGCGAGAAAGATGCTGCCCGGCGCAATTACATCTCGACCATGAGAACTTACTGGAGTCTCTACTATACACTCCGAAGCATGACGGGATTCGATTTCGAGCACAACAAAGAATTGAAGGAAGAACTTCCTATAGAATAAATATCTTATAGAATAATGATTCACATGAAAAATCCATAGAATCATCTTCCTATAGAATAATGAATAACAGCAGAATAATATGGATATAAAGAAACAACCGAAACCGTGGTATATCCGCTACCGCTATCCTATCCTGTCGGGTGCAGCAGGCATTGCCATCCTGGTCTATGCCCTTTTCCTGATCGTTACTTCGGGCACCCGAAGGGTGGATATGGATAGCGTGGTGATAGCCGAAGTAAAGAAGGCTCCTTTCTGGGAGTATGTAGATGTAGAAGGACTGGTACATCCCTACAAGACCATCCAGGTGAATGCGATGGAGAATGGATTCGTGGAGCGGGTGGTGGCAGAAGAAGGTGCCATGCTGCAGCAGGGCGATACCATCCTGGTGCTTCAGAATCCGGAACTCTATCATTCTATCGATGATGAGCAGGATGCATGGAGCAGTAAGCTTCGCAACTGTCAGGAACAGGAGATTGAGATGACGCAGAAGACCATCAACCTGCGCCAGCAAGCCTTGGATGCCCAGCATCAGATGGCGAGCTTGAAGAAATCACTCAAGCAGAGCCGGGAGGAATATCGCATGGGCATCAAGAGCAAGGCGGAACTGGAGGTGGCTGAGGAAGATTACGAATATCAGCGGAAGAAGGTGCTCTTGCAGATGCAAAACCTGAAGCATGATTCCGTATCTACCCGATTGAAGCGCGAGATGATTGCTGCCAATAGGATGGAAGCTAACAAGAAATTGTCGAGAATGAAGGGTCGCACCCAGCAGTTGGTGGTTCGGGCTCCCGTAAGCGGACAACTGAGTTATGTGGGGGTAACCCAAGGTCAGCAGGTTTCGTCCGGGGCGAGCATCGGACAAATCAAGGTGATGAGCCAGTTTAAATTGCAGATTTCGCTGGCTGAGTATTACATCGACCGCGTTATCGCCGGACTTCCTGCCCATATTGAGTATGACGGTCATCAGTTTCCACTGTGTGTATCGCGGGTGATTCCTGAAGTGAAAGACCATCAGTTTGTCTGCGAATTAACTTTCACTGGCAAGACTCCTGCCAATATCCGATTGGGCAAGAGTTATCGGGTGCTGTTGGAATTGGGCAAGCCGGAGCAAGCCTTGGTGATTCCGAATGGTGATTTCTTCCAGACCACCAACGGATATTGGATATTCCGGGTATCTGACGATGGCAAGAAGGCGCAGCGGGTGAATATCAATGTAGGCAGACAGAATCCGCAGCAATTCGAGATTACTTCCGGATTGAAGCCGGGCGACAAGGTTATCGTAAGCGGATATACCCAAATTGCCAGCGAAAAAGAGATAGATTTGAGATAGACTTTTATCTTGGATTATCAAAATTCATCATCCATCATAGATAATAAAAATCAATATTTCACGTAAATAAATTATATAAAGACTAAAAAATATGAACATGTTATTACACAACCTGAAGGTTGCCCTGCGCAACATTTTCAAGTACAAGGTGCAGACTCTGGGCAGCATCCTGTCGCTTGCCATCGGTATGGTGACGCTTGCCACGGTGCATTCGTTTCTGCAGAATTTCCGTATGGCTTCCATAAATCATGAACCTTATTATGACAGGGTTTATAACCTCCGATTCGATTCCATCCAAAAACGTCAATCGGATAATTCAATTCGTATCAATGGTGATATCGTAAGGGCGGTGAAGGCGAATGGAGGACCTCGTTGCATAGAGCAGGGACCTTACGCTCCCAATGGTATGCTTACAGGCGGCTGGGCTGAGTTTACCCTAAACGGCAAGACAAGGAGAAAGATGCAGTTGGATGCAGTTCCCCTTGATCGAAATTATCCCAACTTTGTAGGTATCCGTTCTGCCATTACGGGCGAAAAAATTAAGGTGCTTGGTCCTCATGATGCCATTATCAACGAAAAGCAGGCAAAGCAAATCTTTGGTGACAAGAATCCCGTGGGTGCAAGCATTCATTTGAGTAAGGGCTGTGGAAATTATCAGTTGAGATTGGTGGATGTCTATCAAGACTTATCATTGACTGAGCTAGACATGAGCATTTCTGCTCTCTTTTACTCGCCATGTGAGTTGGAAGATATGGATTTAAATCAATTTTATGCTGTGAATTTGTATGTGGTGTTGAAAGAAGGGTGTACGCCACAACAGTTGAAAGCAGAGGTGAACAGCAGATTGAAACCATTGGGCCTGAAGGTAAAAACAGAAAAGCTGAAAGATCGGTTGAGCGAAGAGTATTCAACCGTAGCGATAGCTTGTTCTATCACTTATCTGATTGGCTCGTTGATTCTGCTGGCTGCCATCATCGGTTTTCTGAGAATGCGGACGCAACTGTTCTGGATGCGCAGACGTGAAATCTCGCTCCGAATTACCAATGGTGCCACACGCCTCCAACTCTTCTCCATGTTTGCTACCGAGGTGGTGGTGATCGTGCTGGTGGCTTATTTTGTAGCAGTATTGATGGGATCCTGGATTTGTGATTATCTGGCAAGGCCTCAGTTTACAGAAATCACCTCCGAGTTAGGAACCATCAGTCATCTGTATCTCTATAGTCTGGTGATTGGGCTGGTGGTTATGATGTTGTGTCTCGCCATCATCTGGATTGTGCTGAGTCGCATTTGCAAGCGTACGCAAGCACTCGAATCAGGGATGAGAAGAAGCCATAACCATTGGTTCCGCAATACGATGCTGGGTGTGCAGGTGATGATCAGTATGTTCTTCCTGGGTGTTACTTTTTGCCTCCTGTGCTGGGTGGGCAAGATAGCTGAATTCAATCATATACCTGATGACGAACGTGCATACGAGCAGAGTCTGTTTCTGCAGACAAATGCGGCAGAAAATCGTCAGCGCCTCAGAGACAAGCTCATCCATTTACCGCAGGTAGAACGATGGATGCCTTATAGCTGGGGATTTTGGAAAGTTAACGAGTTAGCAGAGAACGAGGAGTTCAGCAAGGCGGCTTGGCAAGGCGATCCTTATGCTAGCTATAATAATGTGACGAATTATAAAATTCGGACTTCAGCAGATACTTCCTATCTCGACTTCTTCAAGATCAAGGTGAATTGGAAGCCGAAGGCAAACCGGAAGAAATGTATCCTGGTAAATGAGGAGTTGTATAAGCAGATGCGCCAGCATCATGTTGCTTCTAATGATATATTGACCGTAGATGAGATGGATTCGTATCAGATAGCCGGAACGTTCCAGTCGATACCTTATCAGGGGAGTTTTAAAATTGATATATACTCATTCATAGTCATAGACCCCAAAGAAGCTTATGATGCCAGGCATTATATTCTTGTGGCAAAGCCGGGTGAATATAAGGAGATGCAGATTGCTGTAGATAGAATGATACAGAAATTGGAGCCTGCTGTGGTAAAACCGATGTCATCCAATCTGCGTGACTATATGGCGAGGGATATGTTAGCATTGGAAATACTGCAAAATATTGCGTGGATCCTGGCTATCGTGAGTCTGGCTATCTGCCTGATAAGCATCTTCAGTACGGTGATGCTGGATACGCAGACCCGCAAGAAGGAAGTGGCTATCCGCAAGGTGAATGGGGCCCTGACAAAGGATATTACCAAACTCTTCGGAAGAACCTATCTGGTGATTTCGCTCATCGCCATGGTATTTGCGGTGGTAGCCATGTTGCTGTTCCATATCGTTCTGAGTCAGACCTTCGAAATGGTAGAAATCAATCCTGCCTTCCCTATCATCCTGAGTATAGTGATAGTGATAGGCTTCATTGCTGCTATCATCGCCTGTCAGGTACGTAAAATCATGAAGGTGGATCCTTCGGAGATTCTGGCTAAGGAATAAAATGTGTAATTTGAAAGTATAAAAGTATAATACGAATTTAAAGAAACGATAAAGATTATGATTCAATTAAATAATATCAAGAAAGTATTTCAGACAGAGGAAGTGGAGACCTGGGCTTTGCGTAATATCAGTTTGGAGGTGAAGGAAGGCGAGTTTGTTGCCATCATGGGACCTTCGGGATGTGGCAAATCCACATTACTTAATATAATAGGTTTGCTGAATAATCCTACAAGCGGCAGCTATCTGCTCGACGGTAAGGATGTAAGCACGCTGAAGGAGAGCGAGCGTACCTTGATAAGAAGAGGCATGATAGGTTTTGTGTTCCAGAGTTTCAACCTGATTGATGAGTTGAATGTGGTGGAGAATATCGAGTTGCCGCTTCTGTATATGGGAGTATCGGGCAAGGAGCGCCGTAAGCGTGCAGAGGATGTGATGGAGCGAGTGGCGATATCCCATCGTGCCAAGCATTTTCCATCGCAGCTTTCAGGCGGTCAGCAGCAGCGCACCGCTATCGCCCGTGCCATCCTGCCGCATCCTAAGCTGATTCTTGCCGATGAGCCTACGGGAAACCTGGATTCCAAGAATGGCAAGGAGGTGATGGAACTACTTTCTGAGTTGCACAAGGAAGGCACCACCATCGTAATGGTAACTCACTCGCTGCATGATGCCAATTATGCTGATAGAATCATCAATATGTTTGATGGTGAGATTGTGAATCAGGTGGAGATGTAGGAATAAAAAATCAAAATCGCCCTGAAGGAACAAAAGCATATTGTTTTTAAAGCTTTTGCCCTTTCTATTATATTTGCACTTGGAAAAATAAAGAGGTGAAAAT
>USRA01000068.1 GCA_900557035.1 uncultured Prevotella sp. | reverse complement strand
TTGGCAAGTTCAAGGACATGAGCGAGGAAGAGCGCCAGGAGATTTCACGCATCGTAGGTCTCGGAGCGTTGAAGTACTTCATCCTCAAGGTAGATGCCCGCAAGAATATGCTCTTCAACCCAGAGGAGAGTATCGACTTCAACGGCAATACAGGTCCTTTCATCCAGTACACCTACGCTCGTATCCGCAGCATCATGCGTAAGGCTGCTGCCGAAGGTATCGAAATTCCTGCAGAGTTGGGCGCTGATGCTCCTATCAACGAGAAGGAGATTGACCTCATCCAGAAGATGAACGACTTCGCTGCTGCCGTAGCCGATGCCGGCAACAACTACAACCCTGGTGGCATTGCCAACTACTGCTACGAGCTGACTAAGGAGTTCAACCAGTTCTATCATGACTACAGCATCCTGAATGCTGAGAGCGAGGCTGAGAAGATTACCCGCCTGGTTCTCGCAGCCAATGTTGCCAAGATTCTGAAGAATGGTATGGCTCTGCTCGGTATCGAGGTTCCTGAAAGAATGTAAAATTTTAGGTAATTAGAAGTTATCAGGAGTATAGCACTCCTGAAAAACTTCTCAAGATATAATTAACCTACAATTTAAAAATTGAATATTGACTATTGACAAATAATGAGCATCCCCAGAGCCAGACTTTGGGGCTTGCTCATTTCTTTTTTATAGCTCATTTCTTTTTTATATAGGTCAGTTTTTATATAGGTCAGTAAGACACAAAACAGAACTCTCGTATGTAGTTCAGTAAGACACAAATCATCTATCAAATAAAGAAACAAAAGAAACGCAAATGAGTAACATGCCCGTAAATCCTCCTTCATGGAGAAACGATACTGTCTTGCCTTTGCCCAATGAGGTGAAGGCGAACGCCTGGGCTGTGGATGCAGCCTGCTCCGGAAATCCCGGTCCGATGGAATACCAATGCATTGATCTTCAGACTGGTGCACAGGTTTTCCACTATGGTCCTATCCACGGCACCAACAACATCGGCGAATTCCTCGCCATCGTCCACGCCCTCGCCCTGATGGCCCAGAAAGGCATTACCGACAAAGTAATCTACAGCGATAGCGTGAATGCCCAGCTCTGGGTAAACAAGAAGCAATGCAAGACAAAGCTGGAGCGTACTCCTCAAACCGAGCAGCTCTATCAGATCATCGCACGTGCCGAAAATTGGCTCCGCACCCACCCCATCACCGTACCTATCTTTAAATGGGAAACGAAGAAATGGGGCGAGATTCCTGCCGATTTCGGAAGAAAAGGATAATACAGACGATGCGTAAAGCGGCTTGTATCGATTATTGCCTCACTATGGCACAACATTGCCCCTTACAGGGCAATAATCTGCCATTGCCAGGCACAAAACGATACGTCGGGAGCAGGTAAAACAACCACTTTCACTTTTACTCTTCACTCTTCACCAAATCGGCTGAAACCCCGATAAACACTGGGGTTGCGAGAGGTGAAGAGTTACGCACCACTCTTCACCACTCTTCACCCGTACAAATCCCTTAGAAACAAATACTTACACCATCTTTGTGAAGAGTGAAGAGTGTTTTTGAAAGTGGCTTGTATTCTTTGAAAGTGGCTTGCATTCGGCTCAAAAATTTCGTATCGCAGCACAGGCAATCGAAAGAGAAGTCATCTGGGTCTAAAAGACGGTCGTCTATTAAGGCCAGCCGGAGGCTTAAATGATGGCAGGCGCCGATCATCAATGATGCCCCAAAAGGACTAGGGCTGTTAATTTTATCCTCCAGAACACGAAAGTACGGAAATTATTTGGAGATTTCAGGAATTAATCGTAAATTTGCACCAAATCTAAATAGATTCATAACTAGCTAACTTGTAATTATTAATAATTCAACCAGACAATGAAACAAAAACATTTATTTTGGGGAGCTGCGGTTGCATTGACCTTTCTCTTCAGCGCATCAGCTATTGCACAACCTAGACACACCAAGAAAAAGGTGAAGAAGGTGGTGGAGACCAAAGTTGACGTTTGTCCGTTTACCGACAAATGGGTAGAAGACGAAACTAAATTTGAGGATCGCAAGGAAAAGGCGCACGCTACTTTCGTACCTTATTCTTCTACTGCCACCATGCAGAAGGACGACTACTTCAAATTCCCATGGCTCACTCCTAAGCACGCCAACTATCTCCTGCTCAACGGCAAGTGGAAGTTCCACTACACAGCCGACTGGAAGCAGGGCAAGCCAGAGAAGGATGATTTCTGGGCTGACAACGCAGACGTTTCTTCGTGGAAGGAACTCCAGGTACCTCTGAACTGGGAAATGGCAGGATATGATGTGCCTGTATATAATAATGTGGGCTATCCTTTCGAGAACAAACCTCCGTTCATCACAGCCTTCAAGGATAATTTCGACAAGAATCCGGTAGGTTCCTATCGCCGCAACTTCAACCTGCCTGAGGGTTGGGAAACCGGAAAACGAGTATTCCTTCACTTTGACGGTGCATGCAGCGCCATCGTGGTTTGGGTAAATGGTAAGTATGCAGGTTATTCACAGGGTGCGAATACAGATGCTGACTTTGATGTTACCAACCTCGTCCGCAAGGGCGACAACAACGTATCGGTCCGCGTTTACCGCTGGAGCGACGGCTCTTACCTGGAGGGACAGGATATGTGGCACCTGGGTGGAATCCACCGCGACGTTTATCTCGTAGCCACTCCTAAGACCTTCGTGGCAGATCATTACATCACTTCTGCCCTAAACAAGGATTACACATCAGGCAACCTGAATGTTGACCTGACCATCGCTAATGCAGCCAAGGAGAAATCTGAGAAGACGCTGGAGATCGAGCTCCTCGATCCTCAGGGCAAGTCTGTTGCCAAGCAGTCTGCCCAGGTAGCGATGACCGCAAAGGATGCTCAGAAGAACTGTCGCCTTAGCATCGACAACCTGACCGGTTTAAAGGCTTGGACCTCAGAGCAGCCTAATCTCTATACCGTTATCGTTCGTCAGAAGGCTGGCGACCAGGAAGAGATGGTATTCTCTACCAAATACGGTTTCAGAGAGGTGACTATCAAGGACAAACTGGTTTATGTTAACGGCAAGCGAGTATTCTTCAAGGGTGTCAACACCCAGGATATTCACCCACTCTATGGTCACGCCATTGACGTGGAGACCATGCTTCGCGACGTAATCCTGATGAAGCAGGCTAACGTGAACACCGTTCGTACCAGCCACTATCCTCGTCAGGCTAAGATGTATGCCATGTTCGACTACTACGGATTGTACTGCATGAACGAGGCTGACGTGGAGTGCCACAACAACCACTCACTCTCTAACAATCCTACCTGGCGTGCTACCTACGTGGACCGCACAGAGCGTATGGTATTGAGAGACCGCAACCACCCTAGCGTGGTATTCTGGTCGCTCGGTAACGAGTCAGGCGGTGGCGATAATTTCCAGGCTACCTATGACAAGATCAAGGAACTCCTGCCAGGTCGCGACGCTTGGGTTCACTACGAGGGCTACAAGCACGGTGCCAAGTACTCAGACTTCGGTTCAGACATGTATCCAAGAATCGAGGTAGTGAAGAAGCAGATGAACGGCCTCAACGACAAGCCTTACTTCATCTGCGAGTATGCTCACGCAATGGGTCAGGCTGTGGGTAACCTGCAGGAATACTGGGATCTCATCGAGGCAAGTACCGGTATTACCGGTGGCTGCATCTGGGACTGGGTTGACCAGGGTATCTATGATACACGTCGCATCCGCAAGGGTCTTCCTTTGAAGGATCCTAAGACCGGGCTCCACTACTACACATCCGGTTACGACTATACCAAGATGAACAATGGTTACAGAGGATTCCAGGGCGACTTCATGAGCAACGGAATCATCACTCCAGGAAGAGAGTGGACAGCCAAGCTCACCGAGGTGAAGTATGTTTACAGAGACGTGAACTTCGAATCTTTCTACAGCCGCGTACTCACCTTGAAGAACAAGTGCGCATTCACCAACCTGGCAGATATCTATGATCTCAGCTACGAGGTGCTCCGCAATGGCGTATCTGTAGAGAAGAACCAGGTGGCTATCCCATCTGTATTGCCAGGCAAGACATGCGATATCAACATCCCATACACCACCGCTGTAGATGATAAGGCAGAATACGTCATCACCTTCAGCCTCATCCTGAAGAAGGCTACTTCATGGAGCAAGAAGGGTTATGAGATGGCTCAGCAGCAGTTCAAGCTTTCTGCAGAGAACGCAGGTAGCACATCTGTTGCCGACCCAACCTTCGTACAGAAAGATCATGGCAAGTTGCCAGCAATCCAGGAGAAGGGCAAGCTGAAGGTGAAGGATAACACCATCACCGACAAGGATTTCAGCATCACATTCGCAGAGGATGGAACCCTCGCCAACTGGACTTATCGCAATACCCAGCTCGTTCAGCCTAACGCTGGTCCTGACTTCAACGGTTTCCGCCGCATCGCCAACGACAACGTGAACCTGGGTGCTACAGGTGGTGTTGCCAAGAACGAAAATAAGGAAGAGGGTGCACTCACCGGTAAGAAGATGATGGTGAAGGCTCCTAAGAAGCAGGGCAAGAACGTGGTTGTGGAGACTGCCGTTACCAACGGTAAGGACACTCACCAGATTGCCTACATCATCTATCCTAACGGAACCGTGGATATGAAGGTGACTACCAACAATTCTTCTGAGGAAACCCGAAGAATCGGTATTACCATGCAGTTTGCTCCTGGTTTCGAGAACGTGGAGTATTATGCCAAGGGTCCTTGGAGCAACTACATCGACCGCCAGAGAGGTTCGCTGTTAGGTTTGTACAAGACTACCGTGGATGGCATGTTTGAAGAGCAGAGTGCTCCTCAGACCATGGGCGACCGCCAGGGCCTGCGCCAGTTGACATTGGACAACAACAGCACGAAGTTGCAGATTACCACCGAGGGCATGGTAGCCTTCTCGTTGTCTCACTTCGATGATGCCCAGTTCAACTACGACGTATTCTATGGTGGCAAGCATCCTTACGACCTGGTACGCTCCAACCAGATTTTCGCTCACTTCGATTTCTGGCAGCGTGGCATCGGTAACCGCAGCTGTGGTGGTGACTCTTGTCTGCCACAGTATATGACTCCAACAGGAGCTCATGAGTTCACCTTGCGCTTCACTCCGATGGCGAAATAAGGAAATAAAGAATAAGATATAAAAAAGGTGGGTGTTACACGAATTGTTGTAGCACCCACCTTTTTTATATTGTATGATGTTTGAATGTTTAGTAATCCTGGATGTAACCCTTGGTAAACATATCATACGACAGGGCTTCCAGTTCAGCGAGCGTCATGTGCTCCACGGAATGCTCTATCTTGCGAATCAACTCGTCTCGCTTGAAATCATCGTTATCGCTCAGGCGCGATGTAAATCTATTGCTCATTTTTTACTTTGAACTTTGAATGTTGAACTTTGAACTTTATGATTAGCTTTATTGCTCCTATGAAACTATTGGCGCTCATAGGTATTGATGATGTTTCCATCATACGCCTCATGGCTGATTAAGCGGATGTTATGAGGAAGCTTTGGTGCTGCTGTTCCGGCAGTTACCACGTTTTCCACAGATGTGGATAAAGATGTTTCTACCCTGATTTCATCCCATAATCCGGCATCGAGGAAAGCCTGATGGGTGATGGCGCCACCTTCTACTATCAGCGATTGCACCTTATTATTATATAGGTACTGCATCATCTGCTTCAAAACCTCTTCCTTGCCCTTGGAGAAATCCAAACCCTCGAAACAAGGATGATGGCGGTCGATGACCAGTCGCATCGGATTCTTGCCGCTCCAATCTCTTACGTTGAGCTGGCTATGGTCACGCTCATCGGTGATTCTTCCCACCAGGATGGCATCGTTCTCGGCACGAAGCTTATGCGAAAGCATCTTGGTAAAAGGCGACGAAATCGCCATTCCCTGATAATTATTATCCAGAAAACCATTCGCAGTCTGCGCCCATTTCAGGATGATGTATGGTCGCTGATGGGTATTGAAGGTGATGAAGTGCTTGTTCAGTTCGAGGCATTCCGCCTCTAGAACACCCACCGTTACCTCGATGCCTGCCTCACGAATCTTCCGGATTCCCCGCCCCTGCACCTTGGCGAAAGGATCCACGCAGCCACAAACACATCTCCTTACACCTTTTCTTACGATAAGGTCGGCACAAGGAGGTGTCTTGCCATAATGCGAACAGGGTTCGAGACTTACATAGATGGTGGAATCCTTCAAGAGATGCTCATCCTCAGGCTTTACCGATGCAAAGGCATTCACTTCGGCATGGCCCTCGCCACAACGCACATGATAGCCTTCGCCTATGATTCTGCCCTCGCCGCTCACGATGACGGCACCCACCATGGGATTAGGCTTCGCATTCTGCCTACCGTTCTTAGCCAACTGCAGACAGCGGCGCATGAACATTTCGTCAATCTCCTGCAGACTAAGCGGTTCGCCCGTCAGCGGGTTCTGAAAAGATACTTTATTTTGCTCCATATCCTATTTTTTTTCGATTTTCTTACTCATTTTCGATAAATTGTCGTACCTTTGCTCTCAAATCAAATCATAATATACAATTTAGAGATGAAAACTTATCAACAACTTTGGCAATCCCTCACCCCTCTATATGAGGCTGGCGAAGCGCAGGCTATCGTCCGCACCGTGCTTGATGTGAAGTACGGAATGACGCTGACCGACATTATCGGCGGCAAAGTTAATGAATTATCCGCAGACGAGGGCAAAAAACTCGAAGAAATTGTCTATAGACTGCAAAAAGGCGAGCCAGTGCAGTACGTACTGGGGCAGGCCGACTTTGCAGGAAGAACTTTCCATGTGGAGCCGGGCGTGCTCATCCCAAGACCTGAGACCGCCGAGCTTTGTCAATGGATTGTGGAAACACAGAAGGAGAACTGGGAAAATGTAGAGGAAATTATCAGAAAAGAATTTAACATCAGCCCTGACGTTGCCTTTGAGGACATAAACATATTTAAGGAAAAAGGATGGTTCAAGCGCAAATATTCACGTTTGAGATTCATCGTCAAAATAGTACATTGTTATATAAAAGCTAGACATACTAAACTAGCCTCTCCTCGACCAAGAATCATGGATCTCTGTACCGGCTCTGGCTGTATTGCCATTACCCTAAGCCTTGAAATTCCAGATTCAGAAGTATTAGGAATAGACATTTCCGACTCAGCCTGCAATGTTGCCACAAAGAATGCCAAGCAATTAGCATCCAAAGCTATCTTCAAAAATGTCGATATCTTTGACTTGCTTGAAATGTGTAAAACAAACAGAGAAGAACATTTTAAAGCAGACATCATCGTGAGCAATCCTCCTTATATCTGCGAAAAGGAGAAAGCAGATATGGAGAAAAACGTCCTTGATTACGAGCCCGATCTCGCCCTCTTTGTTCCCGATGAAGATCCTCTGAAGTTCTATCGGGCCATCGCCGAGTTCGCCTCATTAGAATTGCGAAGCTGGGGCATGCTCTATTTCGAAATCAACCCTCTTTACGAAAAGGAGACAAGAGAAATGCTCGAAGGATTTGGCTTCAAGAATATTGAAACCAAAGAAGATGCTTTCGGAAAGAAGAGAATGATGCGAGCTATGAAATAGACTATTAGATAAGCGGATTGCAAATCTACCCAGAAAGTCCACCGCCAGGCGTCCCTGCGGATTTGCAATCCGCAGTAAAAAAAGGTTCGACTTATCAAAACCAGGGGATTTGTAATCCCCCCAATAAAACATAAATGCATTATGGAATATTATAACACCCCCAAGCGCCCCAAGAAGCCGATGACTGAGCAGCAGGCACTCCTGAAGCTCACCACTCTCTGCACACAAGCCGAACATTGCTCGCAGGAAATGCTCGACAAGATGAAGAAGTGGGAACTCCCAGAGGATGCCATCGCCCGAAATATGGAATTCCTGACCCAGAAGAAATTCATCGATGACGAGCGATTCACCCGCTTCTTTATCAACGACAAGATAAAATACAACAAATGGGGGCGCAGGAAAGTGGAACAGGCTCTCTGGATGAAGCACATCCCGAAGGAAATCTCCGACCCAATCTTCGAGGAAATCGAGGATGACATGTATTTGGAAACCCTCCTCCCTCTCCTAAAAAACAAATATAAAAACATCAAAGCCAAAAACGACTACGAACGCTCGATGAAACTCATCCGCTTCGCCCTCGGCAGAGGCTATGGTATGGATGTGATTCACAAATGCATCGACAAAATGAAAGAAGAAGATCTGGGAGACATCGATTTCGAAGACGACTTCTAAAGTATTGCAGTTTAGCGAGGAGAAGAATACATACGGCTAGAATAGACGCATAAGAGACGCTCACTAAAGTTCTATGTAACATAGGTATCTAATCATAAAGTTCAATGTTCAAATTTCAAAGTTCAAAGTAATAATATGAAGCTCAGCCTGTTAGGAAATATCATAGATTTTCTCTTCCCCCGTTACTGTGCCATCTGCGATGAGCGACTGCTGGGCACAGAGGAGATGCTATGCGCCACCTGTCTCCAGGATCTCCCGATTACCCCAACCTGGGAAGCCCCCTACGAAAACAATATGGCTAAAATGTTCTGGGGGCGCATTCCTGTAGAAAAATGCGTCGCCCTCTTCTATTATCACAGCCACTCCAACCCAAGCTACATCATCTATAAGCTGAAATACCATCACCGCCCCGATGCCGGAAACTATCTGGGAAGACTCATCGCCAGCAAAGGTATCGAATCAGACTTCTTCAAGGATATAGATGCCATCATCCCTATTCCTATCACGAAGTCAAGAAGGAAGACCCGCGGCTATAATCAGAGCGAGGAAATAGCCAGAGGAATACAGGAAAGAACCCATCTCCCCATCATCACAGATGCCATCCGGCGAGTAACCTTCACCGAAAGTCAAACCCAAAAAGACAGATGGCAGCGACAGGAAAACGTAAAACATGTATTCCGGTTATCAGATACCTATCACGACAGAGACGGCAAACACCCCATCACCGATCTTGCCGGCAAGCATCTGCTTATCATCGATGATGTCTGCACCACAGGCGCCACCCTTATTTCCTGCTGCGAAGAACTGCAGAAGGCAGGCAAGCTGAAATTCAGCATCGCTACTATAGGATGGGCTGCAGAATAAGCGCCAGATTCCCAGCCAGATTTCCAGCCAAGTTTCCCTTCACCCCCCGCCCCAGCCCGTCCGAGAACGGCCGTTTGGGGGTGTATCATAGAGAGCAGAACCGCTATCACGACTCCACCTAAGCCCCTCTAAGGGCATATCTTTTTTCA
>USRA01000067.1 GCA_900557035.1 uncultured Prevotella sp. | reverse complement strand
AATCATCTCTATCTCTACGATGTGCAGAAGTCGAAGGTTATCCGACAGATTACAAAGGGCGAATGGTTTGTTCGCGGCATCCAGCGTGTGGATGAAAAGAAGGGAGAAATCTATTTCTCGGCTAGTGGCGTGAACAGGAATGAGGATCCATATCTGATACATTATTATAAAATAGGTATGGACGGCAGGAATATGGTGGCGCTCACTCCTGAAGAGGGAAATCATAGTGCCCAGTACACCTATGATTACCGTTATCTCCTGGATACCTATTCGAAAGTGGATGCCGCTCCTGTTACCGTGCTCAGAGATGCGCAGACGGGTAAGCTCGTCAAGACTCTGGAAACGGCTGATATCGCTACGCTGAAGAAGCATGGATGGGTGGCTCCGGAAGTGTTTGTGGCAAAGGGAAGAGATGGCAAGACGGATATGTGGGGCATCATCCAGCGCCCTACCAATTTCGATCCTAATAAGAAATATCCGGTTATCGAATATATCTATGCGGGTCCGGGCGATGCCTATACTCCGAAGAGTTTCATGCCATACAACTGGTACACCACTTCGCTTGCCGAACTCGGTTTCATCGTAGTTCAGCTCGATGCGATGGGCACTTCCTATCGCGGCAAGAAGTTTGAGGAGGTTTGCTACAAGAACCTGAAGGATGCCGGATTCCCAGACCGGGAACTCTGGATCAAGGCAGCAGCCAAGAAGTATCCTTATATGGATGCAGATAATGTAGCTATCTACGGCTGTTCTGCAGGCGGGCAGGAGAGTACTACCGCCGTATTGCTGCATGGCGATTTCTACAAGGCTGCCTATAGTGCCTGCGGCTGCCATGACAACCGGATGGATAAGATCTGGTGGAACGAGCAATGGATGAGCTGGCCTGTTGATTCCAGCTACGTGGAGTGCAGCAACGTGGAGAATGCCCATAAGCTGGAGCGCCCGTTGATGCTGGTGGTAGGCGAGATAGACGACAACGTAGATCCATCGAGCACCTATCAGGTGGTGAATGCCCTGCAGAAAGCCAACAAGGATTTTGAACTCGTGGTGATTCCAGGAGCCCATCATACCATGGGCGAACTCTATGGCGAGCACAAGCGCTACGACTTCTTCGTGAAGAATCTGCTGGGCGTGAATCCGCCGAAATGGAATCTGGTAAACAGCAAATAATGATGATAGGTTAATCTCTTGTCATTTTCTTTTCTAAGAACTCTTTCTTTTGAATATAATTTTGTAAATTTGCACCATCAATCGAAAAGACAAGAACAATGAAAAAGATCATAATAATCTTAGCTGCCATCTTCCTGATGGCGATGGCGCCTGCTTCTACCTGGAGTAGAAACATAGTGAGGGAGCCGCTGGTGCGTACCATCACGATGAACACGGGATTGCCGAGCAATGCCGTGAGAAACATCGTGCAGGATAAGAATGGATTCATCTGGTTTGGTACCGATAACGGCCTCTGTCGGTATGATGGCTATCAGGTACAGAATTTCTA
The DNA here is from genome assembly GCA_900557035.1 of uncultured Prevotella sp. GTDB lineage: Bacteria > Bacteroidota > Bacteroidia > Bacteroidales > Bacteroidaceae > Prevotella. The sequence goes on along the minus strand of USRA01000067.1, from coordinate 8,093 downwards.
TAACCCGCAGATGAAGTTCGACCAGTATGTAAGTGCGCTGGAAGCCTGCGATGAAGGGCTGCTGGTGGGTACACCCAAGGGAGCCTTCCTCTTTAACTTTCAAACCGAACAGTTTCAGAGGCTGAGCGATCAGATTACTTCCATCATCTCTTATTTCTCTGTTGATGACAATCGTAACGTGTGGGTTTCTACCCTAGGGCAGGGACTCTTCAGATACAATCTCATAACCCATGAATGTCGAAATTATCAGATTAAGGGAAGCAAGGGAGAAGTAGTGGCTACATTGGTGGATGTAAACAATCAGGTGTGGGCTCTCTGTAATCATCTTTCTTCATCACTAGTCCGACTCAATAAGGCGAATGATACCTTTGGGGTATTTCCATTAAAGGGAGATGCATCCCGGCTCAATGGAATAGCCTTGCTCGCCAATTCGGATGGAAGCATTCTGGTGGGAACCTGGAACGATGGATTGTTCCAGGTGAATACAGATGGTAGCACCATTCAGCTGATTAATGCCTCGGTAAACAATTCCGTGCATCACATCCACAAGCTCTATAACGACCGGAATATCAACGTACTGATCGGCAGCGATGATGGAATGGTGGAATACGATATCCAGAAACGCAGTTGGCGAATGGTTTCAGAAGTGGATAATCCGAGCCGCAGTTCTGCCGAGCGATTCGTGTATGGCATCACTTCGGATAAGGAGGGCGGTCTTTGGATAGGAACCTTCTATGGCGGAGTAAGTTACATTCCTTCTCCTGCCATTAGAAACCGATTCGAGATGCATTCTGCCGGTACTGGCGGACAGAAAGGTAACGTGGTAGGAAGATTTGCCGAGGATGCCAGACATCGTATCTGGGTAGCTACCGATGATGCGGGAGTAGATTGCTTTGATCCGGCAACGGATAGCTTTGTTGATTTCCCAGGCAAGCAGGCTGTGGCACGGTATAATGTGCACGGATTACTGGCAGAAGGGAATGATCTCTGGATAGGAACTTATGGCAACGGAATCTTCAGAATGAGCTTGTCTTCCGGGGCGCTGAAGCCTTTTCCTTCAGCCGACGAAACCTTGAGCGGCAGCTGCTATTGCCTGTTCAGAGACAGCAAACGTCAGCTTTGGGCTACTTCTATGAGCGGAGCCTGTATGCAGGATGAGCAGAAGCAGATTTTCAAGAAAATGAAATCATTCAACAGCCTTACCATCGATATCAAGGAAGATAAGAAGGGTAACATCTGGTTTGCTACTCAGGGAAATGGACTCTGGTGCTACCGACGCAACAAGACCTGGAAGCAGTATCTGAATGATGCGAAGGATTCCACCTCTATCTGCAGCAATCAGGTAAACTGCGTGCAGGAAGATTCCAAGGGCAGACTTCTCGTGGCTACGAATATGGGATTGTGCGAGTATCAGCCATCCTCTGATTCCTTCCGCCGCATCGCCGTCGATGCGCCTAGTCAGGATTTTGCTTCCATCATCATCAATCAGGATGAGATGTGGCTCTCTTCTGACAAGGGACTTATCAAGTGTGTGCCGGGGGAACCTACGCTGCTGTTCAACCGTTATGACGGACTCACCTGCGACCAGTTTATGCCGAATGCCCGCCTGCTGGCTTCAGACGGCAGAGTGTATCTGGGTACTACGCAGGGATTCAATACCTTCTATCCTTATCAGGTAAAGATCAATCACGTGGTGCCTCCGGTGGCAATCACCTCTCTCGAGCTTTTCAACAAGCACGTGGAAGTGGGATCCGAGAAATTGCCGGAGTCGCTGAACCACATCGAGCAGCTGGACCTCTCGTATGATGAGAATATGATCAATCTCTCGTTTGCAGCTTTGAGTTATGTTTCTCCGGAGAAGAACCTCTATTCCTACATGCTAGAGGGATTCGACAAGGACTGGGTTACCACGAGCGAGCATCGTGCCACCTACACCAATCTGCCTGCCGGAACCTATACGTTCCGAGTGAAGGCTGCCAATAACGACGGCGTGTGGTCGCAGAATGAAGCGAAGCTCAAGATTGTGGTGCATCCGCCTTTCTGGTGGTCGTTGCCTGCCAAGATTCTGTATCTGCTGGTTATCGGCTGGCTCATCTGGCTCTACACCCAGTCGAGGGTGAAGAGAGAGAAGCGCCGCCATCAGGAGGAACTCGACCAACTGGAGGAAAAGCAGGAGCAGGAGATGCGTGATGCCAGACTGCAGTTCTTCACCATGATAGCCCATGAAATCCGTACTCCGGTTACGCTGATCATCGGACCGCTGGAGAACCTGAAGGAGCAATGGCAGAAAATCAGCGAGAGTGTGAAGGATGGCGAGGCGATGAACCAGACTCTGAACGTGATAGACAGAAACGCCCAGCGACTCCTGACGCTTGTCAATCAGTTGCTCGATTTCAACAAGGTGCAGCAGAAGGGACTGCAGGTTCATTTCCGATTGCAGAATATTTCCAAGCTGATGCATGCGGTCGTTGAGCGGTTTGAGCCTACTTTGCAGCAGAAGGGAGCCCGACTGGAGGTGGATTATCCTGCCGACGACTTTTCGGCAATCATCGATAGCGAGGCGATTACCAAGGTAATCAGTAATCTGATGACCAACGCCACCAAGTACACCCATGATTACGTGTATCTCTCGTGCCGACTTGCCGAAGACGGCGAGCATTTCATCATTTCGGTAGAGGATAATGGTATGGGAATCAGTCCTGATGAGCAGGATAAAATCTTTGCAGCTTTTTATCAGGCTCACGACAATAAGCCGGGAACTGGTATCGGACTCAGCATCGTGAAGAATCTGGTGGAGGCTCATCACGGAATGGTTGAGGTGAAATCGGAAGAAGGAAAGGGCGCTACCTTTATCGTCACCCTGCCCGTCAACCAGGAAGATGCCGTGGTAGAGAAGGAGAGCGATGAGGCTAGGAATCCTATCTCTGAGGAGGATGAAACGATGATGGAAGCAGACGGAAATCCTGATGATGCATCAACCGCAGAGAATGAGGAAGATGCCCAGAAGGGTTATCGTCCTACGATGCTGATTGTGGATGATGACGAAGACATGAGAAACTTCGTGCAGGCACATTTCGCCAAGACTTATCGGGTGCTGACGGCAGAAGACGGCAAGCAGGCGCTGCGCATTCTGAACAAAAGTGATGTAACGCTGATAGTGAGCGACTGGATGATGCCGGAAATGGATGGTCCTGAGTTCTGCCGTAATGTAAGAACGAATCCGAAGACCAGTCATCTGCCATTCATCATGCTCACGGCAAAGACCGATGATGCCAGCAAGGCAGAAGGTATGAACTACGGAGCCGACATCTTTATCGAAAAGCCATTTTCGATGAAGTATCTGGAGGCGAGTGTGAATCATCTGATAGAGATGCGCAGGCTGCTGAAGAGCAAGTTCTCGCATACGCCGCTGGAACCTATCCAGGAGATTGCGCCAACCAAGATTGATAATGATTTCCTGGTGCAGATGGAGAAGGTGATAGAGGAGAATCTCTCGAATCCGGAGATGAACGTGGCGTTCCTGGCTGCCCAGTTGGGAATGAGCCGAAGCTCGCTGTTTAACAAGATCCGTGGTTTGGCTGATGTTACACCTAATGAGATGATTCAGGTAATCAGGCTCAAGAAGGCTGCTCGCCTGCTGCGTGAGAAGCACTATCGCATCAGCGAAGTGAGCTACATGGTGGGCTTCAGCAGTCCTAGCTATTTCACAAAATGTTTCCAGAAGCAGTTTGGCATGAAACCTGCCGAATTTGCAGAAATGGGATAAAAAAGAAAAAGAGGGTGTGTCTTGGACTTTTGACACACCCTCTTTTTGTTTTTATTCTTTTTAATCAGATTTTTTTTGAATCAGATTATTTCTTCGTTGCTCTGATAAAGAAACCTATCAGGCAGATGTAGGCGATGAGTGAGCAAACCTCTGACATTGGGTTCACCCACCAGCTTTCTGCGATGCTGGCCTCTACGCCGCCAAACTTCAGCAGGGCGCTGACTACACCCATCAAGGCTCCACCGGCGATGAAACCGCTGGCGATGAGCGTACCCTTCTCGCCACGCTCCGCATTCACCTTAGCATCCTTGCTGCGTGAAGTAACATACCAGTTTACTGCGCCACCTACCAGCAGCGGAACGTTCAGTTCCAGCGGAATGAACATACCCAGGGCAAAAGCCAGGGCTGGAATCTTGAAGTAAGTGAGCACGATGGCAATCACGGCTCCGATGCCGTAGAGAATCCAAGGTGCACCCACACCATTCATCAGAGGGTCGATGACCGCAGCCATCGCATTCGCCTGAGGTGCTGCCAGAGATCCGGAAGCGAATCCGTAGGTCTCGTTGAGCAGCATCATTACGCCGCCCACGGTAGCCGCACTCACCAGGGTGCCGAGGAATTTCCATCCCTCCTGCTTCTTAGGCGTTGTACCCAGCCAGTAACCAATCTTCAAATCGGTGATGAACGAACCTGCCACAGAGAGGGCTGTACAAACCACACCACCCATAATCAGGGCGGCAAGCATTCCGCCAGGACCCTTCAGTCCTACAGCCACCATCACCACAGAGGCGAAGATGAGCGTCATCAGGGTCATTCCCGATACAGGGTTGGAACCCACGATGGCGATGGCATTGGCTGCCACGGTGGTGAAGAGGAAGGCGATGGCTGCCACCAGCAGGATGGCGATGACGGCGAAGAGCAGATTGCCATCCATCACACCAAACCAGAAGAAGAGGAAGGTGATGAGGATGGTGACGAGCGAACCGATGGCGATGATCTTGAAAGAGATGTCGCGCTGGGTACGCTTCATGTTCTCATCCACATCGCTCTTGCCCTTCAGCTCCTTGGCGGCAAGTCCAACGGCGCTCTTGATGATGCCCCAGCTCTTGATGATGCCGATGATTCCTGCCATGGCGATACCGCCGATACCGATGCTGCGGGCATAGGCACGGAAGATTTCCTCCGGACTCATCTCGCCCACGGTCTTCACGATGCTGGGATCCCAGGCGCTGAGCACGCTGTCGTGGAAGATGACACTCATGCCTGGCACAATCAGCCACCATACCACGAGCGAACCCAGACAGGTGAAGAATGCGTATTTCAATCCGATGATGTAACCCAATCCCAATACGGCTGCACCTGTGTTCACCTTGAACACGAGCTTCGCCTTGTCGGCAAGGTCGCATCCCAGACTTACCACACGGGAAGTGAAGTTCTCGTTCCACCATCCCAGACTGGCTACGATGAAGTCGTAAAGACCACCCACCAGTCCGGCGATGAGCAGGGGCTTAGCCTGGTCGCCTCCCTTGGCTCCGCTCACCAGCACCTGCGTGGTGGCAGTAGCTTCTGGGAACGGATATTTTCCGTGCATGTCGCTTACGAAGTACTTTCGGAAAGGAATGAGGAACAGGATTCCCAACACGCCTCCCAGGGCAGAAGCCATGAAAATCTTCATAAACGAAGTCGTCATCTCCGGATATTTAGCCTGTAGGATATAGATGGCTGGCAGGGTGAAGATGGCTCCTGCCACTACGGCACCCGAGCAGGCTCCGATGCTCTGGATGATGACGTTCTCGCCCAGCGCCTTGCTTCGCTTGGTGGCGGTACTTACGCCCACGGCGATGATGGCGATTGGAATGGCTGCCTCGAACACCTGACCCACCTTCAAGCCCAGATAGGCTGCGGCGGCAGAGAAAATGACCGCCATCACGATACCCCAAGTCACCGACCATCCGTTTACCTCAGGATAAACCTTGTCTGGCGACATCAGCGGCTTGTATTCCTCCCCGTCCTTGAGTTCACGGAATGCGTTCTCGGGGAGCTGCAAATTTTCTTTTTCTTCCATTATTTTTCTATTCTGATGATGTATTCACTCATGAAGCTGGCACCTGGCTGCAGGCTGTTCATCATGTACTTATCCTTGAATTCGCCGGTGTATTCTGCCCAGTCGCAGGTACCGAACCAAGGTTCGATGCAGACGAATGGAGCGTGGTTGCCCGGATTCCAGACACCTACGGCAGGAGTCTTGAACTCTACGGTTACGTGTGGCTCGCCCTTCTCGTTGAGCAGGGAAATCTGCTTCACCTGACTCTTGTCGAAGATGTAGGCATCGTCAGCGAATGATTCGTCTGTTACCTCCAGGATACCGTTGTCGGTCTGAACGGTCTCGCGGGCGTTAGGGTCAATGCAGCCTCCGATGGTAGCGAAGAGACGGGTAGGAGCCTCGTTGTCGAGCTTGAGGAAAGCCTTCAGCTTTTCGCCCTTCTTGCAGCCTGGTACCTTGAATGCAGGGTGACCGCCAATCTGGAAGTAGATTACCTTGTCGTCGGTATTCTCAACGTGCCAGATAACGTGGAGTTCGTTTCCGGCAAGGCGATAGGAAACGGCGAGGTTGAAGTGGAATGGATAGTTCTCGAAGGTTTCCTCGTTGTCGATGAGGGCGAAGGTAAGGCGATCGCCGGTCTTGCCAACGAGCTTGAAATCTACGAGTTTGCCAAAGCCGTGACGTGGCAGGGTGTATTCCTTGTCGCCGATGCGATAGACGCCCTTCCACAATCCGCCTACGATAGGGAAGAGGAGAGGAGACTGTCCGCCCCAGAATTCCTTGTCGCCATCCCAGAGATATTCGTTACCATTGGCATCCTTGATGCTCTTGAGTTCTGCTCCGTGCGCTGAAATTTCAACGGTGAGCTGATCGTTTTTAATTTGTTCCATAGTTACAAATGTTTATTGTTTAGTATAATATTGATTTCTGCTTTGCTACATAATCTTTGCAAAGATACGATTTATTTTGATAAAGAGCAAAAATCGGGCTGATTTTCTCAAAGATGGCAAGAGATTTATACGATTTTGTTAGTTTATCTCGAAAAAATGCCGTACTTTTGCAGCTCGAAATAAATTATCAGAATAGATTCTCGAAAGAAATGATATTATATAATAAGGTATAAGAAAAAACTTAGTAAAATAAAAAAAGCATTTTAATTCAATGACAAGCAGTAATAAAGTTAAGGGCTTTGCGGCGGGTGTTGTAGCCGCCGTGTGTTATGGTACCAATCCTTTGGGTACGTTGGAACTTTATGGGGATGGATTCAATTCCAGTTCGGTACTCATCTACCGCTATCTCCTGGCTGTGGCGATGTTTGCCGTGGTGATGCTGTTCCGCAAGGAGAGTTTCAAGGTAAAGTGGGGACACCTGATCCGACTCGCTACGCTGGGTTGCATGTTCTCTCTTTCTTCTGCCACACTCTATGTGAGTTTCCACTACATGGCGGCAGGTATTGCCAGTACCATCCTCTTTGTCTATCCAATCATGACGGCGATACTGATGACGGTATTCTTTCATGAGAAGGTGACGTGGTCAACTACCCTGGCTATCCTCCTGGCAGTATCGGGTGTGGGCTTGCTCTATCAGGGCGATGGAAACGATAAGTTGAGCACGGCTGGTTTTGCGCTGGTGATGTGTTCTTCCCTGCTCTATGCGCTCTACATCATCTCCGTGAATCAATGGAAGAATCCGGGAATGTCGAACATCAAGTTCACCTTTTACATCCTGTTGTTCGGACTCATCACGATGTTCATCTATTCGTTTATTGCAGGCGAGAAGATTCAGATGCTGCAGACTCCTATGCATTGGCTCTATGCTGCCCAGCTGGCGTTGTTGCCAACGGTACTGTCGCTCTTCTTCATGACGATTTCCATCAATCTCATCGGCAGTACTCCTGCTGCCATCATGGGAGCGTTAGAGCCTGTAACGGCAGTCATCATCGGCATCTGTATCTTCGGCGAGAGTTTCTCCTTCCAGCTTGCCATCGGCATCCTCGCCATCCTGGCTGGTGTAACCATCATTATCGCCCGAAAGAAATAATGCATTCTCAATTTTAAAGAGCAAGAACTTTTATCAGAAATAAAAAAATGAAGGCTGCCTCCGCAATCAAGTCGGAGACAGCCTTTTTAGATTGAATTACAATCTTCCCTTTATTTCATTTTATTCTTGTGTTCTGCACGCCTTTATTATCTTGTGTTCAGCACGCCTTTATTATTTTGGTAGCTCGGTACGCCCTGTTTTACTCTAATTGAGCAAGCTTTGAGCGTATTTTTTAACGTTAAT
>USRA01000066.1 GCA_900557035.1 uncultured Prevotella sp. | reverse complement strand
GAAGAGTACCTGTCAAAACTTTTGGAGGGCAGCGCAATTTAATGCGTCTGCCCTGCTCAAACCAATCGATAAAAGATAGCATCTTTCCGCCTTTCAGCACCTATCATCTCTCCTCACTCCTCATAACCGTTATTCCCGCTTCACACATCACCCACATTCTCTCTTCACAATTCTCCTTTCACACACAAACAACTATGAAACAGATAGTTAACATAAAGTGTGAAAGCATTTTGAAATAGAGACACAAAATACAAACCTGCAGTTTCGTATCTATATTCTTTTGAAGAAGCCTTCATGATTATCATCTGACAAATTTCTTTACGACATTTCCTTTTGCTTTTACGACATAATTAGCTTCTTTTACGACATCTCAATCGAGTGTGCATGAAAGCATTCAGATATTTTCCGTCAACAATAGCCGGATTGGGGGTAATCAACGCACAATGATAGCCTAGAAGTACATCCTCGAAATCGTCTGCAATATAAGTAGCAATACCAATATCGTCCCTGGTTTCACTATCCTTATTGATAGCAACCATACCTTTACCTATTAAGCATTTATCTATCTCTGTCTGTTTGGCTGATGCAACCATAAACGACTTAGCCTTTTTTGGGTGATAGCCCAATTATAATAGACATCAACAAAGTTACACAGACGCACAGGTGTTTCGCCCTCTATTGTTTTTTGTCAACACCGCTAATTTCAATTTTAGCGATGTCGGCAAGCTTATATTTCTTTAGTTCCATTTTATCTAATCTCTATCTTGAAATAGTGCAAGTTAGCCTTGCTGTATTATTCATTATCAAGCAATCCTCTTATACCCTTATCAAAGTCCGAATCTATGCGTTGTGTTTTATTAAAGATGTCATATTCTTCTTCCGCCTTCTTCTTGGCTTGTGCAGCCGATATTTTGCCTTTATCAGGTAATATCTGATATTTGCGGAAAGTCAAAAACTCATTAACACTTGCAGAGAACTGCGACATATTGAACGTATTTTCACGCTCTATGAGGTCTTCAATATAATCAAAGAAGCCAGTAACGGCACGTTCCAGTTGTCGGATTTCTTTCTCGTGCAGATAGTTCTTGGCAATGCTGACATCCGATTTAAGAACACGCCCGTCTGGAGCATTCTTCCATGTTGTCAATCCCATGTGATCTTTTGTGTGATCTGCCTTAGAGTAGATAATCTCCGCAGCAGTCTGTCCTGTGATGGCATAGTGAAAACGGTTTTGTATCATAGCATAGAATTCTCTTGTAGTCGGAGAGTTCTTGTCATAGTCGGTACTGCACTCTGCATAGATGTCGGTTATCTGTTGCCAGATACGACGCTCACTTGTACGAATAGAACGAATACGTTCAAGCAACTCACGGAAATAGTCCTTACCAAACACCGCATTACCTTGCTTCAATCGATCATCGTCCATTACAAAGCCTTTTTTGATATACTCATGGAGTATCTTTGTTGCCCATTGGCGGAAACGAGTGGCTTTCAGTGAAGAAACTCGATAACCTACGGCAATGATTGCATCAAGAGAGAAGAAATCCACTTTGTGAGTTTGTGTTTTTTCCTCAATTGCACCATGCTGAGTGGTTATTTCCATTTTGGAAACAACCACGTCCTTATCCAACTCTCCCTCATCAAAGATGTTTTTTAAATGCTTGCTTATAGCAGGAATACCAACACCAAAGAGCTGTGCCATAGCCTTTTGCGTACACCAAAGAGTTTCGTCTTTTATGACAACTTGTACTTTGCCATCAGCATCAGGCATATTATAAAGAAGAAATTGTATCTCGTTACTCATAATTTATTTATTTGTTTGTTTCATGTTTTTGGGATATATTGCAGCAATATTCAGATATACCTTTCCAATTGTTCCCCAAGCTGGGGAGTAATCACTCCTTACTCACATTACCATTAAAACTGAGACTATTTAAGGGTTCAACTTATAAAATTGTTCTCTGAAAATTTCAGTCAATATATTCGTGTCAGGGTCATAGACTGTCCCTGCCATATCTTCGCTTATCTTTCCGAAATAAGAATAGCCTAATCGAGTAAGGTGAACCATTGCTGGCATCTGAACTCTTGTTGCTTCGTTGAATTTACTCATTGCTTCATTTGATTGCTTTAGATGCAAATATAGTGATTTCTTTTTATAAATATCTGATTCAAAGCTAATCTTTAACAAGATATAACAAAGAAAGTGAGCAGAGAGAGCAGAAACATAAATTCGTATTCATATGCTATCGAAACAGGCTTCATATGCAATTGAAATAGGCTTCATTCGTCATCGAAGCCTATTTCATTTGGAGCAGAAGGAATCTTTTTCAGCAACAAGTATTATTTTTGTCAATACTTATAACCAAATTTTGCATACAGGTAAACTTGGAATCTAGCAACGAAACAGGGCGTTTTGAGCATCTCGAATACCCTATTTTCTGCTTCTAATTAAACGAATACCCTATAGTTGTACGACTATAAAGTTGTAGTCGTACGACTATATAGGCTATGGTTGTACAACTGTAGAGTTATAGTTGTACAACTACAGGGGTTATAGTCGTACAACTATAGAAATTCTATTTCAACGCTATTAACCAGCAAAATCATAATCATTTGATTATTAACGCATTACAATTTTCCTCCATATTTTCAATATTCACAAAGAAATAAGAATCGTTTGAAAATACGAGAATCTCAGCAAGGGAAATGTATAAAAATAAAACGACCCGCACATTTGAGCATCGTTGAGAGGCTTGGCGGGTACCAGTGGTGCCAAGGTACGAAGATTCTTCGAAGTTACTCCGCCCCTATCCGGTAATTCTTGGGCGACAAACCGGTATGCTTCTTGAAGAAGGTGCCAAAGGAAGAGGCATTCGGGAAACTGAGTTCACAGGCTATCTGCTGAATCGTCTTGTCCGTATTCTTCATCAGATAAATGCTGCGACGGATAATCGCCTTGAAAATCAACTGCTGAACCGTCTTGCCACATACCGACTTCACAATCACCGAAAGATACTTCGGAGTGAGACAAAGCTGGTCGGCATAAAAAGCTACCGTACGCTCACGCATAAAGTTCTCCTCTATCAGCTTCACCAATATCTCGAATGTCTCTATCTTACGCCTCATTTCCTTGCCTTCCTTCTGGAACGAAGCAGAGAAAATACTGCAAAGACGATAGGTTACCGCCATTAGAAGCAACTTCTGTTCATGCAAACTGTAAGTGTCATGCTTCTCCTTCTGCTCTAAATTCAAAAGCATCCGGGCATAAGAGGTCAGCATCTTCTCATATCCCGTATGAGCCACCGTACACGACTTGGGATAGAGCGTAGAGTAAAGTCGCATGCTGACTACGGTATTTCCCAGCATGTGGAGAATCTGTTCCACACGATAAAAAAGCAACGTGTACCGGAAGTCTGCAGAGACCTCCTGCACATGAAACAGGATTCCGGGAGAGAGAAAAACGGTCTCTCCCATAGACGCAACAAAGGATGTTCCATCTACACAGAAACGGAACATCCCTTGATGACAAACTACTATTCCGACATAATCAGAATAGAAAGGCTGCATCAGAAAATGAGGGAATTCATTTGCCTCATATATGATTATATTGTCAGTTATCTCCATTCTAAAAAATTGCTTTAGCTGCGAAGATAACAAAAATATCAATCTCCTCTGATGATTGCCTTGATTATTTATGATATTTTAGCAGAATTTTACCTTCTTCCCAAGTTTTTCACATTAACATTCTTCAGCAGATACTCGCGGGTCAACTCCTTGATGTTCCGCTTGCGCCAAGGTATCACGAGCATCAGTCCGGCACATACCAGACAGCCGTAGAAGGTCCAGCCTGCCATCTCCTTGATGGATACCAGCGTGGCCTGAACCTGTACCTTACCCTTCACACTCATGGCAGCCATGTTCTGCGCTTCGGTTACACTCTTGCCCTGATACTGCATGCCCATCACCGTCTGGTCGTAAGTTTTTGCCGTCTCGATGCTGGTGCGGTCGTAATCCTGTGCAAAGCGGGTGATGTAATACTGCTGGCGATGCTGAAGCACATTGGTGTAGAGCGCCGAACCGATGCAAGGGGCGATGACCATACGGACGGTGAGCATGATGCAGACCCAGGTGGACATGAAGCGGTAAGGCATGCGCTGATTGGCTATCGTAGAGATGAGCGAATAGAGCAGCATCATTCCCGTGGAACGGATGATGATAGGCCATTTCATACGCTCATACATGCCGTCGTTCTGTACCTCGAAATACATAAAGAGGGCGTAGCCTCCGATAAAGAGGAAGCCCAGACAGTACATCCACTTCAGATGAACATTCTTGGCTCTGGCGATGACCGCAAAGATCAAACCCACGGTATATCCCACCATCACCCAGTTGCCCAAGGTGGCATTCTGCCAGTTGTCTATCTTCATTCCCACGTTGGTGAATACATTCACAAACATGGCGCTGGAGTTGCAGACCATCAGGAGGAAGAACAGCATGATGCCGTAATTGATAACCCTGAGCTGGAACACCTCCATGATAAAATAAGGTGAGCGGCGGGTCTTCTCCAGATAGATGAACAGGGCGGTAAAGATGAGACAGACCACCGTAGAATAACGGATGGTAGGATCATCAAACCAATCCAGCGTCTTGCCGAACACCATCACATAGGCAAACGAGCAGAGCATGATGCTGAACACCGTGACATTGCCAAACTTCGACATCGTAATCGGGAACTTCGGCATCGGATACTTATGGTAAGGCATGGTGAAGAACACGATGATGATGCCCGCCAGCATGAATGCCATCATGAAATGATATACATACTGCCACTCGTAAGCATAGGCAAGCCAAGCCGTGAGCCAGGTACCCAACTGTCCGATGATCATAAAGAAAAGATAGATGACCGGCTGAGACACCATCTTCTCTGAATCCACCGCATCCCAAGCCTCCTCGGTGGTAGGCTCGCAACCCGGCGTGATATTCTTCGTTGCCTCGATGCCGAAACCATATCGGATGAGTACAAAGAGATGCGCCATCAGAAGCGTCTGGCGAACAAAACCCATCAGCAGACTGCACAGTCCGAGGATGAACAGCGAATCGGTCTGGGCACAGACGAAACTGAGCAAAAAGAGAATGGAGAATCCCACGATACACATCATCTTCTCTCTTCGGATGCACACCAGTTCGTAGAAGAACGGCGAGAAAGCCGCCATTCCTATCGACGTACAGAAGCCCGCAAAGGCGATGTATTCCGACTGGATGCCCAGTCCGCTCATCATCTCTCCGCTGTTGGCGGAATAGACACCACTCATCGTGATCATCGGCACGAAGAGGATGATCATGAAGATGATACCCAACGGTTTCGGCACCCAGTCATAGAACGGATAATTCTTATATTCTTCTTCCATATATTACTTCATTTCCTTCAAGCCAATCCTTACTTTCTCTCAGCCTTCACGATTACCATCATACCTGCAGCCAGACGTGCATTGTCTTCCTTGCTGAGGTTAGTGAAGTCGATTCTTACAGGCACACGCTGCTGGATCTTCACGAAGTTGCCTGCTGAATTATCGGTAGGAACAAGAGAATACTTGGAACCGGTAGCACCGGAGATAGCGGTAACGGTGCCTTCAAACTCCTTGTTGCTGATGGCATCCACCGTCATGCGTACCTTCTGACCCACATAGAGATTCTCTACCTGAGTTTCCTTGTAATTGGCGATGACCCACTTCTGGGAATTAGGAAGGATATAGGTGATGGTGGTTCCAGCGCTTACCATCTGTCCCTCTTCCAGAGTGCGGCGCCCCAACTTGCCATCGCATGGAGCTACCACCACGCAATAGGAGAGGTTCAGCTTCGCCATCTCCACCGCAGCCTCAGCACGTTCGATGGCAGCAGCCACATTCTGCTTGCGGGTAACCACCTCGTTCACGCCCTTATAGGCAGCAGCCTGCTGTCTCTTTACCGACTCCAGCTTCTTCTTGGTAGCCGCATATTCCACTTCGAGCTGTTCCAGCTGGATAGGTGTAGCCGCCTTCTTCTCCACCAGGTTGCGATAGCGCTCGCAGTCCTTGGCGAGTTTGGCAAGGCGCACCTCTATCTCATCGATGGATGCAGAATAAACGGTAGCCGAAGTCTGGGTAGTCTGCTGGGTTGCATCGATTACGTTTGCACCAGCCTTGGCATCCTTCAAAGCAGCCTCAGCCTCCATCAGGCGGATACGATACTCACGATCGTCGAGGATAAGGAGCGTATCGCCCTTGTGAACCTCATCGTGCTCCTTGAAGCAAACCTTGGCGATATAACCCGATGCACGGAGGTTGACAGGAGAAATATACTGTTCTACCTGAGCATCATTGCTGGTCTCGTTGGCATTATAATCCAGGAAGAGGCAGACGATTTTCCAGAGTCCGAAAGCCAGGATGGCGATGCCGATAAGACTGGCGATAATCTGACGGATGCGCTGCTTCTTCAGTTTCTTCTGCATTTCCTCGTGAGACATCTGAGTGGTTGCAGCATTATCTTCGTGAGAAGCCTGAGTTACAGCATTTTCCTCACGAGTGTTTTCTATCTTGTTGTTTTCGTTCTGTTCCATTGTTATATTCTGATTGTTTGTTACTTTATGATTCCTTTGTTATTTTACCTGATCCAACTGTCCGGTGAGCTTCAGGAGCGAGAGGTTCGCCACCTTATATTTATAGTAGGCAGTGAGATAATTGTTCATTGCCTCGCTCATGCGCATCTTATCCTGGAGAACGGCGGTCATCGTTCCTACACCCTCTTTATACTGGTCGGCTGTTACGCTATATACATCCTGCGCCAGGGTGTAGTTGTCAAACTGCTTCTTGTAGTTGCGCTGACTGTTGTTCACCTCGCTCACGGCGTTCATATAATTTGCCTGCATGCCTTTCAAGGCATCCTCGTATCCGATGCGGGCATTCTCCTCCTCCACTTTGGCACGTCTAATCTTTGAACGCTTCTCGAAACCATCAAAGACTGGCACTCTCAGCTGGATGCCGATGCCGTTGGAACCATACCAGTGGTTTGATACGCCCGAATGAATCCAATGTTCAATCTTATCGGTAAAGGCAGAATACATCAGGCTTCCGGTAAGACTCACCGAAGGCAGATAGCCATCCTTGGCAAGCTTGGTCTGCTTCTGTGCCAGTTCCTTTTTCTTTTCCAGGAGCTGGAGTTCGTAGAGATTGGTGTTCAGTCCGTTGGCATTCACCGTTTCTATCTCCCCCGGATTCACATCACTTACCTTGATTTGCTTTTCTGCAGGATAATCTATCACATACTTGAGCATGGTATATTGCTGATCGAGCATGGCAATGGCGTTATCACGCTGTACGGTGAGATTCTCGATGTTGAGTTTCACACGCTTCACATCTACCTCAAGACTCATCTGATTATCGTAGAAAGCCTGGGTGATGCCATAGAGTTCTTCCAGGCGCTTGATGTTGTCGTTTACCAGACGAATCTGCTCAGCAGTATTCTGCGCCATGTAATACATCTTGGCAGTCTGTACGATGAGGTCTTCACGTGCCTTCTCGTAAGAGAGCTGGTTGAGATGGTCTGCAATCTTGGCAATATCGATGGCAGTATTCACCATCTGGTTGTAGAGCGGCATCTGGAGCTGCAATCCTGCCGAAGCATTATACTGCAGGGTTTTGGTTACATTGTAAGGTTTGCCGTAGGCAGAACCATCCGTCACGGAAACGGGAGGTGTGAAGTTATCGTTCAACTGTGCCACGGCATTGATCTGTGGCAGCAGCTTCGCCTGGTTCTCGCTGATGGAATACTTGCCTTTAGCAATCTCGTTTCTGCTTTTCTGCAGCGACAGGTTATTCTCCACCGCCATCTGCAGGCACTGGCTCAGCGACAAAGTTTCCTGCGCCATCATTGCAGAAAAAGCCCCGAAAGCCAGACAAAAGCACAATATCTTTTTCTTGTTCATTTTTAATATGTTTCTTATGATATACAATATGATTGTTTTCTGGTGCAAAGGTACTGCTTTTCTGTCGATTATCACTATTCACAAAATATCACAAAATGTTCAAAATTGCCGTTTCTTTTCCGTATCAGCATCCAGAAAACAAAAATCCCCTCACAAATAGGGTCTGTGAGGGAACTGTTTATTTTTTCAGTTTATACATTTTCACCCAATCAATCTCCATTTTCACAGGCAACTGGGATGGGTCTGCCTTTCCTACCCAACTGCCTTCTATCTGCATATCAATGAGCAAATAGAATGATTCACCAAATGGAAACTGACCTTCCTTATCGGTCTGAATGCGAGGATAGGAGAAGGTCTTCTCACCATTGATAGAGAAGATGAGTTCAGCTGGCAGAATCTCTACCGCATACACATTATATCCATTGGTATCTATCTTGCCTGTGGCAAAATGAGGAGGATTGGAATCCTGCTTCAGGGTATGCGTATAATGGGTATGAACGGTCTGATAAGCCATCGGATCAAAGTTAAGATGCTCCATGATGTCGATTTCGCCACCAATTGGCCAAGCCACATCTCTATCTGGCAACATCCAGATAGCTGGCCATGCTCCCTGCGCCTGACCTAACTTGGCTCTAACTTCCACCTTACCATATTCTATGGTTCTCTTGTGCTTGGTGTATAAACCACCAGTTACAAAGCGGGCGGTATCAGCCTCCAACTGACCATCACCATTCAAATCATACTTGTAGGAACCATCGTTATTTACGCCATAAAGGATGAGGTTGCCGTCTTTTACTTCGTAGAGGCGGTCATCATACGACATGTGGCGCTTCCAATCCGGTCCGTCACGCCGAATCTTACTCCATGATTTAGCATCAAAGGTCTTACCCTTGAAGTCATCTTGCCAAACTAGCTTGTACTTGTTGGTCTTGTTATCCTTGGCAATACCCGAAACGCAACCGAGCATCAGGAGGAGACAAGCCATCCATGTAGACTTCATGTTCATAGTTACTTCTGTTTATTCTAATTTTTATTGATTAAAGTCTGATTTTCCAAGACCTGCTTTTTCAGAAACCCATTTTATAAACATTGGTTTCCCGTTTTTCAAAGCCCAGGCTCTGATAGAGTTGGTTTGCAACGACACGTGATGGGCGCGAGGTGAGCATCAGGGTTACCTCTCCCCTCTTTCTGCATTGCTCTATCACCTTTTCTATCATCAGCGTGCCATATCCCTTGCCGCGATAGTTTCTATCCACCACCACATCTTCTATCCATGCCTTCCATCCTGTAGGGCACTGATAAAGGCAGAGAGTAGTCATACCGATGAATTGTCCATCGGATTCCAAGACATAGAGATGACTTTGGGATGAGGAGAGCAAGGTGTTCAATCCTTCCTCGGTGATAGTATGTACGCTATCACTCAACTGCGACAACAAGTTATTGATATTTTCCAAATAACCTGGTTTCAATTCTGTTAATTCTATCAATTTAGGTTCTTTCATAGTGCAAACTTAGCATATATTTCGGAGATTGCCAAGAATTGCAGGGAATATTTTATTTTTTTAATAAAAGAAGAAAGGGCAAAAGCTTTGAATTTAGAAAGCTTTTGCCCTTTCTATTATATTTGCACTTGGAAAAATAAAGAGGTGAAAATCTTTATATC
>USRA01000065.1 GCA_900557035.1 uncultured Prevotella sp. | reverse complement strand
ACTATTCCAAACAAACAACATAGAAGCCTGCTCATACCTAGAGCAGGCTTTCTTCGTTTAACCCCATAAAAACCACGAAAAAACTTTAATTCTACCCTTCTCGGCAAAAAAGTTGGCATTTTTTTGCGCTATCACAAATATTTTTTGTAATTTTGCCTTCAAATAGGAAAATTAATATAAAAAAGAAATATTATGCTTACACTTAAACTCATCAGTGAAGAAACTGAACGTGTAGTTAAAGGTCTCGAAAAGAAGCATTTTCCAAATGCTCGTGAGGCTGTAGAGAAAGTTTTGGAGTACGACAAGATTCGTCGCGAAGCTCAGCAGAAGTTGGATAACAACAAGCAGCAGGCTAATCAGTTTGCCAAGCAGATTGGTGCCCTGATGAAGGAAGGCAAGAAAGAGGAAGCTGAGAGCGCCAAGGCTCAGGTAGCTATGCTCAAGGCTGACGCCAAGGCTCTGGAAGAGATTATGGAGAAGGCCCAGAACGATATGACCAACCAGTTGCTCGAAATCCCTAACATTCCTTGCGAGCAGGTTCCTGAAGGTAAGGATGCTGCAGACAATGTAGTTGTAAAGGAAGGCGGAGAAAAGCCTAACCTCGGTGAGGGCGCACTCTGCCACTGGGATCTCCTGAAGAAGTACAACCTCGTTGACTTCGACCTCGGTGTGAAGATTACAGGTGCTGGTTTCCCTGTATATATCGGCAAGATGGCTCGCTTCCAGCGTGCTCTCGAGGCTTTCTTCCTCGATGAGGCCCGCAAGAGCGGATATCTGGAGATTCAGCCTCCTTACGTAGTTAACGAGGATTCCGGTCGTGGCACTGGTCAGTTGCCAGACAAGGAGGGTCAGATGTATCATGCTAATCTCGACAACCTCTTCCTCATCCCTACTGCCGAGGTTCCTGTAACCAACATCTTCCGTGATGTTATCCTCGACGAGAAGGACCTCCCTATCAAGCGTTGTGCTTATTCTGCATGCTTCCGTCGTGAGGCTGGTAGCTATGGTAAGGACGTTCGTGGTTTGAACCGTCTGCACCAGTTCGACAAGGTGGAGATTGTACGCATCGATAAGCCAGGTCACTCATACGAGAGCCTGAACGAGATGCTCGACCACGTAGAGGGTCTCTTGAAGAAGTTGGAGTTGCCATACCACATCCTCCGTCTCTGCGGTGGTGACATGAGCTTCACCTCTTCTATCTGCTACGACTTCGAGACATGGAGTGCAGCACAGGGTCGCTGGCTGGAGGTTTCATCAGTATCTAACTTCGAGAGCTACCAGGCTAACCGCCTCCACTGCCGCTATCGCCATGCAGAGGACAAGAAGATTGAACTCTGCCACACCCTTAACGGTTCAGCTCTCGCTTTGCCACGTATCGTAGCAACCATCCTGGAGAACAACCAGACTCCAGAGGGTATCCGCGTTCCTAAGGTATTGGTTCCTTACTGCGGATTCGAGATGCTCGATGACAAGAACTTCGATTAATTCGACAAAAAAGAAGAACCCGGTTCTTCGGGAAAATCAAGAAAAAAATCGTCAGAACTCCGAGTTCTTTCGAAACAAGAATAACAGAATGTACGAGGATAACTTCGGCTACCCAAAAGGCGGCCGCAGTTATCCTTTTGCGTTTTATATACCATGAGCAAACATCAAGACAACTAATAAGAAATAGAATCACAGATAGTATTCAACATAAAAAGTTAATAGCCCATGAACAAGATTATCAAGAAAATACAATACTCTGAGAAGGTATTCCGTTTCGATGTAGAAGCTCCACTCATCGCCAAGAGCCGCAAGGCTGGCAACTTCGTCATCATCCGTGTAGATAACAACAGCGAGCGCATGCCGCTGACCATCGCCGATGCTGATATCGAGAAAGGTACTATCACCCTGGTGGTACAGAAGGTAGGACTCTCCTCTACCAAGCTCTGCGCCTTAAACGAGGGCGATGAGATTCACGACGTGGTAGGTCCACTCGGAAACCCTACCCACATCGAGAACTTCGGTACCGTGATCTGTGCTGGCGGTGGCGTAGGCGTGGCTCCCATGCTCCCTATCATCAAGGCACTGAAAGCTGCAGGCAACCGAGTACTCAGTGTTATCGCTGGTAGAAGCAAGGACCTCGTCATCATGGAAGATGAAGTGCGTGCATCCAGTGATGAACTCATCATCATGACCGATGACGGAAGCTATGGCGAGAAAGGCGTAGTAACCGTGGGCATCGAAAAGCTCATCAACCAGGAGCACATCGACAAGGTGTTCGCCATCGGTCCTCCTATCATGATGAAGTTCTGCTGCCTCCTCACCCAGAAATATAATCTCTCTACTGATGTATCGCTCAATACCATTATGGTGGATGGTACCGGTATGTGCGGCGCCTGCCGCCTGACCATCGGCGGCAAGACCAAGTTTGTCTGCATCGACGGTCCTGAGTTTGACGGTGCTCTCGTAGATTGGGATGAGATGTTCAAGCGTATGGGTACCTTCAAGGACGTAGAGCGCAAAGAGATGGAGCACTTCGAGGAGCATCTGGCTACGGTGGATGCCGAAAAGAAGAAGGAGACTACAGACATTACGATGGATGTAGAGCCAACAGATGCACCAATAGAAGAACTGACCGACCGTAACGCAGAGTGGCGCAAGGAGTTACGTGCATCGATGAAAGCAAAGGAGCGCACCGCTATCGAGCGCGTCAAGATGCCAGAGCTGGATCCTGTTTATCGTGCAACTACCCGCACCGAGGAAGTTAACATCGGTTTGACCAAGGAGATGGCTTTAACCGAGGCAAAGCGCTGTCTCGACTGTCCGAAGCCTACCTGTATGGAGGGTTGCCCTGTAAGCATCAACATACCATCCTTCATCAAGAACATCGAGCGTGGACAGTTCCTTGCCGCAGCCAAAGTTCTGAAGAACACCTCTGCCCTGCCAGCCGTTTGCGGCCGTGTTTGTCCGCAGGAGAAGCAGTGCGAGAGCAAGTGCGTACATCTCAAGATGAACGAGCCAGCCGTTGCCATCGGCTACCTGGAGCGTTTCGCAGCCGACTACGAGCGTCAGAGCGGCAACATCTCTGTACCAGAATGCGATGAGGCAAATGGCATCAAGGTGGCGGTTGTGGGTTCAGGTCCTTCAGGTTTGAGCTTTGCAGGCGATATGGCAAAGAAGGGATTCGACGTCACCGTGTTCGAGGCTCTTCACGAGATTGGCGGAGTATTGAAATATGGTATCCCAGAGTTCCGATTGCCTAATGCCATCGTGGATGTAGAGATAGAGAATCTCCAGAAGATGGGTGTGAAGTTCATTACCGACTGCATCGTGGGCAAGACTATCTCCGTGAAGGATTTGGAAGAACAGGGATTCAAGGGATTCTTCGTTGGCTCGGGAGCAGGACTTCCTAACTTCATGAATATCCCTGGTGAGAATGCCTTGAACATTATGTCATCCAACGAGTATCTTACCCGTGTGAACCTGATGGATGCAGCCAACCCTCATACCGACACCCCTATCAACCTGGGTAAGAAGGTGTTTGTAGTAGGTGGCGGAAACACTGCGATGGACAGCTGCCGCACCGCCAAGCGACTTGGTGCCGAAGTTACATTGGTTTATCGCCGTTCGGAGGCAGAGATGCCAGCCCGACTTGAGGAGGTGAAACATGCCAAGGAAGAAGGCATCAACTTCATGACCTTACATAATCCAAAGGAATATCTGGCTGATGAGAAGGGCGCAGTAAAGGCTGTAGTCCTGGATGTGATGCAGCTCGGTGAGCCAGATGCCAGCGGCCGTCGCCGTCCGGAAGCAACAGGCGAGACCATCACTTTGGAGTGCGACCAGGTAATCGTAGCTGTTGGCGTAAGCCCTAACCCACTCGTTCCTCAGAGCATCGAGGGATTGGAACTTGGCAGAAAGAATACGATTGCCGTAAATGACCAGATGCAGAGCTCTATTGAGGAGATCTATGCCGGCGGCGACATCGTAAGAGGTGGTGCCACCGTGATCCTTGCCATGGGAGATGGTAGAAAGGCTGCTCTCAATATGAGTGAGAAGCTTTTGAAGAAATAAAATAAAAAAACAGAACTTTCGCATGTGCGAAAGTTCTGTTTTTTATACTATAGATTGAATCTCAAACCGAACTGGAGATTGAAATTCAACTTCTTATCCTTGAAGGTATTTTCCACATGGCTTCCATTATCAAAATAATATTTAGCACCCGGTTCGATATAGAGACCAACCTTTGGCGTGATGTCATACTGCGCACCGAGCGAAGCCTTTCCAGAGAGCTGCACCCTGTCTCGCTTGGCATTCTCTTTCTTTACTCCCTCTTCTTCGGTATCATTCTTCACATTGTAATCAGCCTCAGCACCCGCCATCACATAAGCATGGAAGCCTCCACTCTGCCAGAATTCATAGTTCAATCCCACCGGGATACCCACATAATGAAGCACCTGATGAACATTGTAGCTACTACCTGGTGCGTATGGATAAAAATCAGAAGAAGTGCGTGTATATACCAAACCTGTGCTCAAAGTCAGACGAGGTGCAATGCCAAAGGCTACCTGCAAACCAACAGATACAGGAGCATGATGCTTGGCATTCACCTGCTGGTTTCTTTGAATCGCCTTACAGGATGCCAAGAGATATTCTTCTCCATATATGCCTCCAGCCGTTGGATCAGGGATGACTCCAGGCATCGGCTCTGCCATCGTGCCATAACTATAATCACGATAGCTTCCAGATGCATCAGAATTATCACCGCCCAAACTTGACGTCAGGTTTTCGGCATAGAGTTGCATCGACCAGCCAGAAGCCTCCTCATTTTTGTCAAAATGATAAGATTGAGAAGCATACGCTGCAGCATGATTATCGGCTAGCAAAGAAATTTTATTCTCAGATTCTTTCTCTAGAACATTACCCTTCTTCTTTTGGGGTGCAGCGGATTGCAAATCAGCTGAAACGGAATGGGATGGAGCGGATTGCAAATCCGATGAAACGGCATGGGGTGCAGCGGATTGCAAATCCGATGAAACGACATGGGATGCAGCGGATGGCAAATCCGATGAAACAGCATGGGATGGAGCGGATGGCAAATCCGATGAAACGGCATGGGGTGCAGCGGGTTGCAAATCCGATGAAACGACATGGGATGCAGCGGATGGCAAATCCGCTGAAACGGAACGGGAAGAAAGAGAAGCCAATTGCAAATTACCCTTTTCTACTTCCTCCTGATGCAGATAAACATAGCTTCCTCCTATTCCCAACAATGCCACAGCTGCTGCAGCCGCAGACCATCGCTTAAAATAGACAATCCTGGCTTTCTTTTTAGCCTCTGAACCAACGTGGAAATCTGAAGATTCTGAACCAACGTGGAAATCTGTAGATTCTGAACTTTCAGAAACTATTGCCTGTGGATTCGACGAAACTGATTCTATATCATTCTGAGCAAGCGATTGTTCAATGCCTGCCCACAAGTCGTGGCTGACAGACTCCTGATAGCCTGCCAACTGGTCTTGAAGTTTGCTTGTCCAATCTTGATTACTCATATTCTTTCTCGTTTATATTATTTAGATATTCATTTATTTTCTTTGCCAGAAACTTCTTGGCTCTTAGATATTGCGAGGCAGAGGTACTCTCCTTGATGCCCAGCAGATCAGCAATTTCCTTATGGCTTCTTTGCTCAAACACAAACATGTTCAGAACCAGTCGATAGCCCTCGGGCAATTCACCGATCATCTTCGTCAATACGGCAGGCGGCACCCGTTCTACCTCCGGTTCGTCGTCACTCACATCTTCCGGAACTTCATCCACGAAAGTAATGCGACTCTGCTTTCTAGTAAAGCTGATGGCCTCATTTGCCACAATCCGAAGAAACCACGCCTTCAGCGAACCTTCGCCCCTGTACTCGAAGTTGGCAATACCAGAGAAAAGTTTCACAAAACTATCCTGCACCACATCCTCCGCATCATCACGTAAAGGGACATACCTCAGCGCTACCGCCATGGCATATCCTACGTAGCGGTCGTAGAGCCGGTGCATCGCTGCCCGACTGCCGCCCTTTATGTCATCCAAAAGTAGTTTTTCAGATTCCAATTTTCTCTATCTTTTATACATTAAACGAATAGCAACACAAAACCTTGCACCAAAAATGAACTTTTTTTGATGCAAGGCTATTTTTATACCGAGATAATCATTCCCTCATTGGTGAGATAGCTTTCCTCGAAAATCTCTTTGGCCTCTTTCAGCAGAACCGTCTCATCATTATATCTCGCACTATAATGTCCCAGGAGCAACTTGCCTACCCCGGCAGCCTTTGCCACCATCGCAGCCTGCTTTGCCGTACTATGGTTGTAGATCTTAGCCCGGTCTTCCTGTTCCGAAGTATAAGTACTTTCGTGATAAAGCACAGTTACCCCCTTCACCTTTTCCCAGAGATTCGGAATATATCGGGTATCACTCATATAGGCATAACTGCGAGGTTGGTCGGCAGGTGTCACCAGACGGGCATTCGGAATCACCTCGCCATCTTCGTTGGTCCAGTCAGCCCCATTCTTGATGTTGTTGATCTGACTGATCGGGATGCCGTAGTAATCTATCATATCTCTCTTGATATGAGGCAGCGTAGGCTTCTCTCTGAAGATATAGCCGCAGCATGGCAGACGATGTTTCAGAGGCACCGTCTCTACCGTGAGCGAATGGTCTTCGTAGATAATCTGCTGCTTCTCCGTATCCACAGGAATCATTTCCATCTCGTATTCCATCGTCTGCATAAAGAATTCTACCTGTTGTTTAAACAGAGGAGCATAATCCTTTGGAGCATAGATTCTTAACTTAGATGTACGTCCAAGCATTCCCAGCGTAGAAAGCAAGCCCATCAAGCCAAAGCAATGATCTCCATGCATGTGAGTGATGAAGATGGCATTGAGCTTGGAGAAATGGATATGAGAGCGACGGAACTGCATCTGTGCGCCCTCGCCACAATCTATCATATAGCATTTTCCCCGCATCTCAATGAGCTGCGAGGAAGCATTGTGTTTCAGGGTTGGCAGCGCACTGCCACACCCCAGTATATGTATCTTAAATGGTTCCAACTTAATCTAAAATTAGAATGACTATTTACTCCTGGCGCTTGAAGACATAGATGCCCTGGGTATTCTCGAGCATCAAGCTGTCAGATCCCAGTTTATCGATGGCAAAGGTATCCTTGTTGAGCAGGAGCTTTCCGTTCAGGATTTTCCATGAAGTCCAAGGATTGGTCTCAGCCTTCACATTGTTTTTTACCTCTCCGCCTTCCAGCAAGTCGAAGTTCTTGTCGAGTGAAGTCCACTTGCCCAAGAGTGAAGTAAGATTGATGATTTTCTGTGCCATCATCTCTCCATCCTGTGCCTTGTAACCGATAAGAGCGATGCGGTCGCCTGCCAGCAAACCACCCTGTACGATGTCTGGCTTCTCATCATCAATGAAGACAGAGAGCGTATCTCCCTCATCAGAAATCAGCTCCAGATTGTGCATAGATGTTCCCTCACCACATACACCGTAGATGGTTGAATCATCGGCAACCTCCTCCAGATCGAGGGAATCTGTAGGACTGATAACCTGTGCGGTCTTCTTATCCTTACAGCTATTGGCAGCAAAGAGTACCACCAAAGCCATCATCATATAAACTAATCTTTTCATAATCCTTATAGTTTTTGTTGTTATAAAAACGTTCTATTTATCTTGTCTTTCCTGCTTCTTGTCTTTCCAGCTTCTTGGCTTCATTCCACAGTTTATCCATTTCTTCCAAGCTCATGTCTTTCAGATTCTTACCCTGCTTTAAGGAATGATCTTCCACATAGTTGAAACGGCGGATAAACTTCTGGTTTGTTTTCTCCAGCGCATTGTCAGGATTGAGCTTATAGAGACGGGCTGCATTGATTACGGAGAAGAGGAAATCGCCGAGTTCCTGGGTAGAATTCTCCTTATCACCCTTGGCAAGTTCTACCTTGAGTTCTTCCAGTTCTTCCTGTACCTTATCCCATACGTCCTCCTTCTCCTTCCAGTCGAAGCCCACGTTTCGTGCCTTGTCCTGAATGCGATAGGCCTTGATAAGGGATGGCAGGGAATTTGGCACACCGCTCAGAACGCGCTCGTTGCCATCTTTCTCCTGCTGCTTGATCTGCTCCCAGGTTTTCTCTACCGAGGCTGCATTCTTAGGTTTGCTGGCACCAAGAGCCAGGGTTTCTTCCGAGCTTCCCGCCTCAGCCTTACCAGTTGCCGTTTCTTCCGACTCCTTATATACCACCTGTCCCTCATCATTGATATACATATCAGGATTCGCCACTGTCCATTCGCCCTCTTCCTTCCAGTTGATGAAAGGATGGCGGAACATCAGTTTATCGGCCTCCTGATTGCAGACATCACAGATATCGAACTCGCCGTCTTCTCTGCCGATGATGCTATAGAACATCACGTGCTCCAGCACATCGCCCAACTCCTTCTTGATATCCTTGTAATCGCGCTTCATCAAGGCGTCACAAAGCTCGAAAGTCTCCTCGATGGTATTCGGACGAAGGCTCTCGAATGTCTGCTTCTTATCCCATGGACACTGCAGGCGCAAACGGTCCTGCACATCCAGCAAGCGGCTGAATGCCGCCATTTTCTCTTCTTTCGTATGCATAACTCTAACCTCACATTAAAGATTATCTTTCCATTTCTTCCCGGCTTTCGTGTTGAGGAAAATGACAAAAGACAATGCAAACACAAACATCATTACATTAAAAAACAAATATGCTTCCATAACCATTACTTTTTATACTTCAACAAATCATTGGCACTATATTTATGTAAAAATACGTAATTTATGCTGCAAAGATAGCATTTTTCGCTCAAAAATTCGTATCTTTGCACCGTTTTTTAAGGAAAAAGAAAGAAAAAGAATAAAAATTAGATAGAAACAATGGAATTAGCAAGTAAATACGATCCACAAGCAGTGGAAAGTAAATGGTATCAGTACTGGCTCGACAACAAGCTTTTCTGCTCTAAGCCAGACGGTCGTGAACCTTATACAGTGGTAATCCCTCCACCAAACGTTACGGGTGTGCTCCACATGGGACACATGCTCAACAATACGATCCAGGATATTCTCGTTCGCCGTGCACGCATGGAGGGCAAGAACGCTTGCTGGGTACCAGGTACCGACCACGCCAGTATCGCTACCGAGGCTAAGGTGGTTAATCGCCTCGCTCAGCAGGGCATCAAGAAGACTGACCTTACACGTGACGAGTTCCTCAAGCACGCTTGGGACTGGACTCACGAGCACGGTGGCATCATCCTCAAGCAGCTCCGCAAACTCGGTGCCAGCTGCGACTGGGACCGCACTGCCTTCACCATGGACGAGACTCGCTCTCGTGCCGTCATCCACGTGTTCTGTGACCTTTACCAGAAGGGACTCATCTATCGTGGCGTGCGAATGGTTAACTGGGACCCTAAGGCTCAGACTGCCCTCTCTGACGAGGAGGTTATCTACAAGGACGAGCACTCTAAACTCTATCATCTGAAGTATTACGTGGTAGAGCAGGACTGCCAGCAGGTGGACGAGGAGAACGTGATGCACAAGGATGAGAAGGGCTACTATGCCGTAGTAGCAACAACCCGTCCGGAGACCATCATGGGCGACTCTGCCATGTGTATCAACCCTGAGGATAAGAAGAATACCTGGCTGAAGGGCAAGCACGTGATTGTACCTCTCGTAAACCGCGAGATTCCTGTCATCGAGGATTCATACGTAGATATCGAGTTCGGTACTGGTTGCCTGAAGGTGACTCCAGCTCACGATATCAACGACCACGCCCTCGGTTTGAAGCACGGTTTGGAAA
>USRA01000064.1 GCA_900557035.1 uncultured Prevotella sp. | reverse complement strand
AGAAAAATGCCCAATTCAGTTGTTTGCTTCCCTAATTAAGTTTTCGGACGGCCTCGCCCATCCCCCACTTTGCAAGCCAATATCACGCACAAGGTATAAAAAATCTATAATAAATGCCCTATTTATATGGATAACTCGTTTTTTTGTAGTACCTTTGCAAAGAAATAATAATAATTTAATCCTTATATGATTATGGACAAGCTAAAGAAAGAATTCGCATCTAAGTTATTGAAGGTTAAGGCTATCAAATTGCAGCCTAACGATCCTTTCACTTGGGCTTCTGGTTGGAAGTCTCCTTTCTATTGTGACAACCGCAAGACCCTCTCTTTCCCAGAACTCCGCAACTATGTGAAGCTCGAACTCGTACACGCTATTCTGGAGCAGTTCCCAGAGGCTGACGCTGTTGCTGGTGTAGCTACTGGCGCTATCGCACAGGGTGCATTGGTGGCTGACGAATTGAACTTGCCTTTCGTTTACGTTCGTTCTAAACCAAAGGATCACGGTATGCAGAACCTCATCGAAGGTGAGCTCGATCCTAAGGCTAAGGTTGTTGTTGTAGAGGATTTGATTTCTACAGGCGGCAGCTCACTCAAGGCAGTAGAGGCTCTTCGCAAGAACGGCAACGAGATTGTAGGTATGGTAGCTAGCTACACTTACGGTTTCCCTGTAGCAGAGAAGGCTTTCGCTGATGCTAACGTGAAGCTGGTTACTCTTACAGACTACGAGCACGTGGTAGAAGAGGCTCTCGAGACTGGTTACATCAAGCAGGAAGACGTAGAGTTGCTCCACGAGTGGCGCAAGGACCCAGCTAACTGGAAGAAGTAAATTTTTACCCATCAATAATGAGTACAAGTACATTCGAAAGTAATATCAAACAGATTCCTCACAAGCAGGAATCTGTTTTTAATACTTTGAGCGACCTCAACAACCTGCAGGTGCTCAAAGATCGCTTCGAGCAGGTGAAAGACCAGATTCCTGAGGACAAGAGAAAGGAAATGGAGAAACTCAAGGACCTGAGATTCGACAGCGACAGCATCACTATCAACGCTCCTATGGTGGGCGACCTCAAGATGCGCATCATCGACAGAGATTTTCCAAAAACCATCAAGTTTGAAACAGAGAACAGCCCTATCCCATTCAATTTCTGGATTCAGCTGCTCCCTACAGGAGAATTTTCTTGCAAGATGAAACTCACCATCAAGGCTGAGCTCAATATGTTTATCAAGGGCATGGTGAAGAAGCCATTGCAGGAAGGCATCGAGAAGATTGCAGATGCACTGGCGATGATTCCTTACCAGGATTAAAAATAAAGAAATTATGGCACATAAACTTTGGGAAAAGAACTTTGAAGTAAACAAGGAAATCGAACGATTCACCGTAGGTCGAGACCGTGAACTCGACCTCTATCTCGCCAAATACGATGTGCTTGGCAGTATGGCACACATCACCATGCTCGAAAGCATCGGACTTTTGGAAAAGGATGAGCTTACCCAGCTCCTCGCAGAATTGAAGAATATCTACGCCATCGCCGAGAAAGGCGAGTTTGTCATCGAAGACGGCGTGGAGGATGTTCATTCCCAAGTAGAACTGATGCTCACCCAGAAGCTGGGCGATATGGGCAAAAAGATTCATTCAGGACGCTCACGCAATGACCAGGTTTTGGTAGATCTCAAGCTCTTCACCCGCCACGAGCTGAAGGAGATTGTTGATGCTGTCAAAATCCTCTTCGACGAGTTGATCCAGAAGAGCAACCAATACAAGAACGTATTGATGCCTGGCTATACCCACCTGCAGGTGGCAATGCCTTCATCTTTCGGACTCTGGTTTGGCGCTTATGCTGAAGGACTTGCTGACGACATGCTCTTCCTTCAGGCAGCCTATCGCATGACCAACCGCAACCCATTGGGTAGCGCAGCAGGCTACGGCAGCTCTTTCCCTCTGAACCGTACCATGACAACCGAACTTCTCGGTTTCGACAGCATGGACTATAATGTAGTCTATGCCCAGATGGGTAGAGGAAAGATGGAGCGCAACGTAGCTTTCGCGATGGCTAGCGTGGCAGGAACCTTGGCAAAGATGGCTTTCGATGCCTGCATGTTCAACTGTCAGAACTTCGGCTTCGTGAAGTTGCCTAAAGAGTGCACCACCGGTTCAAGTATCATGCCTCACAAGAAGAACCCAGACGTATTCGAGCTGATTCGTGCCAAGAGCAACAAGCTCCAGAGCTTGCCACAGCAGATCATGCTCATCATGAACAACCTGCCTGTGGGTTATTTCCGTGATCTTCAGATTATCAAGGAAGTATTCCTCCCAGCTTTCGACGAGTTGAAAGACTGTCTGCAGATGGCTGCCTACATCATCAACAAGATGGAGGTTAACGAGCACATCCTCAATGATCCTCGTTATGATCCGATGTTCTCTGTTGAGGAAGTAAATCAGCTTGCCGCTAACGGAATGCCTTTCCGTGATGCTTACAAGACTGTGGGACTGGAAATCGAAGCTGGAGAATTCAAACCAAACAAGAATATCCATCATACCCATGAAGGAAGTATCGGCAATCTCTGCAACGACAAGATCCAGGCGCTTATGGAGCAGACTCTCTCAGAGTTCCACTTCGAGCGTATGGAGAATGCAGAAAAGAATCTCTTGAAGTAAAAGAGTCTCTTGAAGTAAAGGAAATCTCTTAATACATTAGAATCTTTTTGAACTCAATGAAGAAAGAAACATCTATATATAATCATATATATAATAAGGTGTATATATACAATAAGGTGAAGAGTATGGCAGCAAAAGCTGTGCTCTTCACCTTTTGGTGTATCTGTTTCATTCTTTCCTCCTCGCTTCTGGCATCCTGCGATGCAGACAACAGCATCAGCACCCGATACCCATGCCAGTTTATCTTCCGAACCATCTACCATCCAGGAAGCAGCATTGAGACAGCTCTCCAAGGAGCCGGCACCTACACCATGATTAGTGCCAAAAAGGTAAATGGCGCCTGGAATGTCTATTCCACCCTCAACGATGGCAAGAACCATACTGAAACCATCGTCCTCTCTACAGCCAAGGAAAACTATGCCAACTATAGCTATCTGGGAGCAGGAAACGACCTGAAGGATGCCACCAAGAATGGTTTCATCCTCGGCACAACCAACTTCAATGGCTATGTAGCATGGGACAGGCAATGCCTGAACTGCATCCTGCAATATGGCGGTACCAACTATCCGCTGGAGTGGACTGGCAACAGACAATCGGTCATCTGCAACAAATGTAAAAGAGTATATAGCCTTGAAAATGGTACCATCACAAGCGGTGGACAGGGAAAAGAAGACAAGATGCTGATGCAATATCGTGTAACTTACACAGGTATTGGCAGCGTGCTGACCGTAGGAAATTAGTTCATATCCTACTTCAAATCCCACTTCATCTCCCCTAAAACTAGCGTTTCAACGAGAAAAATGCACGTTTTTGAAGAAAAACGGCGTATTTTTTCTTAAAATTTGTAAATCCATTTGGTAGAACCGGGAAATTATATTACCTTTGCACTCGCAATTAAGTAACGCGGAAATAGCTCAGTTGGTAGAGCACAACCTTGCCAAGGTTGGGGTCGCGGGTCCGAGTCCCGTTTTCCGCTCAACTCTTAACGTTTACCATGCCGCAATGGTGGAATTGGTAGACACGAGGGACTTAAAATCCCTTGGCCAGTAATGGCTGTGCGGGTTCGAGTCCCGCTCGCGGCACTCCTCCCTTAAAATTTTTCTTATGAAAAAATTTGCATACATCATATTTCTTATTTCATCGATTTTACTAACATCATGTGGTGTCAGTAGTGGTCACTTTAAACTTGAGGGCAAATTTTTAAACATGAATCAAGGTGAATTTTATGTTTATAGCACAGATGGCGGCATAGAAGGCGTGGATACCATCAAAGTTGTAGGCGGTAGATTCACATACGAGATGCCCTGCAATGACGATTGTACGCTGATGATCGTTTTCCCAAATTTCTCTGAGCAACCTATCTTCGCTGAATCAGGAGAATCAGTGGAGCTGAAAGGCGATGCTTCCCACTTGAAGGAAATGGAGGTAAAGGGTACCAAGAACAATGAATTGATGACCAAATTCCGCAAATCGATTCTTGGCAATACTCCTCCACAGGAAAAGAAACAGGCTGAACTCTTCATAGAAGACAATACAAAGTCGGTAGTAAGCCTCTTTCTCATCAAGAAATACTTCATTGCCACACCTCAACCAGATTACAAAAAAGCTCTCTCTCTCCTTACTCTGTTGGAGAAAGAACAGCCAAAGAATATTCAGGTAGGCAAACTGAAGCAGCAGATTTCAGCTATGAAAGATGCAGGAGTTGGTGCCAAATTACCAACTTTCACTTCATACGACACTAAAGGAAAGCTCATCTCCAGTACAGAACTGATCAGTTCACCTGTCGCTGTCATCTACACCTGGGCTACATTCAATTATGATAGTCAGGACATACAGAGAGAGTTGAAGAAGCGCCAGCGCTCATCACAAGGCAAACTCAAGCTGATAGGCTTCTGCCTGGATGCAAGCAAGAGCAGCTGCCAGGAAAATATGAAGCGCGACTCTATCAACTCGGCTGTAGTATGCAATGGAGAAATGCTGGAAGACAAGACTTTGAAGAAGTTGGGACTCACTTCGATGCCCGACAACATCATACTTCAAAACGGAAAAATAACAGCCCGAGGCCTTAACAAGCAAGATCTATACAATAAACTAGACCAACTGCTGAGATAATACCGCGAGCTCTAACCTTCTAAAAAAGAGCTTATGTTAGTAAAAACCTATTGTGCAGCAGTCAACGGACTGGAAGTCACGACTGTAACTGTAGAAGTCAGCCTCAACACAGGCGTAATGTATCACCTTACGGGCTTAGGCGACGAGGCGGTGAGGGAAAGCCGTAACCGCATCGCAGCAGCCATGCAGTATAGCGGCTATAAATTTCCAATAGCCGACATTACTATTAACCTGGCCCCCGCCAATCTGCGCAAGGAGGGCAGCAGTTTCGACCTTCCTCTAGCCATCGGCATTTTAGGCGCCAATGGCAACATCCCTGAAAATCATCTCAAAGAATATATGATGGTGGGCGAATTGAGCCTTGACGGCACATTGCAGCCTATCAAGGGAGCTCTACCTATCGCCATCAGGGCAAGGTCAGAACACTACAAAGGTCTGATTGTACCAGAACAGAACGCACGGGAAGCTGCCGTTGTGAACAATCTGGAGGTTTATGGAATGAAAAACCTCTTTGATGTTATTCAGTTTCTTGGCGACAAATCATCTCCTACCCCAACCATTGTGGACACCCGCAAGGAGTTTTACGAGAACCAGGTTCATTGTGACTACGACTACGCAGATGTAAAGGGCCAGGAAAACGTAAAGCGTGCTTTGGAAGTAGCCGCTGCCGGCGGTCACAATCTCATCATGGTAGGTCCTCCCGGCTCGGGAAAATCCATGATGGCAAAACGACTCCCATCCATACTTCCACCCCTTACTCTCTCAGAAAGCCTGGAAACTACCCAGATACATTCTATAGCAGGCAAATTAGCCAAGAACGTATCCCTCATAGCCCAGCGCCCTTTCAGAGCGCCTCACCATACCATCTCGCAAGTAGCATTGGTAGGCGGAGGAACTTCTCCACAACCCGGCGAAATATCTCTTGCCCATAATGGCGTGCTCTTCTGTGACGAATTGCCAGAGTTCAACAAAACCACCCTGGAAGTTTTGCGTCAGCCTCTGGAAGATCGCCACATCAACATCAGCAGAGCAAAATACACCATCGATTATCCTTGCTCCTTCATGTTTGTAGCAAGCATGAACCCATGTCCTTGCGGTTACTATGGCGACCCTACCCACCGCTGTGTCTGCACACCAGGTCAGATCCAAAGATACATGAACAAGATTTCCGGTCCGCTACTCGACCGTATCGATATCCAGTGCGAAATCAGTCCAGTACCTTTCAAGGACATTTCTAAGGCAGCCCCAGGAGAGCCAAGTGCCAAAATCAGAGAAAGAGTAATCAGAGCCCGAGAGATTCAGGCAGAAAGATTCAAGGATTTCAAGGGAATACATTGTAATGCCCAGATGACGGAGCGTATGATTCACCAATTTGCGGAACCAACGGAGGAAGGAATCAATCTCCTCAGAATGGCGATGGAGAAGCTATCCCTTTCTGCACGTGCATACAACCGTATCTTAAAAGTTGCCCGTACCATTGCCGACCTTGCCGGAAGTCAGCAGGTAGGACCTCAACACCTGGCAGAAGCTATCGGATATCGGGCACTAGATAGGGGAGATTGGGCAGAAAGAGGACATCTCTAAGACAATTATCTGCCAGAACACATAAGAAAATCGTCCAAAGAAGGGGTATTTTTTATTGTATAGGGGGTATTTTCTATCAAATACCCCCACTTTAAAAACTAAATACACCCCAATAAAATAATTATTACCCCCTTACAAGCAGAAAAACACGTACCTTTGCAATCGTAAAACAGACGTTATCACAACGTAGGTATAACACAACAATATTAAACTTTTTAAAATTTCAAGACTATGGATAGTATTTTTAAAATTACAGAAGTTATCAAGAAGGTAGGTTTCGCGATTCTTATCGCAGAGTTGGCTGTTATCGCCTACTTGAACGTGATGTAATCATCACCCAATAAAGATGTAATCATCACCCAATAAAGAAAAATAAGATACTTTTAAAAATATAAAGTAAGATATATAAAGGAGGAAGTTTTCTACTTATTAAGGTAAGAAGATTGATTATTAAAACAGCAATACTCAATACAATAGTAAATGATAATGATTGTGCTACCCTTATCAGAAAGACCTGAAGGGCAAGTACAAAAAAGGCTCGGGCTGGAAAGCTAGAGCCTTTTTAGTATCTGAGCTTTAGAATAGAGCCTTTTTTCTAGAATGAAGGCACATTCTACAAACATATCCTTATATTCCCCTATCTAAAACTATCAAATTACACCTTATTATATATATAAAGGAGAAAAAGGACACCTAATTATTCCGCATTTCCAACATTTTTTTGTAATTTTGCACCCAAATAACAAAAATATATTAGCTAATATGGAACAAAAGAATTTCAAACGTACCACTGTTACGGCAGCATTGCCTTACGCTAATGGTGGTGTGCATATCGGCCACCTGGCAGGTGTTTATGTGCCAGCCGATATCTACGTACGCTATCTTCGCCTTAAAAAGCAAGACGTTGTTTTCATCGGCGGTAGCGACGAGCATGGTGTACCTGTTACCATCCGTGCCAAGAAGGAAGGCATTACCGTACAGGAAGTAGTGGATCGCTATCACAACCTCATCAAGAAAAGTTTCGAGGATTTCGGCATCTCCTTTGATGTTTACAGCCGCACAACTTCTAAGGTTCACAATAAGTTTGCTTCTGATTTCTTCCGTACTCTTTACGACAAGGGCGTTTTGGAAGAGAAAGTAGAAGAGCAGTTCTGCGATGAAGTTACCGGCGAGTTCCTTACCGACCGTAACATCGTGGGTACCTGCCCTCGCTGCGGTGCAGAAGGTGCATACGGCGACCAGTGCGAGAAGTGTGGTGCAACCCTCTCTCCAGAAGAGTTGATCAACCCTACCAATAAGAACAACCCTGGTCATGGCCTCGTCAAGAAGCCTACCAAGAACTGGTATCTCCCACTGGGCAAGTATCAGGACTGGTTGAAGCAGTGGATCCTGGAAGGTCACAAGGAGTGGCGTTCCAATGTTTACGGACAGTGCAAGAGCTGGTTGGATATGGATCTGCAGCCTCGTGCGATGACCCGCGACCTGGATTGGGGTATTCCTGTTCCTGTAGAGGGAGCAGAAGGCAAGGTTCTCTATGTCTGGTTTGATGCTCCAATCGGCTACATCTCCAATACCAAGGAACTTTGCGATGCACAGCCAGAGAAATGGGGTACATGGCAGAAGTGGTGGCAGGATCCAGAGACACGTCTCGTTCACTTCATCGGTAAAGACAACATCGTGTTCCACTGCATCATCTTCCCTACCATGCTGAAGGCTCACGGCGACTATATCCTGCCGGATAATGTACCAGCCAATGAGTTCCTGAATCTTGAGGATGACAAGATTTCTACATCCCGCAACTGGGCAGTATGGTTGCACGAGTATCTCGTAGATCTCCCTGGCAAGCAGGACGTCTTGCGCTATGTATTGACAGCCAACGCTCCAGAGACCAAGGACAACAACTTTACCTGGAAGGATTTTCAGGAGCGCAATAACTCTGAGTTGGTTGCCGTTTATGGTAACTTCGTAAATCGTGCTCTCCAGCTCACCAAGAAGTACTGGGGCGGCGTGGTTCCTGCCTGCGGCGAATTGCAGGAGGTTGACCAGAAGGCTATCGCTGAATTCAAGGATGTCAAGGAGAAGGTTGAGCAGTATCTCAATGTATTCAAGTTCCGTGAGGCTCAGAAGGAGGCTATGAACCTGGCACGTATCGGTAACAAATACATCACAGAGTGCGAGCCTTGGAAGGTTTGGAAGACCGATCCTAAGCGTGTGGAAACCATCTTGAACATCTCCCTCCAGCTGGTTGCCAACCTTGCCATCGCCTTTGAGCCATTCCTGCCATTCTCTTCTGAGAAGCTCCGCAAGATGATCAATATGCCAACCTTCGAGTGGACTCAGCTTGGCAGCACAGAGCTCCTCAAGCCTGGTACACAGCTTGGTGAACCAGAATTGCTCTTCGAAAAGATTGAGGATGAGGTGATTGAGAAGCAGCTCCAGAAGCTCGCTGACACCAAGAAGGCTAACGAGGAAGCTTCTTACAAGGCTGCCCCTATCAAGCCAGAGGTTAGCTTCGATGATTTCGAAAAGCTCGACATCCGCGTAGGTCACATTCTGAACTGCGAGAAGGTGAAGAAGTCTAAGAAACTCCTGAAGTTCACCATCGATGATGGCTCAGGCGTAGAGCGTACTATCTGTTCAGGAATCGCTGCATACTATGAGCCAGAGCAGCTGATCGGCAAGGATGTACTCTTCGTTGCCAACTTTGCTCCTCGCAAGATGATGGGTATTGAGAGTCAGGGTATGATTCTCTCTGCCGTTAACTTCGATGGCTCACTCAATGTTACCTCTCTCCTGGGTCAGGTAAAGCCAGGAAGCCAGGTAGGATAAACGTTTCGAGATAAGCTCTATATCTTCAATACTGAGGATATAGAGCTTTTTCTTTTCTGCAAAAGGAGTAAAAGTGAGATAATCACCTAAAGACCAAACCGATAGCCTACTGTAAAGGTGAATACCTTATTCTTGGAATCTCCGGCATCAGCCTTATTCACCTTGGTCAAGCCTATATGATAGCGAGCATCCAGAATCACATTCATATACTCATACGATAAACCTACAGGAATAGACACATTCACCTTCTTGGCTGCGTATGTGCTTTCCACATCCCGGCTTTCCTTGTAAAGGGTTGAACCCGTCTTATCATCCTTCTCCAAGTCAGTTTCTTCTGACAGCATCTTGCCATCCCCGCATAAGAAGCCCACCTGCGCACCAGCCATAATGGCAAACTGAGGAGCCACGTATGCCTTCAGTATCAAAGGCACCTGAACATAGTCAAGATTCAGGCGATGATTCTTCACACCCGTATATTTCCTGATTCCATTATTTCCCGTATCCCCATTTACTGCCATCTCATAATCACCCCAGCGGGCACCCTGACGGGCATAATAAGCACCCAGAGAAACACCCAGGTAATCTGTGGCACGATACTCCACGTCAAGTCCACCCAGGAATCCCGCCTGACTCTTGGATTTCACCGCCCTGTTGTTTTCCTTTGCCAGATAGATAGAATTATCACTCAGATTGGCGATAGCCACACCTACTCGGGGTATCACCGAGAATTTACCTACCGGATTCTCCCCACCTTGCGCCATTGCTCCCATAGCAGAAAGCAACAGCATCATCACAATAGCAATGTTCTTTTTCATCATATTCTTTCTTGAATTAACAATTTACACAATTATATATTAAATAAACTCAAAATCAGGAAAAATATTGCATTTATAATATACAAGAAACAACTATAAAAGCTAATCTAAGTACATATTCAAAAGAAAGAAGGTCCCCCTTCTGTTGTATGACTAATATATCAAGACAGCGCAAGACAAGTATTCTTATAGAGCAAAGTGAGTACAGGGCAGACGCATTAAATTGCGCTGCCCTCCAAAAGTTTTGACAGGTACTC
>USRA01000063.1 GCA_900557035.1 uncultured Prevotella sp. | reverse complement strand
TGCCCAGACAACAGCGGTTACGCCGAAAAGCGGGTGCAAAGTTACTACTTTTTCTCGTATCTCGCAAATTTTCAGCGGGTTTCTTCTCTTTTTTCTCGCAGATTTAACTATTTTTCTTTCTTGTCAACGTCTTTTCCCACAGATTTCACGGATTTCACAGATTTATTTTGTATCTTTGTACCCTGAAAAACAGAAAAGGTATGAAGAAAAAGAATAGTATGCAGATGATGCTTGCCTCTATGGCTCTGATGCTGATGGCAAGTCCAGCCTTTGCCCAGAAATTCAAAGTGGCAAAGGTGGAGAGAACCCGTATTTTGATAGACCGGAAATGGGATGCCCTGCCTGATGCTGAGGCTGCGAAGTTCATCGCCCCTTATCAGCATAAGGTGGATAGCATCATGGGACCTGTAGTGGGATCTGTTGCTCATGATATGACCCGCCATCGACCTGAGAGTGAGTTGAGTAACCTGCTTTGCGATATCCTGGTATGGGGTGGCAGACAGTTTAATGAGCAGCCAGTCTTCTCGGTGTATAACATGGGTGGCATCCGTGCCGACTTTGCCAAGGGCGATATCAACGTTGGCGATGTGAGCGAGGTGGCTCCTTTCGAGAACAAGATCTGTTTCCTCACGCTTACCGGCGAGAAGGTGCTTGAACTCTTCCAGCAGATAGCCCACCGTGGCGGCGAGGGAATGAGCCATGCTGTAAGAATGGTTATCACCCGCGACCGCAAACTGAAGAGCGTAACCCTGAACGGCGAACCTGTCGATCCAGCCAAGAGCTATCGCATAGCCACCCTCGATTACCTTGCCGAGGGCAACGACCAGCTTGTAGCCTTCAAGAGCGGGACCGATGTGGTGGCTCCTAAGTCGAAGGAGAACAATGTGCGCTACATCATCATGGACTATTTCCGTGAAATGAAGGCTCAGGGCAAGGTAGTGGAGTCAAGAGTAGAAGGCCGCTGCGTAGTAGAATAGGGAGAACGAAGCTTTCCGTGGATTTGTAACCCCCGGCAAGCAGATAGACTAACTAAATAAGTACAGAAATGAAACATACATTATTATATATAGCGCTGGCGCTGGCATCATTCACGCTGCAGCCGGCAACAGTACAGGCTGAAGTCCTGAAGGATTCAAAGGTTAAGAAGGAGGCAAAGGCGCAGAAGGCTCCAAAGGTAGTGAAGCAGCTCGTTGTGCTCCATACCAACGATACCCACTCCTGCGTGATGCCTTACAATCCGAATCTCGCAGATACAGCCATAGCAAACCGTGGAGGCTACCTCCGCCGTGTGGCAATGATCAAGCAGGAGCGCAGTCTGAATCCTGATCTTCTGCTCTTCGACAGTGGCGATTTCTCTCAGGGATCTCCTTACTATTCGCTCTTCAAGGGGGATGTAGAAGTGGGATTGATGAACGAGATGAAGTATGATGCAGCCACCATCGGAAACCATGAGTTCGATTACGGCATGGACAGTATGGTGCGTCTCTTCAAGATGGCAAAGTTCCCGATCGTTTGTGCCAACTACGATTTCACCGGCACTGAGCTGGCGGATATTGTGAAGCCATACGTGATATTGCATCGCAAGGGACTCAAGATTGGCGTCTTCGGACTGGCTCCGCAGCTTGCCGGCTTGGTGAGTGAGAAGAATTACGGTTGCATCCAGTACCTGGATCCTATCCAGAAGGCGAACGAGATGACAGAGATCCTGAAGAAGAAGGAGAAGTGTGATGTCATCATCTGCATCTCTCATCTGGGCTGGAATATAGAGGGCACGGATGATACCGAGGTGATTGCTGCTTCCCGTCATATCGACCTGGTATTGGGAGGTCACAGCCACAGCCTCTTCCAGACGCTGAAGTACAGAACAGATCTTGATGGCAAGCAGGTGCCTGTAGATCAGAATGGCAAGGGCGCCATCTGGGTTGGCAAAATGACATTGGATATTGTGAAGAATAAATAAAACTTATACAAAAACAAAATACAAAAAGACTCCTCGAAAAGCTCGGGGAGTCTTTTTGTATTTATTATATCATATCATGATATCTGTTATTCCTTGTTGGAAGAGGCATAGAGTCCGATGCAGGCACCGATGAAACCACCGCTCTTCTGGGTGCTCAGGTTGCTGGCATCCACACCTTTGGCGAGCAGCTGCCAGTCGCCGCCTTCCTCTGCATAATAGAAATCGTAATATCTATCATGACCTTCAATCTTCAGCTTCAGTTTGCCTGCCTTGATAGGAGCTGAGGCGATAGTGGCGTTGTTCTTCTCTGCACGGGTCAGGG
Source organism: uncultured Prevotella sp. (assembly GCA_900557035.1). GTDB lineage: Bacteria > Bacteroidota > Bacteroidia > Bacteroidales > Bacteroidaceae > Prevotella. The sequence goes on along the minus strand of USRA01000063.1, from coordinate 8,772 downwards.
TAATCATCAGCTTGTCCTTCTTCATGGTCTTGCCCAGTACGAAGTTGTGGTCTTCCTTCTGGAGAAGTGCCAAACCTGCTATCTCCTTGTCGTTGCGGGGAGTGAAGTTAATCTCTGTCTCGGCAGTGAAGGTTCCGTGCTGCTGGCGAGCCCAGATGGCAGACATCGGTTCACGCTTGTAGATATTGCCCGGCAAGAGATTGAACTTCAATTTGCCGTTTTCTACCTTATAGCAATCCACGAAGTCGCGGAGGAACATCCACCGAGGATTCAGATCCTTCAAACCTGCACCATTGTCTGCTGTATCAAAATTATCCACGTAAGAGAAGTTTCCTGAGAACTCATTCTTTTCAGTTGGTTTCAAGCCAGTCTTCTCTCCAATGGTAGAGATAGGAGTATTCTTGGTAAGAATCTCTGGCCAGCCATTCTTCCATGTTACCGGCAGAAGATAGGTGTCGCGACCTGTATTATACATATCTTCTTCGTATGGACGGCAAGCCAGGAATACAGCCCACCAGTTACCCTTTCCATCTTCTACAATGTCTGCATGACCAGCACTGGATACAGGGTCCTTGCGGTTAGGATCGAGTCCGGTACGCTGGGTAAGGATAGGGTTGTTTGGGCATTCCTCCCAAGGACCCATTGGGTTCTTGGCGCGGAGAATTACCTCGCTGTGCCAGCCGCCTGTACCACCTTCTGCACACATCAGATAATAGAACTTGCCCTTCTTGAAGAGATGAGGACCTTCAATCCAGATAGGACGAGCCTCTACATGGGTTCCGCCACGGAGAATCTCCTTGAAGTCGCCCTTGATGCTGTCGCCCTTTACGTCGAATTCGAAGCAGCGGATAGCACGCTGACCCTCATAGTCGGCACCACCAACTACCGGACCGTTGTGTACAATGTAGCCCTTTCCGTTGTCATCGAAGAAGAAGCTAGGGTCAATGCCGTCAATCTTCTTCAGATAGATAGGTTCGCTCCAGCCCTTGGATGGGTCCTTGGACTTGACGAAGAAGTTTCCGGCACCCACGTTGGTGGTAATCATATAGAAGGTCTTGTTCTTCTTGTTATAGCTGATGGCTGGTGCGAAGATACCGCCTGATACATGCTGGCCCTTCAGAGGCACCTGCGATTGGCGGGTGAGCACATGCCCGGCTGGAGTCCAGTTTACCAAATCCTTGCTGGTAGAAAGAGGTACACCTGGGAAGAAGGTGAAGGAGGAATTCACCAGATAATAGGTGTCACCTACGCGGCAGAGAGATGGGTCGGGATAGAATCCTGCCAATATTGGGTTGTAGTACTGATGCGTCTTGTCTATCTGGACATTGAATCGGGCATCATTGCCGGCATACTTGAAGTAGTCGAAGTCTGCTGTCTGTGCCTGCGCTCCTGCAGCAAGCATCATCGAAAGCGATAAGATTGCTAATTTCTTCATTATGATAGTTGATTTTTAAAGATTATACAATAAGATAAAAAAATGCAGCGGAAAGCCAGGTATGAGAATCCATACTGGTTTTTCCGCTGCAAAGTTACGGCTTTATTTGCAATCTTTCATTGTGAAATGTAACCAAGACTTTTTTCAAAGTTTCATAAAGCTTTGTTTTTGTTACATATTCTTTTTTCTATTGTGTATCATCTTTATTTCTTCATGGCATTCTGCATGTATTCTCTAGGAGAACAGCCATAGAGGTTCTTGAACATGGTGCTGAAACTTGCGGAATTGGAGAAACCGCAAGCGTACATCACTTCAGTGATGCTTTGCTTGCCATCCTTGAGCAATTTGGCTGCCTGCTGCAGTCGGATGTTGCGGATGAAGCTGTGTGGCGTCTGATTGGTCAGCTCCTTCATCTTGCGGTGCAGGTGTACACGACTGATGCCTACCTTCTGTGCTATCATATCCACACTCAGGTCGGAATCGTTGATGTTTTCGTTGATAACCTCCATCACCCGTTGCATCAGGGAATTGTCAGGTGTCTGCATTTCTATCTGTTCTACCTGGTGATTCTGGCTTTCATTGCCCGTAAACTTATTGCGCAAAGTGCGGCGCACGGTGAGCAGGTTGATGATGTTGCGGTGCAGAATGTCCATGTTGAACGGCTTCAGGATGTAGGCGTCGGCACCGGTCTGCAATCCTTCCAGCTGGTCTTCCTCACGGCTCTTGGCTGTGAGCAGGATGATAGGCACATCGTTGGTGTTGATGTTTGATTTCAGCTTGGCGCAGAGGGTGGTTCCGTCCATTTCCGGCATCATGATGTCGCTGATGACAAGGTCTGGCTTATTCTTCAGAATCTCGTTCAGCGCCACCTTTCCGTTAGGGTATGTGCGAATCTTGAAGTCGCTGGAGAGCTGTGCTTTCAGGTATTCCTGAATATCCTCTTCGTCTTCCACAATCACGATTTCTGCCTTGGCTCCCTTAGCAGAGGCTGGGGTAGTATCGGAATTGTTCATGGTTTCGGCTGGTTGGTCATTGTTTTCTGCCAGCTGTTCTTCCTGTTCTGCTTCAGCAAGTTCATTATTCTGCTCTTTCTTCATCTCTTCTTCCTCGATGATCTCTTCTGGTTTGAGATGATCCTTGCCCAATGGAATGCGGATGATGAACTCGCTTCCGTGCTCAAACTTGCTTCCCTTCTCGCCCTCGTTGTTGCGGGCAGAGATGGTGCCGTAGTGCAGTTCTACGAGCGAACGGGTCAGGTCAAGACCGATGCCCGTACCGAAGTTGCGGTCGCTAGGGTCGGCAGGGGTCTGGTAGAAGCGCTGGAAGATGGTTTCCAGCTTGTCCTTCGGGATGCCTATGCCGCTGTCCTTGATGCTGATGTAGGCATGGTGGTCGGTGTGGGTGAGCGAGAGGAGGATGTGGCCTGCCGTAGGGGTAAACTTGAAGGCATTCGAGAGGGTGTTAATTATCACCTTGTCGAAGTTGTTGCGGTCTATCCATACAGGAAGCTCTCCGCAGTCATGCTGGTATTCGAAGTCGATGCTCTTGGCAATGGCTTGCTGCTTGAAAAGGTCGTATTCTTCATTGATGAACGAAACCATATCGGTTTTGCACATACGCATTACCATCTGTCCCTTGTCAATCTTTCTGAGGTCCATCATCTGGTTGATGAGGTGAAGAATACGTTCCGAGTTCTTTCGGATAATCTCGTATATGCCTTGACGGTGAGGCTCTTTGTCTTCCTTAATCAGGGAGAGCAATGGGGTGATAATCAGTGTCAATGGCGTACGGATTTCGTGACTGATGTTCATGAAGAACTTGATCTTCGCCTCGCCCATCTCTTCGGCGTGGATATGCTGCTGCAGGATGAGCTGGTCTTCCATCTGGCGCTTGCGGTGGCGCAGGTAGAGCATGATGGCTGCTATGAGGAGCAGCAGATAGAAGAGCTTTGCCCAGATGCTGGCATACCAGGCTGGGTGAACGATGATGGTGAACTCCTTCACCGGTGTTTCGTAGCCGTTGCTGATGGCCTTGATGCGGTATTTGTAGCTGCCGGGAGCCATGTACGAGAAGGCAATTTCGTTCTGTCCGGCTGGCACGGTGCGCCAGGCATCGCCGTTGATGCTGTAGGCGTATCTTATCTGCTCCACATTATTATAGGTGAGGGTAGAGAGCTGCAGGGAGAAGGTGTTGTCATCGTGCGAGAGATTGAACTCCCGTGTCACAGTTACCCAGCTGTCCGTGATGGTATAGCTGCCCGACTCCATGCCTGGGGTCACTGCCTTGTTGTTGACCACGAAGCCCGAGATAGCCACCTTTGCCTGCCATGGGTGCTGCTTTACCCGGTCGGCCTGGAACCAGTTGATTCCGCCAGAGCCACCCATCAGAATCACCTTCTTATCCTGGGTGGTGCATACGGAAGCATCGCTGAACTCGTTGCTCTGCAGTCCGCTTTCGGTATAAAACCTGATGATGCTGCCATCCTTGGGGTTCAGCATGTTGAGTCCGCTGTTTGTACCTAGCCATATTTTGCCCTTGTTGTCTTCTGTGATACTCGCCACACCGTTGTCGGTGAGTCCTTGGGCTGTGGAATAATGTTTAGGCTTTATTCCCTTTCTGAAGTCGAAGCAGAAGGCTCCATCCTCGGTGCCATACCATACGTGGTCTTTGCTATCTACAAACACGCAGTGCGAAAAACTGTTCTTGTTCAGGCAGTTGATGCCCTTGAAGGTGGAAACCCAGCTGTTTCGCTTGCGGTCGAGGCACGCCAGTCCCACAGAGGTGGCTATATACACGTGGTTGCCATCCTTTGATAAGGCCATCTTGATGAGGTAATCGTTGGGCAGGCTGTTGACCTTGAGGTTGTTATCTGCACCATATTTAGCCTTGTAGTTCCTTCGGCTTCCGTCTTTCTGCAGGCAGAAGAGACCTTCGCCCATGGTGGCTATCCAGATGTTGCCCTGTGGGTCTTGCTTGATATCGAAGATGCCCACCGACTTGCTGATGCCCAAATCAACAGGGTGGAAGCTTCCGGCTGCATCCATATAGCCCAGACCGTCGGTATAGGTTCCCACCCAGGTTCTGCCCTGCTGGTCCTTACAGAGGGTGAGCACGGTGCTTTGGTTCAGGAAATGCCCCTCTACGCTGCGGGTTGCTATATTAAATAGGTATAGACCATCCTTGTCGGTACCCACCCACACCTGGTTGCCCTGGTTGATGCTGAGGCTGGTAACGCAGTTTTCGCCAATTACGTTGCGGCTGCCCAGGCGGAAGCCCATGTAGTTGAAGTCGTTTTGTATGTTGCTCTGCATGAACACGCCTTTTTGCAGCATGCTCACCCAGATGTTTCCCTGATTGTCTTCTATGATGCTGGTTACCTTGCTCTTGGCCAGGTTCACCAGTCGGCTGAAGAGAGGGTTATCCTGCAGGAATCCGGTCTGAGGGTCATATACATAGATGCCCAGTCCGTCGCAGCCGATATAGAGCTTGTTGTTGCGGCTGATATAGATGTTTTCGATGGGCAGGTTTCCGATGCTGCTGATTCGGGTAAAGACGTTGCTTCCTGCCCTGAGCAGATGTACGCCCTGGTTCTTGCTGGCGAGATAGAGGTTGCCCAGGACGTCCTGCTGGATATCCTGTGCGTCCACGCCTTCGGTACCGACAAAGTGGGCGGTGACTCTACCGTTTGTTTCCTTGCGGTAGAGTTTTCCGTCTTCGGTGATTATCCAGAGTCTGCCCCGTTTATCTTCCAGGAGTTTGTGGATATATTTCAGTTTTTCCACCTCTCCCTTCATGGCATGGCATTCCTGGGTATCTTTCTTCTTAATCATGATGCCATAACCGGATGTAGCCACGGCTACGTCTTTATTCTTTAGGGGATATACCTGCTTTACGTAGGTGGCGAGTTCTTCGCCTTTGGAGTCGAGCATGGGAATTTTGTGGAATTCGCTTCCTGTAAATTCCAATAAAGAATTATTGGTTCCCAATAAGATATGTCCCTTATCGTCTTGTGCTATGCTATTGATATAGTTGCTTTTAAGACCTGAAAAATTGGACATATCTTTCTTCATTACGGTGATATGGTAACCATCGTAAGTATTCAAGCCATTACGGGTGGCTATCCAGATGAATCCGCTCTTGTCTTGAAAAACCTGCGTGGCAAGATTGCTTGAGAGTTGATTATCAGTATTAAACAGTTTACCACTTTGTGCCCATGCCTGGATGGAGAAGAGACAAACCGTCAGCGTGATGATTAATTGGTTTATAGATTTCATGCTTTGCTTATATTATATTTTTGTTTTCTGTTTGCAAAAATACGCTTTTTTGTTGGAATATCAGAATAAATCTGTATTTTTTTGGGGCGCAAACAACAAAAATACAGTCTTTTTATCCTCATATTCAGATGATGTAACATGGCGCAAAGTATATGTTACATACGTAAACTCTTCATAAAGTATCGGTTACGTAGGATAAAACTTGTTTTTGGATTTATTTATACCTTTGCGCCATCAATAGTGAGAAATTGTTTTTGCCAACGCAGATTTTTCAGCAAAGCATATTCAGGGATGGAGTACCAACTGGAATGGTCCGGGCTATTATCTTGCCAACGATGCCTATATAGTCGGCCTACCAAGGACATCTACATTCATGGTGGAAAGAAAAACGTGATTAAATAAAATAGAAGGTATGAACAAATTATCATTCGTAGCATCAATGCTGATGATGTGCCTCTCGATGACGATGATGGCACAGAAAAATGGAGCCAAGGCGCTGGATAAGCCTGACCCAAATTTTCAAATTTATCTCTGCTTCGGACAGTCGAACATGGAGGGCAATGCCGCCATTGAAGATATCGACCGAACAGGAGTGAATCCAAGATTCATGGCAATGTGTGCCGTGGATGATGTAAAAGCAGGATGGAAGAAGGGGCTGTGGCATACGGCTGTTCCACCTCAGGCACGACCAAGCACAGGCTTGACTCCGGTGGATTACTTTGGCAGAAAAATGGTAGATAACCTGCCTGATAGCATCAAGGTGGGAACCATCACCGTGGCGGTGGGTGGTGCTAGCATTGACCTCTTCGATAAGCGTACCTGTAAGGCTTACCTGAAGAAGCAGCCAGACTGGATGAAGAATTTCGCATCCCAGTATCATGGTAATCCTTATGCCCGACTCATCGAGCTGGGCAAGATTGCCAAGAAGCAGGGTGTTATCAAGGGCATCCTCCTGCATCAGGGTGAAACCAACAATGGCGATGCCAACTGGCCTAACCGTGTAAAGACCGTATATAATGATATTCTGAAAGATTTGAATCTGAAGGCAGAAGATGTTCCTTTGCTCGTGGGTGAGACCGTTCAGAAAGATCAGGGCGGCAGTTGCTGGCAGCATATCGCTGTCGTTGATGATATCGCCAAGACCATTCCTACAGCTCATGTCATTTCTTCTAAAGGGTGTCCGCAGCGTGGTGATGGTTTGCATTTCATTGCAGAAAGCTATCGCACCATGGGTAAGCGTTATGCCAACATGATGCTTTCTCTGCTCGGTATCATCCCAGATGCCAACTATCCTCGTGTAGATAAAGAACGCCGTGCCTACGTCAAGCTTCATGCACCAGAGGCCAAGCAGGTAATCTTTGATATCTGTGGCAAGAAGTATCCGATGAAGAAGGATTTAGATGGCGACTGGTATGGCGTATCTGACCCTCTGGTAGTGGGTTTCCACTATTATTTCCTGAATGTAGATGGCGTACAGGTAGTAGATCCTGCCAGCGAGACCTACTTCGGTTGCTGCAGAGAGGCGAGCGGCTTGGAGGTTCCTGAGGGAACAGAAGGCAATTACTATCGTCCTCAGCAGGGAGTGGCACAAGGTCAGGTTCGCTCTGTATCCTATTATGCCGCCTCTCAGGGAAAGTTCCGCAGAGCTATGGTTTATACGCCTGCAGAATATGAAACCAATCTGAGCAAGCGCTATCCTGTGCTCTATCTGCAGCACGGCATGGGCGAGGATGAGACGGGCTGGAGCCATCAGGGCTATATGCAGCACATCATGGACAATCTCATTGCCGAAGGCAAGGCAGAGCCAATGATTGTGGTGATGGAGAGCGGCGATGTGAAGCTGCCTTTCGTGCCACGTCCTGGCAAGGATGTGGATGAGGAGCGCAAACTGTATGGTGCTTCTTTCTACGATGTCATCATCAAGGATCTGATTCCGATGGTAGATAAGAAGTTCCGCACCTATACCGACAGAGAGCATCGTGCGATGGCTGGTTTGTCGTGGGGTGGTTGCCAGACTTTCAATACTGTATTGAACAATATGGATAAGTTCTCTGCGTTTGGAACTTTCAGTGGAGCGATTTTCGGAGTGGATATCAAGACTTGCTTCAATGGTGTGTTTGCCGATGCCAATAAGTTCAACAGCCAGATTAACTATATGTTTATGGGCTGCGGTACCGAGGAGAACTTCGGCACCGGTAAGATGGTGCAGCAATTGAAGGATTTGGGCATCAAGCTTGATTTCTATCAGTCACAGGGTACAGCTCATGAGTGGCTTACCTGGCGCAGATGTTTCAAGGAATTTGTTCCACATCTGTTTAGAAATAAGTAATTGATTCCTCTTTCTAATTTATTATTCCCGAAACTATCTGATGGTTTCGGGATTTTTTTATATATACGCTCAGGAATGTCCCCCAACTTGTTTTTGCATGAAACATGAGTGGCAACAAAAAAAATGACTAAGAGAAAAACTAGTCAACAAAAAGTATGACTAAGTTTTAGCTAGTCAACTGGTTTTATAAATAAGTATTAACCGAGTCAACTCGTCTTATAAATAAGATAAAAAGTGGTCAACCAAAATCGTTAAACCACAACGAAAATGTTTTTAAGACTAGAAGAAAGTTCCGTTCAACGTCGTTGAACCTACATTCAACGTTGCTGAACGGACATTCAACGTCGCTGAATGGAGATTCAACGACGTTGAACGAAACTTTCTACTAACTCTAGAAACATTTTCCTTTAAAAGTAGAAAGTAATTCCTTTAAGGGAAGAGTTATTTCGAACTGTATGGTTAAAAACGGGCTGAAAGCCCAAAAAGGGTGTGCCATAAGTCCATAACGCACTCTTTTTTAGTTTTTCAAGAACACAAGTCCGCCAGGCATCCCGCCGGATTTCAAGTCCGCCAGGATGCCTGGCGGGCTTACGCTCTTGGAGACACATGGTACTTTGGGGCTTTTAGTCCGTCCTCGACTGCCATTATCTGAACTTATGACACGCCCTCTCAGCCCTTTCTATTATATTTGCACTTGGAAAAATAAAGAGGTGAAAATCTTTATATCTGCAAAC
>USRA01000062.1 GCA_900557035.1 uncultured Prevotella sp. | reverse complement strand
TGTATATTACAAGGACGGAATGCCACAGATGGTTCCAGAGGAGTGCCTGCCACTCCAATTGCCTGAGATTGAGACCTACAAGCCAACAGAGACTGGCGAGCCTCCATTGGGCAGAGCCAAGAAGTGGGCGTGGGATGCTGAGAAGAAAGAGGTGGTTGACAAGAGTCTCGTAGATAACAAGACCGTATTCCCACTGGAGCTTAACACCATGCCAGGTTTCGCAGGTTCTTCTGCTTACTACCTGCGCTACATGGATCCTCACAACGATGAGGCTCTCGTAGGCAAGAAGGCTGATGAGTACTGGCAGAACGTGGATCTCTACGTAGGTGGTTGCGAGCATGCTACCGGTCACCTGATCTACTCCCGTTTCTGGAACAAGTTCCTCTTCGACATGGGCGTAAGCTGCAAGGAAGAGCCATTCCAGAAGCTGGTGAACCAGGGTATGATCCAGGGTCGCTCTAACTTCGTTTACCGCATCAACAGCGATGACCATGACAAGGCTCCTGTATTCGTAAGCTTGAACCTGAAGAAGGATTACGACGTAACTCCTATCCACGTAGATGTAAACATCGTAAGCAACGATGTATTGGATATCGAGGCTTTCAAGGCTTGGCGCCCTGAGTATCAGAATGCTGAGTTCATCCTGGAAGATGGCAAGTACATCTGCGGATGGGCTATCGAGAAGATGAGTAAGAGTATGTTCAACGTGGTGAATCCAGATATGATTGTCGAGAAATATGGTGCTGATACCCTGCGTCTCTACGAAATGTTCCTGGGTCCTGTAGAGGCAAGCAAGCCTTGGGATACCAATGGTATCGACGGTTGTCACCGCTTCCTGAAGAAGTTCTGGGGTCTGTTCTACGAGAACCGCACCGACAACTTCCTTCCTTCAGCCGACGAGGCAGCGAAGCCAGAGAGCCTGAAGAGCGTTCACAAGCTCATCAAGAAGGTAAGCGAGGATATCGAGAAGTTCTCTTACAACACTTCTATCTCAGCCTTCATGATTGCCGTGAACGAGCTCGGTCAGCAGAAGTGCCGCAACAAGGAACTGCTCACAGATCTCGTCATCCTCATTGCTCCATTCGCTCCACACATCGCAGAAGAGTTGTGGGAGGCACTTGGCGAGCAGGGCAGCGTATGCGATGCAGCATGGCCAAAGTATGATGAGCAGTATCTGAAGGAGAACGATATGCAGCTCACTATTTCCTTCAATGGTAAAGCTCGTTTCCAGATGACTTTCCCTGTGGATACTCCTAACGAGGAAATCCAGAAGCAGGTATTGGCAGACGAGAAGAGTCAGAAGTACTTGGAGGGATTCAACGTATTGAAGGTGATCATCGTACCAAAGAAGATCGTCAACGTGGTGTTGAAAAAGTAATTTATTGATAATATACAGAAGGTCGTCTCATCTAAAAATGGGCGGCCTTCTGTGCTTTAAAATACGAGGAAAAGATTATGCAAATAGCAATCAGTCAAAAAGTGAAGGATGAAATCAAGGACTATTTCTACATTACACTGGGTCTGTTGATTTACACATTTGGATGGACTATCTTCCTGCTTCCATACCAGATAGTAACGGGTGGCGTAACGGGTATTGCAGCCGTAATCTACTATGGTACGGGAATACCTATCTATTTGTCGTATTTTCTCATCAATGCCGCCCTGCTGCTTGCCGCCCTCAAGATTCTGGGATTCAAGTTCATGGTGAAGACCATCTACGCCATCATCATGCTCTCCGTATTCCTGGCGCTGGCGCAAGACTTGATGATAAGTGAAAATGGCGAAATGGTGCAGGTGCTGGGAGAGGGACAGGACTTCATGTCGCTCATCATCGGCTGCCTGTTTACAGGCTTGTCGCTCGCCATCGTCTTCCTGCACAATGGAAGTACGGGAGGAACGGATATCATCGCCGCCATCGTGAACAAATACCATAATATCTCGCTGGGACGAGTGCTCATCTTCGTGGACCTCGTCATCGTGGGCAGTTCCTTCTTCGTTTTCAATGCGAAACCGGACTTCACAGCGATAGATGCCATCAGAAAGGTGGTATTCGGTCTCTGTACCATGGTGATAGAGAACCTGGTGCTCGACTATGTGATGAATGCCAAGCGAGAGAGTGTGCAGTTCATGATCTTCAGCAAGAAGTATCAGGAGATAGCCAACGCCATCGGTACGCAGATGGACCATGGTGTGACGATTCTGGATGGCCACGGCTGGTACACCGGCGACGAGATGAAGGTGCTCTGTATTCTTGCCAAGAAGAACGAGAGCGTCACCATCTTCCGCATTGTCAAGATCATCGACCCGAATGCCTTTGTCAGCCAGAGTGCCGTCATCGGTGTGTATGGCGAGGGATTTGATGAAATGAAAGTGAAAATCAAGGAGAAAGACATTAAGAAAATCAAATAATTGAGAATACAATGAAAATCGTTTTTGCAACCAACAACCAGCATAAGCTCCAGGAGATACGCGATATCCTGGGCAGCGACTTCGAGGTGGTTTCGCTGAAGGAGATAGGATGCAACGTAGATATTCCTGAAACAGGAAATACACTGGAGGAGAATGCCTTGCAGAAGGCGCAGTATGTTTACGACCATTATCACCTGAGCTGCTTTGCCGATGATACCGGTCTGGAAGTGGAGGCGCTGGATGGCGCTCCGGGTGTTCACAGTGCCCGCTATGCTGAAGGCACCGACCACGACAGCGAGGCAAACATGGCTAAACTGCTCAGAGAACTGGATGGAAAGGAGAACAGAAAGGCTCGATTCCGTACCGTAATCTGCTACATCGAGAAGAAGGATGTCTGCCCTTGCGGATGCACCAGCATCAAGAAAATCCATCAGTTTGATGGTATCGTAGAGGGTCATATCGCTACCGAAAAGCAGGGTACCGAAGGTTTCGGCTACGACCCGATCTTCGTTCCGGAAGGCTACGACCAGAGTTTCGCCCAGCTGGGTGAGGAAATCAAGAACGGCATCAGCCACAGAGCCAGAGCCGTGGCTAAACTGGCAGAGTACTTGAAAAAGAAATAAGGTATGATCAATACCCTTTCGATATTAATCCCTACATATAATAATGTATGCGTTGAGCTTGTAAAATCCCTGCAAGCTCAAGCATCGTTATTGTATTCATCCTCTGATTCTCGCTCTTCATCCTCTCTTTTCGAATACGAAATAATGGTTGCCGATGATGGTTCTACAGATGAAAGAACCATAGAAGGCAACCGTATCATCAACACCCTTCCCCATTGCCGCTACATCGAGAGAAAAGAGAACGTGGGCAGAGCTGCCATCCGGAATGTTCTGGCAAAGGAGGCAAAATATCCCTGGCTGCTTTTTATCGACAGCAACATGAACGTAATCAGCCATCAGTATCTTGCCAATTATCTAAAAGAAAAAGAAAGCGATGTGGTCTATGGAGGATATCAGATAAAACGGGATGCTGAAACCAGAGAACGACAGAAATATAACCTACGATACATTTTCGAATCAGCCGGCACGCAGAACGGAAATCATCTCCAGCGACAGGCTCATCCCTATGCAGACTTCCACACTTCCAACTTTATCGTAAAGAGAAGCATCATGCTGAAACACCCATTCGATGAACGGTTTTCCCACTATGGATATGAAGATGTACTTTGGGGCAAGAATCTGAAAGACAATCACATACCGATTCTTCACGTGGATAATCCACTGGGTTATGAACACTTTATAGGCAATATGTCATTTCTCTATAAAACAGAGGAAAGCCTGCGCACCCTCTATCAGTTCAGGAATGAGCTGCAAGGATATTCCAAAATCATCGACTATGCCCACAAGCTGAAAAGCTGGCATCTCTATCCACCTTGCCAGTATCTCTTTCCGCTGCTGAGTCTGCCAATAAAAGCCAGGCTCACAGGCAATAAACCCAGTATTTTTATGTTTAATATATATAAGTTATTATATTATATACATTTAGATATATGAGAAAGAAAATATGGATACTCCTCTCGTTCCTGATTCTTCAGGTTGCCACTTTCCAGAGCAGCGCCGCCATCGGCGACTGGAAAGCCTATATGGCGTACAGCGAAGTGCAGGAAATAGAAGAAGCCGGCAACTGGATATTCGTGCAGGCTTCCAGCAATCTCTATGCTTACAACAGAAACGACCAGAGCATTCAGACCTTCAGCAAGATGGACTTCCTGAACGACTGCGATATCCAGCACATCGCTTACAACAAGACTGCCAAGCGGCTGCTCATCCTTTACAACAATGCCAACATCGACCTGATGAACACCCAGAACTGGAGCGTGCAGAATCTGCCGGATTACTATTCTGCCACCATCACGGGCGACAAGACCATCAACGATATCTATATGTATGGCAAATTCGCCTATCTGTGCTATGGGCTGGGCATCATCAAGCTCAATATGGCGGATGGGGAAATCAGCGATACTTATCCACTGGGATTCAAGGTGAACTGGTGCGAAATCAGGGATAACAAGATCTATGCCTACAGCAAGGAGGAAGGTACCTATCGCGCTGCCCTCTCTGACAACCTGCTCGACAGAAACCGATGGAGCAAAGTGGGGGCTTACACCGCTCCCAAGAAAGAGGACAAGAGCGAACTGATGAAGCTCGTAAGCAGCTTGCTGCCGGGAGGTCCGAAGTATAATCATTTCTGGTATATGAAGTTTATCCACAACCAGCTCTATACCTGCGGCGGCGCCTTTCTTTCGGGTACTTCACTTGCCACCCGTCCCGGTACCATCCAGGTTCTGAACCAGGACAACTGGACTATCTATCAGGATGACATCAGGAATACAACGGGTTATCAGTATCAGGATATCAACTGTGTAGAACCGGATATCCACCAGCCGAACCACGTGTTTGCTTCGGGCAGAACCGGACTCTATGAGTTTACGGACGGCAAACTGACACATTATTATAATAAGGACAACAGTATCCTGGAAGCTGCCGTGGATAGAGGTACGGTATTGGACAACAACTATGTGCTGGTGCATAGTCTGCTATCGGATGAAAGCGGAAAGCTGTGGATTCTCAACAGCCAGGCTACCCACCGCTCCATCATCGAGATGAAAGACAACCAGTGGATAGCCCACGATCAGAAGTCATTGAATGCGAACGGCTACAGTCTTTCGGCGATGAGGGGTCTGATGAAGGACGGGCAGGGCAGGCTGTGGTTTGTAAATGACAATCATGAAACTCCAGCCATCGTCTGCTATCAGCCAGAAACAGATGAGGTGAAGATGTTCAGCAAGCCCTTCACCAACCAGGATGGTGCGGAAATTAATCTCTATTATATCAGATGTATCGAGGAAGACCTGGAGCACAATCTGTGGATAGGAACCGATCAGGGACCTTTCTACATCACTCCGCATATCCTGGATGACACACAGTCAACGCTTACCCAAGTGAAAGTGCCGAGAAACGACGGTACCAATTATGCCGACTATCTGCTGGGCGGTGTGGATATTACCTGCATGGCAGTGGATCAGGCAAACAGAAAATGGTTTGGTACCAGCAACAACGGTGTCTATCTGATCAGCGCCGACAATATGGAGCAGATTCATCACTTCACGGCAGCCAACAGCAAGCTGCTGTCGAACAACATCGAATCGATTACCATCAACGATGCTACCGGTGAGGTGTTTATCGGAACCAACAAGGGTCTCTGCTCCTATATGAGCGATGCTACCGCCACCAACGAAGAGATGACCCAAGACAATGTATGGGCTTATCCGAACCCGGTAAAGCCTGACTATACAGGACTCATCACCATTACCGGTCTGTCGCTGGATGCGGATGTGAAGATAGTCAGTACCAGCGGAACCCTGGTAAATCAGGGCAGAAGCAACGGCGGCACCTATACCTGGAACGGCTGCGACCTGAAAGGCAGAAAAGTGGCTAGCGGAATCTATATGGTGGAAACCGCTACCAGCAACGGAGAAAAGGGTACCGTCTGCAAAATAGCCATCATCAGATAAAAGAGATAGCATCTTCTATCAGAAATATCAAGAGAGTAAGCAATGAAACTCAGTATCATCATCCCCGTATATCGTGCCGAAGATACGCTCGAAAGATGCATCGGGAGTATCCTGCAGCAATCATTCACCAGCTACGAGCTGATTCTCGTAGATGATGGATCGCCTGATGCGTGCCCTCAGCTCTGCGATGAATATGCCAGGAAAGATAGTCGCATCCACGTTATCCACAAGGAAAACGGAGGTTTAAGCGATGCCAGAAATGTGGGGATTAAGAGGGCTAAAGGATTGTATATCACCTTTATAGACAGTGATGATGCGATAGGGGAAAACACGCTTCAACAGCTGATGGAAGAACTTTATCAACATCCCGATGTGGATATTCTGGAATATCCCATCATGGAGAGAATCGGTCATCCCCATCGGGAAAAACTCCTATCCTTCGCTCCGAAAACCTATCAGAATGCCATCGAATACTGGTTGGCAGAAAAGGGCTATCATCATACCTATGCCTGCAACAAGATTTTCAGGCGTTCGCTGTTTCAGAACATCGAATTTCCGAAAGGAAAAAGCTTCGAGGATGTGTGGACGATTCCGAAACTGATAGGGCTGACGGAGACTGAGATTAATCCAAATAGAGCAGCGGCTCCTCCCCCACCCTTGAAAATAAGGGTGACGGATGTAGGAAAGTATCTCTATTACTGGAATCCTCACGGCATTACATCGCAGGCAAAATATCCCGATCTGCTTCAGCTGTATCTGGGACAGAGGCAGGCTTTGATGAAGCTGAAAATAGCGGGTAAAGAAGAAATGAAGCTACAAATGGAAGCAATAGAAGAAATTCTGCTGAAATACCAGCCTTCATTAGAAGATTTCCTGACGCAGCATCTCAATGTCCTGCTCGATCTCTACGATTTATCAGGAAGATATGAACCGGATCCTCCCCTTATCCACGCCGTGAAATGGCTGGAAGGAAAAACGGGGATTCATTCATTCAAACTCAAACTATTCAATATTTTAGGTTATCATTCATTATGCAAAATCAATCATCTCATACAC
Organism: uncultured Prevotella sp.; assembly: GCA_900557035.1. Taxonomy (GTDB): domain Bacteria; phylum Bacteroidota; class Bacteroidia; order Bacteroidales; family Bacteroidaceae; genus Prevotella. Next base: position 4,386 of record USRA01000062.1, on the reverse strand, counting down.
AGAATATACAGGCACCCTTAGTAAGTTTCATCATCACCACTTACAATATGCCTACGGAATATCTGGAAGAATGCATCAAAAGCATCCTCCAGCTCTCACTCAATGCCAAGGAAAGAGAAATCATCCTCGTGGATGATGGAAGCGATATCTGTGCGATCAACGGACTCACGGAATATCTGCAGGATATCATCTATCTGCGACAGCCTAACCAGGGAGCCAGCGTGGCTAGAAACTATGGTATGATGATAGCCAAGGGCAGATTCATACAGTTTGTGGATGGCGACGACTATCTGGTACAGACCGCCTACGAACATTGTCTAGACATCGTAAGATATCATCAGCCAGACATCGTGACTTTCAACTATGTAAAAAACAGGCAGACGGATACTCCTCCTTATGAATTGCCGACTCCGATATCGGGCACAGCCTATATGAGCAATCATAACCTGCATGGTTCTGCCTGCTCCTATATTTTCCGCAGCAGCATCAGAGGAACCCTGCAGTTTACGCCGGGCATCGTATATGGAGAAGATGAGGAGTTTACCTCTCAGCTCTTCCTGCGTGCCGAAAGAATCTTCAAGATGGAGACAGAGGCTTATTACTATCGTGAGAATCCGAACTCCGTAACCCATCAGATGGATCATGAGAAGATTACCCAGAAAATGGATAACAGTCTGGAAGTAATCCTGCATCTGCAGAAACTGCTGGATAAGATTCCGGTGGCTGAAAGACAGGCGCTGAGTCGCCGCATCGCCCAACTCTCGATGGATTATCTGGTGAACAATATCCGACTGAAACATTCGCTGATAGCCCTGAACCATGCCATCAAGAAGTTGAGAAAGCATGGACTCTATCCACTTCCAGACAAGGAATACACCAAGAAATATACCATGTTCAGAAAGATGATAGGTACATACGTAGGAAGAATGGCGCTCCTCTTTTTCATCAAGAAATAATTGAAAAGGAGGAAGATTTTATCAGATAAATAAAGATTATATCAGGAAGATGAAGATTCTATTAATGGGAGAATACAGTAACGTACATGCCACACTTGCCGAGGGACTCCGCAAGCTGGGGCATGAGGTTACCGTGCTCTCCAACGGCGACTTCTGGAAGAATTATCCACGAGATATCAACATGGTGAGAAAGCCTGGAAAACTAGGTGGAATCCTATATTTGATAAAGTTATACACAATTGTGCATAAGTTAAGGGGATACGACATCGTCCAGCTCATCAACCCGATGTTTCTGGAGTTGAAAGCTGAGCGTATCTTCCCGATTTACCGGTATTTGAGAAAGCAAAACAGGAAGGTGGTGCTGGCTGCATTCGGTATGGATTACTATTGGGTAAGCGTCTGCTGCCAGGATAAGCCATTGAGATACAGTGATTTCAATATAGGAGATGATTTACGCACCAATGCCGATGCCCTGAAAGAAAGAAAAGACTGGCTGGGAACCGCCAAGGAAAGACTCAACCGGATGATTGCTGAAGATTGCGACGGCATCATAGCGGGACTTTATGAATACTGGGTATGTTATCAACCGCATTTTCCACAGAAAACCACGTTTATCCCCTATCCTATCCACACTTATTCACAATCCCATCAGGATAGGGATAAAGGGGCATCTTCTGTAGAGACATCTTCTGTAGAGACATCTTCTGTAGATATCTCCCGAAGACCTTCCCAAAAGTTGAAGTTATTCATAGGTATCAACAAAACCAGAAGTGAGTATAAGGGTACGGACATCATGCTGAAGGCTGCCCAGGCAATCGCCGAGAAATATCCGGAAAAGGTAGAACTGCGTATCGCACAAAACGTGCCTTTTGCGGAATATGTAAAGATGATGAACGGCAGCGATGCCATCCTCGACCAGCTCTACAGTTATACTCCATCGATGAATCCGCTGGAGGCAATGGCAAGGGGCATCATCTGCATAGGTGGTGGAGAACCGGAAAACTACGAGATTATCCACGAAGAGCATCTCCGTCCCATCATCAATGTGCAGCCCAACTATGAGAGCGTATATCAAGAGTTGGAGCACCTGGTGCTTCACCCGGAACTGATACCGCAGCTTAAGCAACAGAGCATCGAATACATCAGCAAGCATCATGAATACATAAAGGTAGCTAAACAATATGAAGAATATTACAAGAGCCTGTTAGCCTAGGCTCTTGTTATAAAAAGACGTTGCCTACAGGATATTGGAACGAAGGATATCATTTAAGGAAGTTTTTGAAAAAAGCCTTGCTATTCCCAATTATTTCCACTATCTTTGCAATCGAATAAGTTGCACTCTATAAAACGAAGAAGATATGGATTACAAGAGATTACCATACGGCGTTGCCGATTATACATGGATTAAGAGTCAGAACAGATACTGGGCTGATAAGACGATGTATATTCCAAAAATGGAGGAAGCAGGAGACTTTCTCTATCTCATCCGCCCACGCCGTTTTGGCAAGAGTGTCTTCCTCACGATGCTTCAAGCCTACTACGACATCGAGAAGAAAGACTCGTTCCATACCACATTCAAGGATACTTGGATTGAGTCGCATCCAACCGAAGGACTTGGCAAATACCAAGTCTTATACTTCGATTTTTCCAGAGCAGCGGCTGGTCCTGGTACTTTGGAAGAAAACTTCAATTTATATTGCAACAGCGTACTCGATGGTTTCATCAAAAAGTATGCAGCCTATTATGATGAAGATTTCAACATGGAGGAATACCTTGGCTTTTCCGGTGCCTCCTATAAGCTAAATGCACTGAATTCTTATTCCAAAAGCAAAGGTACGCAACTTTACCTCATCATCGACGAGTACGACAATTTCACCAACAACATCCTGAGCGAGGAAGGAGAAGCTGTGTATCACGCTTTGACTCATGCACAGGGTTTCTACCGTGACTTCTTCAAGCTATTCAAGGGAATGTTCCAGCGCATCATGATGATGGGAGTTAGTCCTGTCACCGTGAACGACCTCAACAGTGGCTATAACATCGGCACCAATCTCTCCATGGATCCCATGTTCAATATGATGCTGGGATTCAGCGAGAACGAAGTACGGGAAATGATAGAATACTACAGAGAAGTAGGACTCATCAATGTTCCGACCGACCAGCTGATTACCGACATGAAGCCTTGGTATGACAACTATTGTTTCGCAAAGGACAGCCTGGTCACAGATCCAAAGATGTTCAATTCGGATATGGTTATCTATTATCTCCGCCATTTCATCCGTTTTGGCAAAGCACCGGACGAGATGGTAGACCCAAATACCATGACTGATTATGCCAAGATGAAGAAGATCATCTTCCTGGACAAGCTGCAAGGCGACCGCAAGAGCGTGCTGAAAGAAATCATCAACCAAGGTTACATCTGGGCAGAACTGAGAGAAAGTTTCCCTGCTGAAGACTTGGTTGACCCAGACCTGTTCCCAAGTCTGCTCTACTATTACGGCATGCTGACCATCATTGGAAAGCGTGGCAGAAGAGTAAAGTTGGGAATCCCTAACGAGAATGTACGCCGCCAATATTACGGCTATGTGTTGGATGAATACAACAAGGATACTAAAATCAATAATAATCATCTTGCCGACCGATACGATGTAATGGCTCTAGATGGTAACATCAAGCCAGCCATCGAATACATTGCCGAGGGTTATAAGAACTGCACGAGCATCCACTCCAGCATTCAGGCAGAGCGCAACCTGCAAGGGTTCATTGCCGCTTATCTCAACCATAGTGGTTATTACTACATCATCCAGGAAATGGAGCTGAACGGCGGCTATTGTGACTTGACGATGATTCCTGATCTCACCCGTTTCCCTGAGGTTGCCCATGCCTATCTCCTGGAGTTGAAGTATCTGAAATCAGGTGATACCGATGAAGAAGGCATGAAGGCTTTAGAAGAAGCAAAGGCGCAATTAGACCAATATGCTCAAGACGCAAGATTGCCACAGATGATGAGCGGCAAGCCTATACACAAGATTGCTATTATATATAAAGGTAACGATCTTTGGAGAGTAGAGGAATGGCGCTGAAGAGGATAAGCCCTAATGATCTTTTATATTCAGCGACGCTGAATCTCCGTTCAGCGACGTTGAATGTGCATTCAGCGACGTTGAATGTATGTTCAACGTCGCCGAACGGAGATTTTCTTTAATAGTATCAACATTTACCATAAAGGATATTCCTATTTTCCTTTAATGGTGTTTTTATTTTCCCTTAATAGTATGCCTATTTTCCCTTATGGGATTGAGCCGTCATTAAACTAGTTTTGCCACTATTTAATTCATCAAAATAGAAACGACAAGGCTTATGAAAAGACTATACTCCTTAATTCCGCAACACTATAGTTTAACATTATTTATAAGTGCCTGAGCAACAA
>USRA01000061.1 GCA_900557035.1 uncultured Prevotella sp. | reverse complement strand
CGGGTGAGAAGCCCGGACAGTCCCGCTGCTGTAAGCGTCTTATTGCGGCAAGCACTATGGTCACTGACATTTTTTCGGGAAGACCGCTTGCCATGAGTTGTGCATCTGTCAGAAAATGAGATGACGGATGCGGGGAGGATGCAAGTCAGAAGACCTGCCGTTGCCATCAGAAGATAAACCTACACCGTGAGTGGACTGTAGGAAGAGAAAGGATTCTGATGATTCTATTCAACCCCGTGGGATGGGTTCAGGATGGAAACACAGATAATAATATAAAAGATAGAATGAATGAAGGCATTGAGAAAATTTTGTCTCGGTGGCTTGCTACTGTTGTATGCACAAGTGGGGATGGGGCAAGATTCCATTCGTATCGAGCACTTGCAGGAAGTAAAAGTGAATGCTCGGCAGCGCTGGATACTTACGAGCACATCGCCTCTCCAGCTTTTGGACAAGGGGGATATGTTGAGGCTTGGTGTTACGGATATGGCCGATGCCTTGCACCGAATGCCAGGCATCAATCTGCGCGACTATGGTGGAGCAGGAGGAATGAAGACGGTAGCTGTGCGTGGATTCGGAGCGGGACATACGGGCGTGAGTTACGATGGTGTGCTGCTCAGCGAATGTCAGGGCGGCGAAATTGATGTGTCCCGTTATTCGCTCGACCAAGTGCAGACATTGCGACTCACCATTGGTGACAACGACGACATTTTCATCTCGGCTCGGCAAGCCTCGGTGGCAGCTTTGCTCGCCATCGAGACCATGAGCGAGATTCCCATCGACAAGCAGCCTCACCTCTCTACTCAGTTGCAGGTGGGATCCTTCGGATATGTCTCGCCTTATCTGCGCTATGTACAGAGGTTGTCAGATAGGTTCACCCTCCAGGCGATGGGTGAATATATCTATGCCGAAAACGACTATCCCTTCCTCTTGCACAACGGTAAATATACCACCCATGAGCGACGAACCAACAGCAGGATGAACTCGGGGCATGGCGAACTGAATATGCATTGGATGATGGGCAGGCGCGCCGATGGCATGAGCCGGAGCCAATTGTGGGCAAAGATCTACTATTATGACAACGACCGACAGTTGCCAGGTATCGTGAGATATTACACCGATGTAACAGCCGAGCAGTTGCACGACCGCAACGCCTTTGCTCAGGCAAGATGGCAAGCCAGAAGTCTCGATGATCATTGGATGCTGAAGGTGCAAGCCAAGATGAACTGGGCGAGTTCCGCCTATCAGGACACGCTCGTGGCTAATCGGCGCAATGATGCCACCTACTGGCAGAGGGAATATTATACTTCGGCAGCACTGATGTGGATTCCGAGGGATGGCTGGGCGGTAGATTACTCTGCCGACTGGATGATGAACTCGCTCAACAGCACCCTCGCCACCGACCTGCGCCCTCATCGACATGGCATCCTGCAGTCGCTTTCTGCCCGATATGCGAAGGGAAGATGGGTAGCTCTTGCCAGAATGCTGGCTTCAGTTTACCTCAACAGCTTGGGGCGCAAGATAGAGACTCTGCCAGGCAGCTCCAATCCTGCCAAAGCAGGACAGGCAGCCAAGGATGCACGCCGGCTTTCGCCATCGCTTTCGCTTTCTTATCGGCTTCTGGGGAATGGTACTGCCAGCGATGAGCTCTATCTCAGGGCTTCGTACAAGGACATCTTCAGAGTACCTACTTTCAACGAGAACTATTTCTTCCATTATGGAAGTTCTGATCTGAAGCCTGAGAAAACCCGACAGTTGAATGTCGGGCTTACGTGGAAAAAAACTTCTTCAGGAGGTGGGGGGAACGGCGAATCCTTACGTTACAAGGAATGGAATGTTCAAGCAACGCTGGACGGCTACTGCAATCGGGTGACCGACAAGATTGTGGGCGTTCCTTACAATATGTTCGTTTGGCGTACTGTGAACATGGCACGGGTTGATGTCGTTGGCGTGGATGCCTCCTTGCGTAGCACCTGGCAGTTGGCTCCGGGGCAGCAACTCTCGCTGCAAGGATCGTATAGCTACCAGCATGTGGTGAACCATACCGACCGCTCGTCCAGATATTATGGCAATCAGATAGCCTACATCCCTCTACACTCGGGCAGTATGGCATTGGGGTGGGAGAATCCCTGGGTGAATGTCTCGCTCCATGGACAAGGAATGAGCAAGCGATGGGCCAACAATGAGCACTATGACGGCACCGAAGTGGACGGCTACTGGGACATGGGGCTTACGCTCTATCGGCAGCTCGACGACCTACGCCTCTGTGGCAAACCTCTTAGAGGTGTGAAGGTTAGGATGGATGTGAAGAACCTGCTGTCGGAGCAGTATGAACTTGTGGGGCATTATCCGATGCCTCGCCGCAGCTGGATGTTCAGCATCGGGTATAACTTCTAGATAGTAACAAATTAGATTCAAATATAAACAGAAAAAGAAAATGAAAAAGTATTTATTAGGTTTGGCGGTGCTCTTGATGGGCACTGCAGTGATGACATCATGCGATCCTGCCAAAGACTATCCTGAGACTTATCTTAAGGTGTACAGCACGGGCGCTTATGTCGTGAATTCAGGTAACATGTATAACAAGATTGAGAGCTCTCTCACAGCTATCGACTATGCTTCAAGCACAGCCACACAGAACGTATTCAAGACTGCTAACGGTCGTACGCTCGGTAATACTGCCAACGACGGCATCGTATATGGCAACAAGATTTATCTTGCCGTAGATCAGAGTAACACCATCGAGGTAATCGACAAGAAAACCAAGCAGAGCATCAAGCAGATTAAGACTACAGACCTGCTGGGCAAAGCCGAGGGTGCTGAGCCTCGCCATATCATCGCAGATGGTGGCAAGGTATATTTCACCACATTCGGTGGCTATGTAGCAGCCGTGGACACCACAAGTTTTGCTCTTCAAAAGAAATGGCAGGTGGGCAGCTATCCTGAGGGGTTGGTCATCGGTAATGGCAATCTCTACGTGGCTAACAGTAACTATGGTGCTGGTGGTGGAAACATCTCTTGCATCAATCTTTCCAACGACAATGTAGAGACAAAGAATATCGAGGGCGTGAACAATCCTACCGGCATCTATTATGCATCTAATGTTTTGTATGTTCTCGACAACCAGTATTATGATGCTTCTTATAATGCTTATGGCGAGAATTCCCTGCGCACCGTGGATTTCGCCCAGAGCAAGTCACAGAAGGTGGCAGAGGGCAACTATGCTGTATGCGTAACCCCTGTTGCTACAACAACACGCGATGTGGAGGTGGTTCGTCCTCATTTCTTCGTGCTCAATGCACCTTATGGCGGAACTCCTAGCGTGAGTATGCTCGTAGCAGGAAGTACGCAAGCACAGGCGATGACGCTCTCAGAGATGCCTGTGAGCCCATGTGGTATCTTCGCCGACCCATTGAATGGTCATATCTTCGTGCTCTCTTATAAAATGGGCGATAGTGGCTATGCCGACTATAATGGTAACGGCTATGTAATGGAGTATGACAGCACTGGTAAGAAGCTGCATGAGTATGAGACTGGTGTAGGTTCTTGCGCTATGTTCTTTGACTCTGCCTACAAGACTGCATACGCAGAATAAGATGTCGCGAGACAGATGATTATATAATTCATCCAATCCATGGGGAAGTGTCGTTTCGGTGCTTCCCCTTGTTATTTCCTGCCTAATGTAAAAAATAACTAAAAAACGATGCTTTTCAGAATAAAAGTTGTATATTTGCATTGACAAAATCAAATAGAGGCATTTTGTGATGCTTTTTTCATCTTTTAAAAGAAAGGAATAATATGGATGCAACCTATATAGACCTTACCATCCGCCTCTCGCTTGCGCTGGTTCTGGGAGGAGCGATAGGAATAGAGCGAGAATACCGTGCCAAGGAGGCTGGTTTCCGCACCCACTTCCTCGTGGCATTGGGAAGTGCGCTTTTCTGTGTGGTTTCGCAGTTTGGATTCGGAGTGGATCTGAAGGATTCCTCGCGTGTGGCGGCACAGGTGGTTTCGGGCATCGGATTCCTGGGTGCCGGAACGATTATCTTCCAGAAGAATGTGGTGAGAGGATTGACTACTGCTGCTGGCTTGTGGGTGACGGCAGCCATCGGATTGGCGTGCGGAACCGGTATGTATGTTGCGGCGGCTCTTACCACGGCGATGGTGCTGCTCGGACTGGAGGTGCTGAACTATTGGATTCCGTCGTTGGGAACCACTACCATCGAGTTGAATTTCTCAGCCCCGTCTCGTGAGAGCGTGAAGGAATTTATCAGGCAACTCAAGCAGAAGGGAATGGAGGTACATTCCTACGAGCTGAAGGAGCGCCGCTTATCCAAGGAGGAATTTTTTGAGGCGAATATCGAAGTGAAGGCGAAGAAGGATTTCCATACCCTGGAGATTCTTGACCTGATGAACGATTTCTCAGATGTCACGATTTCGACGATCAAATAGGTTAGGAGGAATTCCTCGATAAAATAGGAGGAAAAAAGTGAAGGAGCCAAGAACATTTGTCTTAGCTCCTTCACTTTTTTTATGATGCTTTTTAGAAAATCCTAGCCAGATAGTCGTAGTGTTCGCCTTCAGCCACGAGTTCACCATGCAGACCGCAGGTTTCGGCGATGGATTTCAGTAATGGGAAATCCACGTAGAGCCAGTCGAAGTGGTCGCCCTTTACATCCTTGTAGATCATCTGATAATCTACTTCTCCGTAATAGGCTCCGTTCAGATTGATGTCGAAGCTGCCATCCTCATTCTCGTAGATGTATTTCAGGTCAGAGGAATCGATGAGAATCTGACCGCCCGGATTCAATAACGCTTTCAGGCGCTGGAAGAGGGCAGGGAGATGTTCTATTTTCCCGGCAATTCCCGTTCCGTTCATCAGGAGGAGAATCGTATCGAAACCGCCTTCAAACTGCTCCTGATGCCCTTCGGAATGATTTCCACTGCTCAGATGCGGATCGAAGAGATTGATGCATTCCGCATCCTTCACTCCTCTCAACTTCATCGCTTCGCAACTCAAAGGCGAAATATCAATCGCCTTCACCGTAAAGCCCTTCTCTTGCAGGGCGAGCGTATGGCAACCGCTGCCGGCGCCAATATCCAGCACCCGACCCTTGGCAAGCTGCAAGGCCTTCTGTTCCAGCATCGGCATTTCCCGGGTGCTTCTGAAGAGATGGGTTACTGGCATTTCGTCCTCCTCAAACATCGAAGAGAGCACTCTCAGTCGGGCTGCCTTCCCATGCTGCTGGAAGTCGAGAATGGCTGCGCCCATCGGGTCTTTATCTGCTGATAATATTTCTGTATTCATTTTTCTTTCTATCTGTTTTATCTTAAGTTTATTGAATTCTTCTGCAAAAATACAATAAAGTTTTGATAAAACAGATATATTTCTGAAAAAACTAATCAGATTTTTATTCGTATCTGATTGCCTCGATAGGGTCGAGTCTTGCTGCCTTCTTGGCTGGATACCATCCGAAGAACACGCCCGTAAAGGTACATACGGCGAAACTCATGATGATGCTCCAAGGCTCTATCTGAGTGGCTATGTGCAGGAAGGCATTCAGACTCAGCGACAGACTCACTCCCAGAATCACTCCGATGATTCCACCGGTCACAGAGAGCAGAATCGCCTCGATGAGGAACTGGTTCAGAATGTCAATTCCCCTGGCTCCCACACTCATGCGGAGACCGATTTCGCGGGTTCGCTCGGTAACGGAAACGTACATGATGTTCATGATTCCAATACCGCCCACCAGCAGGGAGATTCCTGCCACACTGCCCAGAAGAATGGTGATGGTGGACATGGTGGAATTCATCATGCTGGAGATTTCCTCCTGCGAACGGATGTTGAAATCATCCTCATCAGCCTCGGTGGTGGCAGTAGCGTCCTTCAGCTTATGGTTGCGACGGAGGATTTCTGAAATCTGATCCTGAGCCGGCTGCGAAGCTTCCTCGGTAATGGCAGAACATACGATTCCGCCCAGATAGGTCTGTGCCAGGATTCGCTTCATCACGGTGGTGTATGGGGCGAGCACGAGGTCATCCTGGTCCATACCCATCGAGTTGTAACCCTTCTTCTGAAGCACACCTATCACACGGAACGGGATGCTGTTGAAACGTACTACCTTGCCGATTGGGTCGCTGCCGTCGGGGAAGAGATAATCCACTACGGTCTGACCGAGAATGCAGACCTTGGCAGCTGCCTTGATGTCGGTATCGGTAAACATTTCTCCATCTGCCACCTTCAGCTGGCGGATACTCAGGTAATCCTGGTTCACGCCATAGATGGAACTCTGCGTATTGTTGTTGCCGTAGATCCACTGTCCTGAACTGTTTACGGTAGGCGAAATGGCACTGATGTAATTACAATCCTCCTTGATGCTCTGGTAGTCGGTCTGCTTCAGGGTCTCCATCGATGAAGCATCCTGTCGCACACCGCCTCTCATGTCGGCACCCGGCGAAATCATAATCATATTGCTACCCATCTCGGCGATGTTCGCCTTGATGCTCGCCTTACTTCCCTGTCCGATGGCAAGCATCGTAATCACGGCAGCAATACCGATGATGATGCCCAGGGCTGTGAGGAAGGAGCGCATCTTGTTGGCTGCTATCGCTCGAAGGGCTATCTTTAAAAGATTCTGATAATTCATATTCTATACTGTTATTCGTCCGTATTGGCTGGCAGAGCGGCAAGGCCTTCTGCAGCCGAAAGGATGTTGTCATTATAGGTGTCGCTGATGATATGTCCGTCGCGCAATTCGATGTTGCGACTGGAATACTTGGCGATATCCGGGTTGTGGGTTACGAAGATGATGGTTCTGCCCTCAGCGTAGAGTTTCTGGAAGAGAACCAGAATCTCGAAGCTGGTTCTTGTGTCCAGGTTACCCGTTGCCTCGTCGGCGAGAATCACGGCAGGATTGTTCACCAGCGCACGGGCGATGGCTACACGCTGCATCTGTCCACCCGACATCTGATTGCTCTTATGATAGAGTCTCTCGCCCAATCCTACAGCTTTCAGAGCTTCGATGGCACGCTGCTTGCGCTCTTCTGCGCTGATGGCAGGATTGTACATCAGCGGCAGCTCTACATTCTCTACGCTCGTGGTCTTCGGCAGGAGATTGTAGTTCTGGAAGATGAAGCCAATCTTGCGGTTGCGCAGGATGGCTCTGTCGTTGCGGCTCATCTTGCGCACGCTCACGCCATCCAGGTAATATTCACCCTTGGAAGGGGTATCGAGACAACCCAGCTGGTTGAGCAGGGTTGATTTGCCGGAACCCGACTTACCCATAATGGTAACGAACTCGCCCTCGTAGATCTTGAAGCTTACGCCCTTCAGAGCGTGGACGGTTTCATCACCCACAAGAAAGTCGCGACGCACATTGTCGAGCTCTATCACGACCTTTTTATTCTCGTTGTTATTTGATGTTTCAGACATATTTATTCTTTATTATATATGGAAGTTAGAGAAGTTAAGGGAAGTTATCACTCCCTACGGTCGTTCGGGAAGTTAAGGGACAATAGTTTTTTTCGTAAACGTAGGGCATTTGTCCCTTTCACTTCTCTTCACTTCCCTTTCACTTCCCTTTCACTCTATTTCTTCTTTCCTCTAGGCCCCGGACCGCTGATCAGTCCCTGACTCTGCTCCTGGGGGTCCTCTTCTTCCGGAACATTCACCACGATTTCAGTAACAATCTTATCGCCCTGCTTCAATCCCTTGGTGATTTCTGTATTGATGCCGTCACTCTGTCCGATGGTTACAGGATGAGCAGTGAGGGTGTTGCCATTCAATGTCCAGACCTTGTTCTTGCCCTTGCAGTCCACGATTTTCATATCCTTGCCCACGGTTTCCTTGGTAGGGGTAAAGCGGAGAGCCTTGTTGGCTACGGCGAGCACGCCGCTATGCTCCTGAGTGTAGATGGTAACGTTGGCAGTAAGACCCGGCTTCAATTTCAAATCAGCATTTGGCGCAGAAATCACAACCTCATAAGTTACTACGTTATTGGTAGTTGTAGCTTCCAGGCGCACCTGCTTTACGGTTCCTTCAAAGGTGTCATCAGGATAAGCATCTACGGTGAAAGTTACACGGTTGCCTTCCTTTACGCCGCCGATATCAGCCTCGTCCACATTGGCTACTACCTGCATGTTGGTCAGGTCCTTGGCAATGGTGAAGAGCTCTGGGGTGTTGAAACTTGCAGCCACGGTCTGACCCTCCTCTACACTCTTCGAAATCACGGTTCCGTCGATAGGAGAAGTGATGGTAGCATAGCCGAGGTTGGTCTGCGCTTTCTGTACGTTTTCCTTGGAAGAGGCAACCTGCTCCTTAGCCTGGCGATAGGTGAGGAGGGCATTCTCGTATTCATCGGCGCTGACAAGTCCCTTCTTGTAAAGGGTTTTGTAGCGCTCCATATTGGCTGCCTGATAGTTCAGGCTGCTCTGTGCGCTGGCTAGGTTTGCCTTCGCGGTATTCAGTTCGCTCAAGAGATTGGTCTTGTCGAGTTCTGCGATGACTTGTCCCTTCTTTACCTGGGAGTTGTAGTCCACATAGAGTTTGTTGACGATACCACTCACCTGTGTACCCACGGTTACAGAGGTCACCGCCTCGATGGTACCCGTAGCGGTTACGCTGTTCTGCAAGGTTTTCAGCGCCACTTTTTCCTCCTTGAAGTTAATATCTTCCTCCTTTTTTCCGCCCGACATCGCCCATGCCGCCACGGCAACGATTACTATCACCACGACAGCAATCCAGATTTTGCTAATACTCAACTTTTTCATTTATATTCAGATTAATTTAATTCGAAATAATAAAACTTTTTCTTTTCTTCATCGGAACACGCTGAGTTAACGGAACATTCTTGCTCCTCGGATTACGCACGGAATTAAAACGGATTTGGCCTTACGGCCATTGGGCTAGCGCGCTGTAGCGTTCCAACTTTAGGGGGTATCGCCACGACCGTAAGGTCGAGTTTCCGTTTAAAATCCGTGCGTAATCCGAGGAAGGCGGTTAAGGTTCCGTTTATTCCGTGTAATCCGATGAATAATGACACACCCTCTTAATTAAATATGTCCTTCCTTATAGAACTTCAACATATTGATATTGAGGATGGCGAGGTATTTTGCCTGAAGCTCGTTCTGCTTCGCCTTGAGCAGGTTATCCTTTCCTGTTCTTAGCTCAACGATATTCTTCAATCCCAGCTTAAACTGCTCGCTCAGCAGATCGTAACTGGTCTGGGCACTCTCGCTGCTAACCTTTGCCGCCTTAAACTGGCTTTGGTTGGTGGTAGCCTGCAACCAGTAGTTCTCAATGGTAGAGTAGAGCTGGGTCTGCTGGTTCTTCAGGTCGAGCTGGATGCTTTCGCGCTGAATCAATGCCTTGTTCACCTGAGTCTTGGTAGAACGGTTTTCAAACAGCGGAATGCTCACTCCTACGCCGCCTCCAACGCTGAAGTTGGTCTTCAACTGCTTGGCAAGACCATTGCTGTTCATGGAAGTATTGCTGGTGGAGAAACCGCCGTTGGCGCTGATGGTAGGCAGCTTGCCCGCCTTCGCAATCTTGATGTTCAAGTCGTTTTGAGCCAACTGGTTCTTGATGGTCTTGAACTCCGGACGGTTTTCGAGAGCCGCAGCATAGACTTCGTTCATTGCCGGAACAGCCACGAGAGCCATCTCATCGGTGGTATTCGGAATCTCGATGTCAAAAGCTTCATCGCTTGTAATCTGAAGCAGTTCCTTCAACTGTCGCTTGTAGTTCTTCACATTGCTTTCAGCCTGCACGATGTTGAATTCATCCTGAACTCTCTGAGCGGTGAGCTGTGCCAGGTCTGCCTGACTCATTTTTCCAATCTTCACCATCTCCTTGCCACGTTCTTCGTTCTGCTGGCTCGAGAGATAGCTCTCCTTGTTTACCTGGATAGCCTCCGTGGAGTAGAGGATCTGCACGTAGAGCTGTGCAATTTGTTCCTGCAGCTTGATAGCCTGAGTGGCAGAATCAAGATCGGCAGCCTCTTCAGCAAGTTTATTCAGCTTGATCTGGTTATGGTTCTTGTTTCCGTTCCAGATGGTATAGTTTCCCGCTACAGAATAACTTCCGTTGTAATATACTTTGTCCACACTTGCTCTTGAGAAACCGTCTCCGCTGATTCCGCTAGCCACCCACGGCGTATAGTTCACGCTTTGGTTGGTGCTGGCACTGAGCGAAGGAAGCAATGCCGCTTTCGACTGTAGATAATCTTCTTGGGCGCTTGCCTTGGTAAGTTGCGTCTTCTGAAGAGAAATGTTGTTGGCAAGCGCATAGTCGATACAGTCTTTCAGCGACCATTGTCTGGCTTGCGTTGCTAATGGTGCCGCCACAAGGAGCAGAGCAGCCATCGCGTTTTTTACTTTTCCGTTCATAATCTTTTTCTGTTTTCTTTTTACCTGTTTTATTTATTTCAGAAACGTTATTAATCTGATTACATTTAGACGGAAAAGTTTATCTAAAAGTTTCAATTTTAACAATTCTTGTGATATTTGTGAAAAAGTGGAAAGGAAGAGAAAAGAACGGGAAGAAAATAAAAAAATCCGTGAATGGGAATGATTCCTATCCACGGATTCTTATGGAGTAATATTCATCAATCTGATTGTCTGCTGTTTCTCAATATTTCTCCTACCTTTTGCTTTTCGCTGTCGAAGCTGAATAGCTGATAGATGATAATGGCATTCTGTGGGTCCACGATATGCGGAGCCATCATTCTGAGGGCTTTCAGCTGTTCGTCATCAAATGGAAATATCTTCATGATGCGGGCTACTTGGTTGCAGGAATAGTAACAACCGAGGCTTGCCACTTCTATCAGGTCGAACTTGTTGTCATCGAAGCTTGCCTTTTTCACCTTATTATATAATATGTTGAAAGAGGCATCATCGAGACAATAGCCGTAGTTCATCTCGATGCATGGATGATTGGCTCTATCTTTTTTCCCCTTAGCCGAAGCCGAGAGGCATACGGCAAACATCAATATGGTTGTAACGATGAGTGCCATTACTTCATTTCTTTTCATAAGCGATACTGTTTTTGAAAGTTATAATCTTGAGCCCCTTTTAAAAAGAGTGCTCGGTCATTATCTTGTTTACGCCTGCAAAAGTACTACTTTCTTCCGAAAAGAAACGAGAAGGATTCCCTAAAGTAGAAGGGGGAATCCCTATTCCTGATTAGGGTGAAAGGTTACGACCTCAAGAGTGAAAGGTTACGACCTCAAGGGCGAAAAAGATACCGCTAAAGAGCAAAGGATACCACCTCGGTATGGTACATTTGACGAAAAGATACCACCTCAGCATGGTACATTTGGCGAAAAGATACCACCTCGGCATGGTACATTTGGCGAAAAGATACCACCTCAAGGAGAAATGTACCATGCTTACCATGGTACATTTCATGAAAGGTACCAAGCTTTTTGGTGAAAGGCACCAAGGTAAACCAACAAAGAGGGTGTGTCATAAACCTGTGACATGCCCTCTTTTGTGTAATTTATGGCATAA
>USRA01000060.1 GCA_900557035.1 uncultured Prevotella sp. | reverse complement strand
GCTTTCTTGCCAAGGTCTGTACGCTTCTGACCTGTTACATTAATCTCTTTCATTTGTGTTACTCTAAATTAAGTTGTTAAAAAAATAATTTTGCCTTAACTCGCCATCACACGGATTAGCTTTGTTTGAAGCATGCCTCGCGAGTGTTTCTCGTAAAGCGGGTGCAAAATTACTACTTTTATTTGGAATATGCAAATTTCTGGGCGATATTTTCTCCAAAATGCCCGTTAAATATCTAAAACTCATCTCCTAACCTTAAAAAAATAGAAATTATTGCCCCTTTTCTTGCATATTATATATTAAATATGTAAATTTGCACTGTTTTAGGTAATTATATAAATAAATCTTTTAAATTATTAGAGAATGATTAATAGGGATTTGATAAGACGTAAGATTGTGCAGTTAACCTACGCATACTATCAGAACAGCAATCATAATATTGATAATGCTGAAAAGGAGCTGTTGTTTGCTCTTTCTAAGTCGTATGACTTGTACAACTATATGTTGCAACTCATTGTAGCTCTCACCCAGGAGGCACAGAAGCGCTATGAGGTAGAGGTGGCTCGTGCTCAGCGTGAGGGTGCTCCAGAGCCTTCTTCAAGATTCGCATACAACAGATTCGCTTTGCAGTTGGAAGAGAATAAGATGCTCGCCGACTGGGCTGATGTGAAGAAGTCTTCTTGGGAAGAGAATATCGAAACTGCTCGCAAGATTTATACTGCCATCGTCTCCAGCGATCTCTATGCTAGCTATATTGACGGTTCAATGACCAAGGATCATGAGGAGGAGCTTACCGACTATGCATACGATCGCGAGTTCTGGCGCCGTGCTTACAAGACCTTCATTCAGAACAATGATGAACTCGATGCTTTGCTCGAGGAGAAGAGTCTCTACTGGAATGATGACAAGGATATCATCGATACCTTCGTGCTGAAGACCATCAAGCGCTTTGAACCAACCAGCAAGGCTGATCAGGAATTGCTTCCAGAATATAAGGATGAAGAGGATCGCGACTTTGCCCGCAAGCTCTTCCGTGCTACATTGCTCAATTGCGATGCTTACCAGCACTATATCGGTGATGCTTGCCGCAACTGGGATTTCAACCGCCTGGCTTATATGGATGTAGTAATCATGCAGATTGCCATTGCCGAGCTGATGACTTTCCCTGGCATTCCTGCTACGGTTACCATCAATGAGTATGTAGATCTTGCCAAGCTCTATAGTACTCCTCGCAGTGGTGGCTATGTAAACGGTATGCTCGATACCATCGCCCGCTTCCTCATCTCTCGTGGCTTGATCCAGAAGGAATTGCCTGAGCGCAAGGGTGGTCATCATGGTTCTCATGGACATAGAGAAGGTTAAGATATAGAGAGTACTTATATATAATGTACGCGCGTACATTATATAGATGAATACTTTCAATATTATATATAGATATTCAACAATAAACAACATTAATCAATTAGAATAAAGACATGACAAATTTAGTATTGCAGGCTGCTGCTGGTGGTAGCAGCATGAGTTTCCTCATTATGATGGTAGCTATCTTCGCTATCATGTGGTTCTTCATGATTCGTCCTCAGCAGAAGAAGCAGAAAGAGATACGTAAGTTCCAGAATTCTTTGGCAGAAGGTACAAAGGTGGTTACTGGCGGTGGTGTGTATGGCACTGTTAAGCGTGTAGATCTCCAGGCTAATACAGTAGATGTAGAGATTGCACGTGGCGTAGTCATCACTGTTGCTAAGGGTTACGTTTTCGCAGACGCAGCTAGCCAGACTCCTAACGCACAGTAGTCTATTCATAGAATTCTGATGCATAGTATTCGGAATATATTGAAGGCTGTCAGAAACTTCCTGTTCAGTGGCCTGAATAAGGAGTTTCTGATTTTTTTATTCTTTCTCGCTCTCAGTGGCGCCTTCTGGTTGATGATGACGCTCAATGAGACCATGGAGAGGGAATATAAGATTCCTATGCGCCTGGTGGGAACACCACGTAATGCGGTGATAACAGGAGATTTGCCTGATACCGTGCGCATTACGATGCGTGATAAGGGATTCACCCTGATAACCTATGCTTTCCGTCCGCTTAATTTCAAGTTTAATAACTATGCAGATGAAACAGAGGGACAGGGAGTGATTCCGGTAGCTGATGTCCAGAAGCAGATTCTCTCGCAGCTCTATGGTTCGAGCAAACTCCTGCAGGTAAAGCCGAGTAAGTTTGATTTCTACTTCACCTATGGTGCTTCCAAGAAGGTGCCGGTGGTGTTCAGGGGAAAGATTACAACCAGCAAGAGCTATTATCTGGCGCATACCGAATTTTTCCCTTCTACGGTTACCGTATATGCCAACAAGCGTCAGCTCGATGAGGTCAAGTCTGTAGAGATCGTACCTTTCTATTACCGCAATCTCCAGGATACCATCCGGGAAAATGTGCGCATCAAGAAGATTCGAGGCGTGAAGGTGCTGCCTGATATGATTCGACTGGCTGTGTATCCGGATGTCCTGACCGAGGAAACGGTGGATGTTCCGATTACGGCTATCAATATGCCGCCTGATAAGGTGCTCAGAACTTTCCCATCCAAGGTGTCGGTGAAGTTCACCATAGGAGCTAGTCTCTTCAGAACCATCAAGCCTAGCCAGTTTACGGTGGTAGTAGATTACAATGAAATCGCTGCCAATCCTTCTGATAAGTGCACCCTGCAGCTGCGTAGTGTACCTCGTTCGGTAAGCAAGGCATCGCTGGAAATGGAAACGGTGGATTATCTGCTGGAACAGCAATGATAGTTTATAGTTAATAATTTATAGTTGATAGATTTTTACTGACTACTATGATGAAGATAGCTATAACAGGGGGCATAGGTAGCGGAAAAAGCTATGTATGCCGTATTTTGGAAAAGCAGGGTATCCGGGTATATGATTGTGATGCCGAGGCGAAACGTCTGATGCGTACGGATGCTGAGTTGCAGGCCGGCTTGAAGAAGTTGGTCGGCAAGGAGGTGTATAGTGCCGATGGTATCTTGCAGAAGCCGGTGCTTGCCCAGTTTATCCTGTCAAGCGAGGCAAACAAGCAGGCGGTAAACGATGTGGTGCATCCCGCAGTGGCTCGTGATTTCGAGCAGAGCAACTGTGAGTGGATGGAGAGTGCCATCCTCTTTGATAGTGGGTTCAATCGTCGTACCCATTTTGATAAGGTGGTATGTGTCTCGGCTCCCGTTGCCGTTCGTCTGCAGCGCATCATGCAGCGCGATCATATCTCTCAGGAGAAGGCGCAGCAGTGGATAGATGCCGTGATGCCGCAGGAAGAGCTGATAGCTCGTTCGGATTATGAAATCGTGAATGATGGGGTGAGAGAAGTAGAAGCGCAGGTAGTGCATCTGCTGAATCTGCTCAAACCATCAGATAATTGATCATATTAAAAAATAAAAATAGATTATAATAGACAATGGAAACAATTCTTTCAATTGCAGGCAAGCCAGGCCTTTACAAATTGGTATCAAGAGGTAACAGAACTCTTATTGTTGAGACACTCGACGAAACTCACAAGCGTGTGCCAGCTTTCGCTACAGACCGCGTAACCAGCCTTGGTGACATCGCTATGTACACAGATGCAGACGAGGTGCCATTGTGGGAGGTACTCGACAGCGTAAGCAAGAAGGAAGAGGGCAAGCCAAGTTCTTTCAACTACAAGAAGGCGCCTGCTGCTGAGCTCCACGATTACTTTGCTGAGGTTCTTCCTAACTATGATCGCGACCGTGTACACGACAGCGACATCAAGAAGCTTCTCCAGTGGTACAACATCCTCGCTAACTACGGTATCACAGATTTCAAGGCTACTCTTGCTCCAACAGAGGGTGAGAATGTAGATGATCGTGCTGAGCAGGTTGCTGAGTAAGATTCATTTAGAATATTGATTAAAGGTCGCCCTGAAAAGGACAAAAGCTTTTTATATAAAATGCTTTTGTCCTTTTCAGGGCGACTTGGTTTATTTATTTTTTTTCTATCTTTTTCAGTTCCTTCTCAAATCTTCTCCGATACATTTCGCCCGCTATGGTCAAACCGAACGGGAAGGCAATCCAGATGCCCAGCAATCCCATACCGCAAGGGAAACCGAGGGTATAACCCAATGGCAGCGAGATGACGAAATAGGCGATGAAGGCATAGAGCACCATCGGCTTCACGCAGGCTATGCCTCGAAGCGCATTGGCAAAGGTGTATTGCAGACCATCGCCAAACTGATAAACCATCATCAGGATAATCAGCGTAGCTACATACGCCTGTACCTCTACGTTGTCATTAAACCATCCACCTATCTGGTGGCGGAGCAGAAGTACTGGAATTCCCATGCAGAGAGAGAACAGCAGATTCAGGCGGAATCCATCGTAGGCATTGCGGCGGACGGCAGCATAGTCTTTCTGACCCATAAAGTGGCTCACACGGATGGCCATGGCTGCTGCCATACCCGAAAGCACGAGGTAGAAGAGCTGGGAAATGGTAATCATAACCTGGTGAGCTGCCAATGGAATGGTGCCGAGCCAGCCTACCATCACGCAACTCAGCGTAAAGGCTGCCGATTCCATACCTAGCTGAAGAGCCACCGGCCAGCCCAGTCGGTTCATCTCCTTGAAATCCTTCCTGTTTACGGAACTGTGTACGATGTCATAACTGTAGGTTCTGAATTTCCTGCAGATCACTACTATTCCTATCATCGCCAGTGCCATCAGGATTCTACTTGCCAGGGTAGAGATTCCGGCTCCGAGCAATCCCAGTTCCGGGAAGCCTGCCACACCATAGATGAGTACCCAGTTGCCCAGGATGTTCACGATGTTACCGCCTATCATTGCCCACATCGCCACCTTGGTCTGTCCGATTCCATCGAGGAATTGCTTCATGGTATAGAAGATTCCCATGAAGAGCACCGATGCCAGATTCACCAGATAGTAAGGGCGGATAAGCTCCAGCAGTTCCTCCGGCTGTCCGATATGTGCCAGATTGAGATAGAGCAGGATGAGGGCAAGGGTGAAGATGCCTCCCGTCAGCATATTGGCAAGGAAGGAGTTGCGCACCTTCTGACCGATGATGTCGATACGTTCCTCTCCGTAGAGCCTGCCGATGATAGGGGTGAGTCCGTAGGTGAATCCCATATAGGATACAAAAACGAGACCGAAGATATTGTTTACCAGTCCTGCTGCTGCCAGTTCGGGGGTACTGTGATGACCGATCATCAGCGTGTCGGCGAATCCCAGAATGATGGTTCCCAGTTGTCCGATGATGATAGGAAATCCTATCGAGAGCAGTTCGCGGTAATGATGTTTCTTATTCGTTGCAATGGATGTTGTATGATTATTCATATTGTTTTTAATTACTAATCTATTTCTTATACTCTGCCGTTAAAGAGTGCAAAGTTACTGCTTTATTCAGTAACTACCAAATTTTTCATTCAGAAAAAGATTTTTTCTTCCTTTTTATTTGGAGTTGTCGGATAAAAGTACTATTTTTGCATTATCAATCAACTGACAATCAGATTTATAAACCAAAACAATTATACCGTTATGAACAACATTCCATTAGTATTTTGGCTCATCCCGATAGCCAGCGTTGTAGCATTGGGTATGGCATGGTTCTTCTTCCGTTCGATGATGAAGGAAGATGAGGGAACCGACAGAATGAAAGAGATTGCAGCGCATGTCAGAAAAGGTGCGATGGCTTATCTTAAACAGCAGTACAAGGTGGTGACCATCGTCTTCGTGGTGCTCGCCATTGTCTTCGCCTTCATGGCTTACGTACTGAAAGTGCAGAATCCGTGGGTTCCGTTCGCATTCCTTACGGGTGGTCTCTTCTCCGGACTGGCAGGCTTCTTCGGAATGAAAACGGCTACCTATGCTTCGGCACGTACAGCCAATGGGGCACGTACAGGTCTTGACAAAGGATTGAAAATCGCTTTCCGCAGCGGAGCCGTGATGGGCCTCGTTGTGGTAGGACTCGGCCTGCTCGACATTGCCATCTGGTTTGTTGTTCTGAACGCCGTATATGCCGGTGAGGCAACTGCCCTCGTTACCATCACCACTACGATGCTTACCTTCGGAATGGGTGCTTCTACCCAGGCACTCTTTGCCCGAGTGGGAGGAGGCATCTATACCAAGGCAGCCGATGTGGGAGCCGACCTGGTGGGTAAGGTGGAGGCGAACATCCCTGAAGATGATCCCCGGAATCCGGCTACCATTGCCGATAATGTAGGAGATAATGTGGGAGATGTTGCCGGAATGGGTGCCGACCTTTATGAGAGCTATTGTGGTTCCATTCTTTCTACAGCCGCATTGGGAGCTACCGCCTTTGCCATGAACGGCGATATGCAGCTCCGTGCCGTCATCGCTCCTTTGGTCATCGCAGCCATCGGCATCTTCCTCTCGCTCATCGGCATCTATATGGTTCGTACCAAGGAGGGGGCATCCATGAAGGATCTGCTCCATTCCCTGGGATTGGGTACCAATGTCAGTGCCGGTCTTATCGCCGTGGCTACCTTTATTATATTATATCTCCTGGGTATCGAGAATTGGCTCGGACTCTCATTCTCAGTCATCAGCGGATTGGTGGCTGGTGTCATCATCGGTCAGGCTACGGAGTATTATACTTCGCAGAGCTACCGACCAACCCAGAAGATTGCCGAGGCATCAGAGACGGGTCCTGCCACGGTGATTATCAAGGGAATAGGAACGGGAATGATCTCTACCATGGTGCCTGTGGTTACCATCTCCGTAGCCATCATGCTCAGTTATCTCTGTGCCAATGGTTTTGATATGTCGCTCTCTGCTAAGTCTATCAGCGTAGGGCTTTATGGCATAGGTATTGCAGCCGTAGGTATGTTGTCAACGCTGGGTATCACTCTGGCAACGGATGCTTACGGTCCTATTGCCGACAATGCTGGAGGTAATGCCGAGATGAGCGGACTGGGTGAGGAAGTTCGTGAGCGAACCGATGCGCTCGATGCCTTGGGCAATACCACGGCGGCTACCGGAAAGGGATTTGCCATCGGTTCTGCTGCTCTTACGGCGCTGGCTCTTCTTGCTTCTTATATCGAGGAGATCAAGATAGCGATGATTCGTGCGGTGGAAAACGGAAAGCAGTATGTGGATGCAGCCGGAAACATCTTTGACCCATCGAATGCCACTACCATTGATTTCATCAATTTCTTCCAGGTGAATCTCATCAATCCTAAGGTGCTGGTGGGTGCTTTCCTGGGAGCGATGGCAGCCTTCCTGTTCTGTGGACTGACGATGGGAGCGGTAGGTCGTGCGGCAGA
This sequence comes from uncultured Prevotella sp., assembly GCA_900557035.1. GTDB lineage: Bacteria > Bacteroidota > Bacteroidia > Bacteroidales > Bacteroidaceae > Prevotella. The sequence continues at coordinate 4,291 of USRA01000060.1, read as the reverse complement.
ATCAATGGTTCAGGAAGTACGTCGCCAGTTCCGTGAGATCAAGGGAATCCTTGAGGGCAAGGCTACGCCTGATTATGGAAGATGTGTGGAGATCAGTACGCGAAGTGCTCAGCGTGAGATGATTATCCCGTCCTTGCTTGCCATCATCATTCCGATAGTAGTAGGTTTGATTTTGGGAGTAGCCGGAGTCTTGGGTCTTCTTACGGGTGGACTTGCAGCCGGATTCACGCTTGCCGTCTTTATGTCTAACTCTGGTGGTGCCTGGGACAATGCCAAGAAGATGATAGAGGAGGGTAGTTTCGGAGGCAAGGGTAGTGAGAATCATAAGGCTACCATTGTAGGTGATACCGTGGGTGATCCATTCAAGGATACCTCTGGTCCATCTCTCAATATCCTCATCAAGCTGATGTCGATGGTAAGCATCGTGATGGCAGGTTTGACCATTGCCTTCCTGTAAGACAGAGGTTTCTGTTAATTAATACTGTTAAGAAACAACTTTACAAAGTTACTATGTCTAAAAACTACCCTTAAGGGAAGAAAAACTTTCCCTTAAGGAAAAATATTTTTTCCCTTAAGGATATTTTTATTTTTCCTTAAGGGAAACACCAATATCTCTTCTCTCCTCATTTTCCTATAGTTTGAGCAAGAGAAGCGAAAATCAGAATTATATTTACGATATTATCGCAGCTGTTCAGAACGACACAGCGAAGACCTGGTCATGGCGTTTGAGGAATGTCTGGCAGAGCAGCTCTATCAGAGTGGTTATCTCACCATCAAGAAGTATAACCCAATGTTGCTTCCTGGAAAAGCTTTACACCTGCAATATGCCTTTTTTCATCTTTTCCGTTGTTATTCTCCGCAAATTTGCGGAGAATAGGCCAAATAATCTCCGCAAAACTTGCAATATTCGATAAAAATGTCTATTTTTGCAGGTACATTTAGAATGAAAGATTAAAAATGCGGCAATGATGAGAGGAACAAAATATATTTGGCAGCATAAAGGTTGGCCCCACATGCAATGGGATGATACCAGTTTCAGCAATATCTTGGCAGAAATCAATCTGCTGAGAGGTAAATTGCTGGGTAGAGTTTCTATGTTTGGTTTTGAAGAACAGAACCTGTCTATGTTGGAGTCTATGACTCAGGAAATTGTACACTCTGCAAAAATTGAAGGTGAGGAATTGAATAGAGATAGTGTTCGCTCGTCTGTAGCCCGGCAATTGGGTCTGGAGTTTGAAGGCTTGAAAAACTCCGATCATTATACTGAGGGAGTGGTACAAGTGATGATAGATGCAGTGCAGCATTATGATATGCCGTTGGATGCCGAGCGTTTATTTTCTTGGCATGCAGCTCTATTTCCTACAGGAAGAAGCGGTATCCATAAAATTCTGGTGGGCGATTGGCGCCAGGGTGAAGAGCCTATGCAGGTGGTTTCAGGACCATTAGGTCATGAGAAGATACATTATGAAGCTCCGGCAAGCAAGGATGTACCAGATATGATGTCAGATTTTCTCCGCTGGTTTGATTCTGAGAATACGCTTGACCCGTTGGTAAAGACTGCCGTGATGCACCTTTGGTTTGTCACGATTCATCCATTTGATGATGGCAACGGTCGTATTTGTAGAACGTTGACGGAATTGTTGTTATCCCGTGCTGATCAGACCTCCCATCGATACTACAGTCTTTCTTCTGAAATCCTGAATCATCGTAAAGATTATTATCAATATTTGGAGCAGGCACAGAAGGGAGGTCTTGACGTGACACCTTGGATTCTATGGTTTTTACATACATTGAAGTTAGCGTTGGAAGCAGCTTTTGATAAAACTGAAGGAGTGTTACGTAAGTCCAGATTTTGGGATGTGCATCGCTCTGTTTCCATCAATGAACGTCAGCGCAAGGTTCTCAATATGCTTTTAACTGGTTTCGAAGGGAAGCTGAATTCTTCCAAATGGTATAAGATTAATCATTGTTCTCAAGATACCGCCAATCGTGATATCAGGGATTTGATAGCCAAAGGTATATTAAAACCAACTGGAGAAGGTGGAAGAAGCACAAATTATGAGTTGGTTTCTCCCTGAATTTTCGATAAAATTGCTTATCAAATATAGCTGAAAAGAAAATGTGACCGCACACGTGTCATTAGGTGGCAATAGAAATCAGCCTTATTGCCACCCTTTATTTGCAGTATATCAGATACCTTAGACTATGTATGGTATTAGTGGCAGGCGTTCTGGCGGATTTGCAATCCGCTATAGAAATATGTTCGACCGATAAAACCTGGGGATTTGTAATCCCCACCATAATTCCCATCCAACCATGGTGAGAGGATAGGTTACGTTATCGTAATCAGAAGGAAGAAGTTCCTCCTTATCCAGGATGATAAGAATATCCCAGTCGCTATCATCCCTTGCGGTACCTTTGGCTTGTGAGCCGAAAAGTATCGCCTTTCCGCCTGCAGGCAAGTTTTTCGCTAGGCATTTGCGTATAGCTGCCAATATATGTTCTTGTTCCTTCTTCATGTTGCGATATATTCGTTGATACAAAGATTGTGCCAACCATAGGCAGCAATTCCCCTCACGCCCTGAAGGGGCAGAAGCTCCTAGCCCAGGGCATTCGCTCTGGGTATTCATGTCCGCACGCCTGTCGCCCTGTAGGGGCAAAAGCTTTGTATGGCGCCCGAATCTCACTATTGTTCATCCATAATTTCCACTATAGGTACTGTTTTTTCTACCCCCATATTGGTTGTATAGCTGTAATTACCTATTTGTCTTGCAACCTTTCCTTTAGGAATTTCTATCTTTTGATCATCATAGTAAGAGGTACTCTCATCTCCCAGAAATAGAACATCTAAACCAAGATTATTGCCCGAAGAGTCATCTCCACTCGACAAAGCGCTTCCATCAGAAAATACCTGAAAAACTTTGAAGGTTTTTTCTGGTACAGTATTACGTGGTTTATCAAACATAACTACGTCATCTTTTGATGAATTATTAGCTACAATTATGCAGCTTATCACAAAGAATACTATACATCCAGTAACAATACCTGCTACATAGGTCAAAATAAATTTTGTTTTTAATTTCATAGACAATTCGATTAAATAATTATAATGTTCTTTTATTATATTTGTTCCTGCCGTTAGTTGATAAGGCAAATTCCTTTAGATGAAATTTCTCCTTGGCAGCCTCTATTATCTCTTCTTTTTGCTTCTCGTCAGAATTGTTCTTCTCGAGCGCAAGTATCAGATAATCATTGCCTTTCGTTGGAGAGAATATCTTGCCGATAAGCATCCTGAAATGCCTGTTGACAAATTCTTCTACTTGAGTACCTTCTTTCGGCGTAAGGCGATAGAATTCATATCTTTCATCCAACATTTTCTGGATTTCATCCCGGAACATCTTGCGGACTCTGTTCTTCCACGAGAATTTCTGGTGCTCATTATGACGGGCATACAGAGATACGACATAGAGAAAGTTTACATCGTAATGGAAGACTAGAAGGGTGTCTCGATCGAACAGACGGTTATTGAAATGCTGAGTATTGAAGCATTTCTGCTCCCTGTCGGTTGACGAAATCTGGTCTGAGAAAGATAGATTCTCTGCCATCTTGGCACTGATGAAGAAGTTAGGAATGATGTTATATCCTTCAGTAAGGTCATCACGGAGCTTTGGTACGTAGCCAAAGTTACGCTTGTCGTATTGTAGCTCTTCATCGTCCTTGTCGTCATTCATAAAGAGGTTCAAGTTCCACTGAATAATATTTCTGGCGTACGTAAATTGCTTATATACAGATTCCTTTCCGATGGCATGACCAAGCTTGTAATATTTGCTGTCGCCAATGTAATAAACAGGCTCTGGCTCTTTGCTTGTAATCAGGTTCTGGTAGGTGTACAAGTGGTCTATACGTTTTCCATCAGCCTGTTCTTTCAGACCTGCTGGGATGTTCTTTTCTCCCAGAAGTTCATCAATAATGGCTTCGAAAACGATATTGAAACTCTTAACCAGAAGATACTCTTTGCGTTCCTTCTGGATGTTCATGCGCTTGGCGTTGTCAAAGAAGTCATAGCATAACTTCCAGAGATATAATGCTTTATCAGAAAAGTACTTGTATTTAATCTGGAGGAGTCTGGTCTTTCCTAATCCATCCAGATAAGTCTTGAAACGATAACCTGTGATTAATTGGAAGTTGCAGTTGATATGATTGGCGAAGCCGTATCTTTCGCTGATATAATTCAGGATGGAATAGAAGATAATCAGGAGTTCTTCATCAAAATTGATCTGCTTTTTCCTGT
>USRA01000059.1 GCA_900557035.1 uncultured Prevotella sp. | reverse complement strand
ACAAAGCCCGAGCTTGTGAAAGTTTGGGCTTTGTTGTAAATAAAAACGTTTTTTTTCAATTCCGTATCTAGGAAAAGGAGAAAAACGAAAAGGGTGCGCCATAGACTTATGACACACCCCCATACCCTTGCACCGCCATATCCACAAAGTGATTGAACAGCAGATTCGTCTTGTCATTGAATGATACTCGGTCGTAACTCATCGGCAAGTCTTCATTAAGCGATGTCTGTATCAAGGCGAAGACCTGATGGCGAGGCTGTTCGTCCTTATACCAATCCACTACCATCACCTTCTCTTTCTCTGCCAAGAGTTTCTGATAGAGATTCTTAGAGGCAAGAATCACCTTCTGCTCTTCTTCCTTAGTCAACTTGCGGTCAGACCTCAAGAGGTCGAAGATTTCCAGTTCCTCTTCCTCCAATCCCATATCCGTGGTGCGACTCTGCTCTTTCTTCAAGTCAGCGATGAGCTGAAGCAACATCTCATAATAATCCTCATTCTCACTACCACCAGCATTGTATCGGTCGATGATATTCTTATATCGCTGAGAGAATGCGATACGAGTGCAATTCTTATTAATCAATTGCTTCAATGTTCGCTCGATAAAAGCACGCAGGTCATCTATCTCCAACGCCTTATAAGGAGTGCTGTTGATTTCCTTGCGCAATGCATCTACATCCAGTTTGCTCAGGTCAATGACCTTGCCTTGATGGATGGTATATTCAGAAGAAGGATGAATATCATCGGCAACCATATCTCCGGATGCATACGCCGACACACTCTGGTCGAGAGCCTCGGCCATTCTCAACTTCGCCTTTCGCAACTTCTCATCATCTATCTGATTGCAAAACAGACCATTGAGATAAGCTATTGGAGCAAACTTCTCGTTATACCAGCCTCGCTCAAAGATCTCTGGCTTGGAGGCATCATAGAGATTCATCAGCAGATTGCTCAATACCTTGAAGCGGTCTTTCCACTCATCTTTCTCCAAGATTCGGTTATATGCCTTTCGGAACATCTCCAGTTGGTCGAGCGTTTCTCCTTCGGCGATGATGCCTGCCAACTTGATGCCGAGTTGCAACAAGAAAGCCTCTGTCTCCATGACACATTGGTCGATATTGGCTATCAACTGCTCGATGTCCTTGGCAGGATATTCTGCGTTATCATCTGTAGAGGCATAGTCAGACAGAGCTTGCTGCATATACTTGAACACATTCACGTAATCCACGATGATGCCACACGTCTTGCCAGGATAAACACGATTGGCACGAGCGATGGCTTGCATCAACGTATGCCCCTTCATCGGTTTGTCGAGATAGAGCGTAGAGAGGGATGGCACATCAAAACCCGTAAGCCACATGGCACAGACGAAGACCAAACTCAATGGGTCATCCTTATCCTTAAAGCGGTCTTCGATGTCCTTGCCATCAGGCGTTATCGCTTCCATCTTCTTGCGATGCATCGTGATGTCGAGACCTTGGGCGGCAAACTTCTCCTCCTCGCCATCTTCCTTACTGATGACCACCGCCATCTCTACCTTGTTCATATAGTTGAGTCGTTCTGTCAAGGCTTGGCGCTCTTCCAAAGTCTTTGCCTCATTGCGCTCCTTGACGAGTTGCTTCTTCTCTTCCGCCCAGTACTTCTGCACCTTATCATACATCCTTACCGCCGTGTATTTATCCACACTCACCACCATGCCCTTGCCCAAGAATCCTCTGCGAGGGAAATGATGGGCGATGTCCTTGGCGATACGGTCGAGGCGTCCATCTCGCTTGATGACCTCCAAGATGCGAGAGGAAGAGTTCTCCAAGAGTTCTTTCTCTCGGTCGTTGAGATTCTCATCTTCCACAATTTGGTCGATGTCGGTATCCAGCCAGTCATTGGTCAAGCCCACCTCTGGCACTCTTCGGCTATAGAAGAGCGGAACAGTGCTGCCATCCTCAATGGCTTGGGCGAAGTTATATTCCGATACATAATCGCCAAACCATTGGTTGGTGAGTCGCTTGCTGCCCAAGAGTGGCGTTCCAGTAAAGGCGATGTAGTTGGCATTCGGCAAACCGGTGTGCATATTCTCGGCTAACTGCTTATATTGGGTGCGATGAGCCTCATCTACCAATACAAAGATGTCGTTGCGAGTGGAGAGCACGGGATATTTCTTGGTCTTATCGTACTGGAATTTATGGATGAGCGTAAACACCATCGGCTTGTTGCTCGTCAGAAATTCCCTCAACTGCACGGCATTCTTAGGTTGGCATTCTTCCTTGTCGCCCACCACCTCCGTGCGCACAAAGGTCTTATGTATCTGCGTATCCAAGTCATCCCTATCCGTGATCACCAAGAAGGTGAAATTGCCATGCAACTTGCGCTTCACCTTTCTTACAAACATCACCATCGAATAGCTCTTGCCCGAACCTTGGGTATGCCAAAAGACACCGAGCTTACCCTTCAGTTCCTCCCTGCGCTTCACGGTTTCCATCAGATTGTTCACGCCGAGATACTGGTGGTTCTTGGCGATAATTTTTATCCTTTTATTATCGAAGAACACGAAGTTTTCGATATAGTCCAAGAGTCGCTCCTTGCGGAAGAGACCATCTATCAGAGTCTGAATACTCAGTCCATGTTCGGCTATCTCCTCCCTATTCAGTTTCTCCTTTTCGTTATTCACCCTGAGCCATTCGAAGAAGAACTCATAGCCTGCATTCCATGCACCTATCTTGGTTTGCAAACCATTGCTCAACACGCAGATTTGATTCATGGCAAAGATGTTCGGGATGTCCTTGCGATAAGATACGAGGTTCTTGTTGTAAGATTCCTCTATCTTGACGGTGGAGTTTTTCAGTTCGATAAACACCACGGGCAGTCCATTCACGAAGAGAAGCACATCGGGACGACGATAGCGGAAGTGACCTTTGATCCACATCTGGTTGACACAATGAAAGTCATTGCGCTCAGGATGGTCGAAGTCGATGAGCTTCACGATGTCGAAGTCCTCACGATGCTTGTTGCGGGTCTTCACCTTGATGCCATTTCGTATCTGGTTGTAAAACTTGTAGTTGGTATCCACCATATCGGTACCCGAATAGTCCTTGCGGAAGTCTTGGAGGATGTTCTTCAAGATTTCATCGTCTATCTGCGGATTCAGACGGCGCAAGGCTGAGAGGAATACTTCGGGCAGAATGCACTCCGAGGCATTGGCACGTCCAGTGGATGCCACCTCGTCTTGGTCTTCCAATTCCGGGCTACACTCTATTCGTTTCCATCCGTATTCCGGCTGCGAAAGTCGATTACAGATGGCTTGCTCTATATTGTCTTCACTGATAAATGACTTCATACGCTTATTCTTGGTTTCTATATGATTATGATACTAGTTGTTATCTATATTTGCCTGTTGCCATAGTGTAAAGTTTGCGCCCATCAGCTGGGTGACGTGTGCACAACACGTGTTGGACATGTGCACATCAGCTGATGTGCGAGCGCACAACAGCTGTTGTGCGACTGGCGAAGCTATATCTTTCAACGACTTATCCTTATTCTTCGAAGGACTTTTTCTATATGTTTCGAAGACTTATCCTTAATGCTTCGAGACCATCAATGCGTTCCTTTGGGATGAGGAATCGGTTGCATCGTTATTCTTTCACCTTTACTTCCAGTTTGCCAGACATGAGGCGAGGGAGAAGGAGGTCTCGCTGACGAGCAAGGAGGGAGTTCTGATGCTGGAGATTTCCAACCTCCTTATCTAAAGTTCTCACTTTGTCTGCAAACTTAATTTGAACATCCGTTGAAGGTATCAGCAATTTCAACTTAACAATATTATTTATTGTTATCTGAGGTTGAGCCGAACCTGTTTGATATTGAACTAAGTTCGTATTCAGAAAACAGTACTTTAAATATTCAAATACAGATTCCGTTTCATTTGTCATTTCACAAATCAAGGAATTATTTGTTATAAATGACTTTGGAAGAGATATGTTTACTACACCGGAAGATGCCCCTCTACAAGATATCAATATCTGAGGTGTCTCATACATGTAGGATGTGTAATAGCCTATTTGTCCATTACTACCAAACACAGGGAAACCATCTTTTGTCAATTTATCTGTCGGCAATCCCTTCCCATATTTCACATTAAACTCATCCTCATACTTCTTTACTTTCCACCCTTTAGGCAAGCCATTCTCCATTTCCACATTCTCATGTCCAGGGAAGCGGAAGCGGACGAACCATTCTTTATATAGGTTCTCTGCCATTTTCTCCAAAAGACGAATACGCTTGTTATTGTTCTCTATGAGGGTATCGTAGGTATATAAAATTTCTCCAATTTTTTCTTGCACTTTTCTATTTAATGGATAACGGATTTTAAGACGTCGAATCATCCCATCATTAAGACTTGCTCTTGTTATAAGTGATGCAAGAGAAATACATTGAGAGCGAAAGTAAGGAGAACGAAAATAATACGCAGCGTATTTAGGCTCTATCTCATCCGTTAAAGGGCGAAGACGTTTCGTAAAGCCATTAAATGTAGCATTTACATAATCATGCAAAGCCACACAACTCATACCTAACTCATCCGTCGTTTCGCTTGTTCTAGTAAGAAATACATCTCCTTGCTTTACAGAACATTTCATTCTATCCTTTTCTGTAGAATTTACAAGAGTTGACAGTTTATCTGGTGCATAATAATTATTAAACACATCCTTATATGACAAAAAGGGATACCCATACCCAAACTGATCTGAAGATTTTGACAATCCCGAAGAACTTACATATAATTCCGAAGATTTCTTTTCTACCCATTCCATACTCTACTCCTCCCCAAACAAGTCCTTCATATTCTTCTCTATCTCCTTCTGCAAATCCTCAGCCTCAGCACTGAGCTGAGAGAACTCACCATTCAGGGTCAGCATTTCCTGGCGGAACTCATTTTCAGTCATTCCGTCATCCTCAATCACGACACCTACATAGCGACCAGCATTGAGACTCCAATCATTGTCCTCAATGCCATCCTCACCAGCTATCTTCGCTACTTTGCACAAACCGATGACATCTCGGTAGGTACCTTCCGGCCATCTTTCAAGCAACCAATCCACCTCTTCCTGTTTGCCTTCTGCCTGGTATTCGTTAACCAATGCCCAGAAAGCATCGTTATCACCCTCATAGAGACGAGTGATGATACCGAGGTTTTTGATTTGCTCATCCGAGAACTTGCGGTGCGCTCTATCCACTTGCGTAAAGATATTGCGAGCATCTATGAAGAGAATCTCATCCTTGTGAGTGCGCTGTTTATTGAAGAACCAAAGAGTGGCTGGCAACGTAACCGTAGAGAACATATTGCTTGGCAAGGTAACCATCTGACTGATAATACCATCCTGTATCATCTTCTTGCGGATTTCCAACTCCGAGCCACCTGCATCACTCGCCGAATTAGCCATAACGAGGGCAGCCTTGCCATTCTCATTCAGAGCCGTAGCAAAGTAACCTATCCACAGATAGTTGGCATTAGGCACGGTTTCCTTCTTATCCGAAGCCTTCTTGGTAGATTTGGTCTTGTTGCGTGGCACACCATAGGTATTGAAGCGGGCATCATCTGCCACCTTCTCAAACACCACTTCATCCACATTGAAAGGAGGATTAGCCATCACATAGTCGAAATTGCCAAAGGCATTGTAAGGGTCGCTATAGAAAGAATTAGCCTCGGTTATCTCACCTCGCACATTGTTGAGCAAGAGATTCATCTTGGCAAGTTTCACAGTATCAGGCTCTTTCTCCACACCATAACAGCGGAAACTCATCAAGTCTTGGTTGCTGGCATTGTGGCGATGCATGTAGCGAGCCGCTTGCACAAACATACCGCCCGAACCACAAGCTGGGTCCAAGAACTTCTTATCTCCCGTAACTGGGCGAAGCACCTCTACCATATACTGCACCACGGAGGCTGGCGTATAGAAGGCTCCTCCACCCTGACCTTCCGCCAAGGCGAAGTTGCCAAGGAAGTATTCGTATATCTGCCCGAAGATGTCAATGCTGATGTCCTCTGGTATATCCTTGAATACTCTGACAATGCGACTCAACAACTCGGGTTCTTCCTCTGGCACCAACTGTCCATACACCTCTTTAGGCAACACGCCCTGCATTCGCGGATTCTCCTGTTCGATAGCCTCCATGGCACGCTTCACCAACAAAGCCTTGTTGGCATCATCGGGTGCATCGTTGATATAATCGAAAAAAGCACATTCGGGGAGGAAGAAGCCACACTTCTCCACGGCTACATCCTTGTATGCTCGCTCCATACGAGAGCCTTTATACTTGTTATACTCTGCATCTATCTCAGCCTTATGCTGCTTGAAAAGCACGTCAGCATAGCGGAGGAAGATGAGACCGAGGATAGGTTGACCATATTTGTTAGCCGCCAAGTGGGCACCAGCACGCAGCATATCAGCCGAGTGCCAGAGATTGTCTTTGAGATTTTTAAGTTCAGTATCAGTCATAGAATTACCTTTTATTCATTGTACGACAATAGGGGCAAAGAATAAAAAGTCTTCTTTGTCACTATAACGAGGAACGTTGGAACTGAATTCGGGAACGAGCCACATCACAAGACATGAGGAAAATCCCATCACATGAGAAAGCCAAAAATACCTGAGAGTATGATACAAAAGAAGCGTGAGCTTCACTTATCATACTCTCAGGCATTTGGCGTGGCCCGTACAACCGATAAGTTCCGCCCACGCTATAGCGCAGGCGTTCACTTTATCTCGGCTGTACTTCTGTCTATCGCCAAATTTCGAGAGTATTCCGAATTTCGTAAACGCTTTATATATCAAGACTTTAAAAGTCTATAAAATTGTTCTTTCTGTTTCTTATTATATTATTTAATTGTTATACATTCTGTTTATCGGTCGGCATGGGCGCAAGGCTCATCGTCCCGATTTGGTTGCAAAGATACAAAGAATATTTGAAACTTGCAACTCAATGGTGCAAAATATCCTTAACGGAGAAGATTTTGCTGATTGCATCAAAGGAGAAGTATTGATCATCCATTATCATATAATCCTCCCTCTGCTTTTTGCTCAGATTCTTTATCTCAGGAAACATCTTTACAGGAACAATCACCTCTCGACCATCTGTCAAGAAAACTGCCATTGCCCCACGTTTCACATTGAAATCTAACTTTTTGATTCCTAAAGTTGTATCTTTATATTTGCACATAATAGACCTCCCTTTATTTTATTGTTTTTATTCTAATTTTCTTGCCAGCAAAGACATCGTCAATCATTCTATTGAATTCATCCCAATGTTTATCAATAGCTCCAATTATCACAGCTTCTTCTGATGCCGACAGTTCAGACCAAGCTATCTCTATTTTCTTTTGTCCATTCTCTTCAATCCATATCTTAGCTACAGTATGTCCTCGATGAGACTTCTTGCTTCCACGTTTTACCACATGGATATGCTTTCTGTTCTCATTTGCATCAGCAGGGAAAACAGAAAGAATAAAACACAATATCAATGCCAGTTTGCCCATCTTATATTTTTTATATTAAGCGATGGCAAATATACAAAGAAATATCGAAATAAACACATTTTTTTTGATAAATATTTGGTATATTGATAGAATAATCGTATTTTTGCGGTAAAAGAACGTAAAACTATACAAATATGATCAACGACAGAAGACAACTGGCTGATGTATTTCAGCAAACCATAGATATCGTGCAGGAGGGAAACTATACTTCAGTGAATGGGGAGGAAGTGGAACTCTTGGACAATGAAGCGATGCTGAAGGGTAGCAGATTCTATACCAAGGCTTTAGACGCTACAAGCATACCTACCATTGAGGGAGAAACAAAGATTATTGTGGAGAATGACGACAGCATACATTGCGGACACCAATTGCAAAAAGAAGGATATAACCCTATGGTGCTCAACCTTGCCAGCCGTCGCAACCCTGGCGGTGGTGTACTAAATGGTAGCCGAGCGCAGGAGGAGAGTCTCTTCCGCTGCACCAACCTCTTCCTTTCCATGTACCGTTATGCCTCTTATGCAGAGGAATATGGACTGGAGAAAAGCAAATACCAGTATCCAATCGCCGTTCCTTATGGGGGCATCTATGTTCCTAAAGCCACTGTATTGAGAGCTGGAGCCAAGCACGATTTTGCACTGCTCGACAATCCTTATTATATGTCGTTCGTTGCCGTGCCAGCCATCAATCACCCACTACAAGATGAAAATGGAAACATGGGCAAAAGAGATGCCGAGATTACCAAGAATAAGATGCGAACGATATTGAGAATTGGATTACTGCATGGTCATGACAGCATAGTACTTGGAGCCTTTGGCTGTGGAGCTTTCCGCAATCCTCCTCGCAGCATCGCCCGATTATTCCATGAAGTGATAGATGAGACGGAATTCAAAAACAAATATAAGCTCATTGCTTTTGCCATCCTCGAAGACCAGAATTCACCAAAAGGAGGAAACCTCCAACCTTTCGTTGATGAATTCAAGTAATAAAGATTCCGTTTCATCGTATTTGATAGAATGCAGCAAATAAACATCCAATATTACAACTCGCCCTGCGGAGAGTTAATTCTGGCATCTGTGGGTGATGATTTGTGTCTTTGTGATTGGAATGAAATGCCATGTGCAGAGCGCAATAAGCTTCGGGTTTCGCAGTATATGAAGGCTGAGTTCAAAATTGAGACAACCCCTATCCTGGAACTTGCCAAGAAGCAGCTGAATGAATATTTCACCGGCATCCGCAAGATATTCGATATTCCGTTGCGTCCTGTAGGAACCGATTTTCAGAAAAAAGTATGGCATGCATTGCTCAACATACCCTACGGAGAAACAAGAAGCTATAAGGAAATAGCCATAAGTATGGGTAACCCCAATGGCACAAGAGCCGTGGCAGGTGCCATCGGAGCTAATGGCATCAGCATTTTCATTCCCTGCCATCGTGTTATCGGTAGCAATCATTGCCTTACAGGTTTTGCCGGAGGATTAGACGCAAAGAGAAGGTTATTGGAACTTGAAGCAGAAAAAAAACAACATAAAAAGTTGATTTTCAAATAAGAGAGTAAAAAACAAATGAACATCAAGTCTATAGGCAGTAAAATCAAGGGAAATCCTACGATGGTAGAGGGTACAGTGTATTCCATGCTCATCATCTGTAGCATTTCCCATTTCCTGAACGATATGATTCAGTCGATTATCCCTTCCATCTATCCGATAGTGAAGGATAAGTTCGATTTCTCGTTTGCACAGATAGGCATCATCACGCTGGTTTTCCAGATGACATCTTCTATTCTGCAACCTTTCACAGGACTTTATGCCGATAAGCATCCCCGTCCCTATGCCCTCTCCATCGGCATGTGTTTCACATTGGTGGGTCTGCTCCTGCTGGCTTTCGCCGAGAATTACTTTCTGATTCTCCTGGCAGTGAGCGTTGTAGGTCTGGGTTCGTCCGTGTTTCATCCCACAGCATCGAGAGTGGCACAGATGGCATCGGGAGGCAAGAAGAGTCTGGCACAATCCATCTTCCAGGTGGGTGGCAATGGAGGTTCTGCAATAGGACCATTGCTTGCAGCCATCATCATCCTGCCTTTCGGTCAGCATGCCATCTCCTGGTTTGCCCTTGCAGCACTACTGGCTGCCATCATCATGGTAAGACTGGGAGTCTGGTATAAGGCACGATTGGCTTACGTGGTGAACCATCCGCAGAAACAACCGCTTCTCAACACCCATATCTCTAAAAGGGTGAAGTATTGGGCTCTGTTCATCCTCATCATGCTCGTGTTCTCCAAGTATTTCTATACGGCGTGCATTACGAGTTACTTCACCTTCTTCCTGATGGATAAGTTCGGGGTTTCGGTACAGACTTCGCAGCTGTGCCTCTTCGTATTCCTTGCCGCCTTTGCCATAGGTACCGTAGCAGGAGGCATGCTGGGAGACAAGTTTGGCAGAAAGTATGTCATCTGGTTCTCCATTCTGGGAGCAGCACCTTTTACCATCGCCATGCCTTTCGTCAACTTCACGTGGACCATTATCTTTACCTTCCTGTCAGGATTGATCATTGCTTCGGCTTTCTCTTCCATCGTGGTATATGCCACCGACCTGATGCCAGATAAAGTGGGATTGATAGCAGGCATTTTCTTCGGACTGATGTTCGGACTGGGAGGACTGGGTTCAGCTTTCTTCGGATGGCTAGCCGACAAGACCAGTATTGAGTTTATCTTCCAGGTGAGTGCCTTCCTGCCATTGCTCGGCATCATTGCAGGATTCTTGCCGAATACCCAGAAGAAAAGCGTTGAAGAAACTGATGAATTAACAGATATAGGAGATAAACGGATATGAAAAAAGATTCAAGGGCAAACCATGCTAGATATGTAGAGCTCAATATTTTTTTTTGAGACATAAATAATCTCCTTTCTTACCAATTCAGAACCCAACTTGCATTGGAGTATTTTCCGATTGTCTCAGCATCCTTGATGGCGTCAAGCTGACGTACATGCTTGTTTCTCTTGCTGATATCTATAGTTTTACCTTCCTTGTCATGGCTGTTGAATTCCAGGAGATTTACCGTTGATGCCGACTCATCTATGGGGCCAAAGCCTTCAGAAGGCACACCATCAAGCGTACAATTCAGCAGCACGCATTCCGCATCAGGATAATTTCTGCCCTTGTTGTCAGGAAGGCGGGCTATCACGGCATCCTTGCCCAATCCTTTGAAGGTACAGTCATTGAAGATGTTACCATGGTTCTCCCTGGTATTTCTAATCCACATGAAAGCACCATAGCTGTAAAGGGTACAGTGATTGAAATAGGATGGACCTCTACCCAGCACCGTGTCACCTCCTCCATCAATCACGCAGTTGAGCCAGTAGGCAGAACCATTCACCTGAAGAGCATCACCATCACCGATTACATGCACATTCTCTGCAAAGTTTCTTTCACCATTGAGC
Organism: uncultured Prevotella sp.; assembly: GCA_900557035.1. Taxonomy (GTDB): domain Bacteria; phylum Bacteroidota; class Bacteroidia; order Bacteroidales; family Bacteroidaceae; genus Prevotella. Next base: position 1,044 of record USRA01000059.1, on the reverse strand, counting down.
AGGAATCCCTCAGCCTGTCCCTTGCAATCTGTCTTGAAGGTGATATCCTTGAAAATCATGTCGGCACAGTTGTCTGCTGCCACAGCTGCACGGCGAGAAGGGAATGTTCCTTTCTGCTCATTGGTCTTGATATCAACCGGGTGAGGATTGAATACCTCGTTATTGGGGTAATGTACCACTACCCCATCCATGGATTCTCCTTGGATAGTTACGAATCGCTTATTGCGGAAATAAACCAGCTCTTCATAATTTCCATTCTTCACGAAAACCTTTTTCCTGCTGGCTTCAGAAGGCAATGAGTCTGGTATCCAATCCATGGCACCTTGCAGAGTGGAGAAGTCTCCGCTGCCATCAGCTGCCACAACGATATGACGCAAATCTGCAGAAGGGGCGTTTTTCTTAGTCCTAAACGTCCATGACTTCTTGCCATTCCATCCCTCAATCGTACCCTTGCTAATCTTGATTTCATATTCATGTCCATATTCCAGCATATTGTTATGCAGAAAAATGGTTGCTTTGTTCCCATGACAGATGACAGGATAGAAGTGAAAGGCATCAGAGAATCCACCAATGATGGTCTTCTGATACTTGCATTTGTCTTCCTTGGCAGCCCCTGATGGAGTTCCAGGACGAGTATTGCGATTGGTTACATTCTCCACCTTATATATATAGGGAACGGGAGTATATACACCATTTGGATTCTTGGGCTGTCCTTCGGTTGGTCCCGCCGGAATGCTCATGTCGATTCTATCAACCACCTTTCGAGTTGTCTTGTCCGTAACAGTGATCATGCCCTTGCTGCCAGTCTTTACAGTCTTGTCAAACACGATGACCAGATGTGTATCGATGTTGATGTCTTGGTCATTCTCCTGAGGATAAAAACTGACAGGAGTTTGTGCCATCAGGTTCATACAGGTGATGAAACCTGTCATTGAGATAAAGATTCGTTTCATATCAATAGCCTTTAATGTTGTTTTAGGGTGCAATATTACCTCAGTTCGGGATAATAATCTCAGCCTAAAGGCTTTATAATGTTTTTATATA
>USRA01000058.1 GCA_900557035.1 uncultured Prevotella sp. | reverse complement strand
AGCTTCTTATTCAGCTTCTTATTCAGCTTCTTATTCAGCTTCTTATTCAGCTTCTTCCCCAAGAGACTCTTCATCCGGTGGTTCTTTCTCGAAAGATGATTCCGGTGGCTCTTCCTCGGGAAAATCCTCCTCCTTTGATGCGAGCAGGTATGCGAGATTCTTCGAGCATCCCTGGCTGAACGAGGCGGCTAGAAGATTCCTCTTCGAGGAAAGGAAGATTGACTGGCGAGTGACAAACTGGTGCAGATTGACTTCCTGGACGGATAGAAAGGGCGTGAACTGGCTGCAGATTCCCTACTTCGACATGAAGGGGAACCTGATTGGGATTCAAAACAGAAATTTGGATTATAAGAAGAATCAAAAGAAGCTCGTGAATTCAGAGGATGCCCCTCGCTTCCGCTTTCCCTATGGCGCCCGATGCAGCATCTATAATCTTCCCGTGGTGAAGATGCTGAAGCCAGGCGAACAGCTCTTCATTACCGAGGGATGCAGCGACTGCTGGGCGATGCTCTCTGCCGGACACAAGGCGATTGCCATTCCTTCTGCTACGCTGCTGAAAACCGACGACAAGAAATGGCTGGCGGAAATCGGCTCGCAGCTCAAGATAGAATGGCACATGTTTCCCGACAAGGATGCGCCGGGCGAAAGCCTCTTCCTGCAGCTCAAGGAGATTCTGCCCCAGCTGGTGCACCACCAGTTGCCCCCAGGATGCAAGGATTTCAGCGAGTATTATCAGAAAGAGAAAAAAGAGGGTTTACCAATTTTTAAAGCAAAATGAATATGGACGGGTTTATCAATTTTTAAAGCAAAATGAATATGGAAGATTTTATCATTCGTACGTACACCAAGAAGGAACTTGCCCTGATGTACTTTCCCGAGAGTTACCCACGTACAGCCGTCAACCACCTGATGGTTTGGATTCGCCGCTGCGACCCACTATGGGAGGAACTCCTGAAGATGGGATACTGCAAGACGAGCAAATCGTTTTCGCCTAAACAGGTGAAGGCCATCGTTGAGTATCTAGGGGAACCATAAAATGGAACCATAAAAATAGAGCCATAAAAATGGAGTCATAAAAATGTGCCGCCATCGCACGGCATCAGCCACCAACGCATAACCGCTGGTGGCTGTTTTTGTATCTTTGCATCGTGATTCAGAAAGCGCTAAAAATCACTTTCCTAGTTGGAGAAAAATATTTCTCCAGTTGGAAAAATGAAAAAAGGCATCTGGGAGATATTCCGGATAAGATAATCCCGAATGCATCAAGTTATCAACCTCGACTCCAAGCCCTGATACGAGTCCTTCTCTTTCTTCTTTCAAAAAAGAAGACGGAAAGTAAATAGGGGGCAAGAAAAGCGTATGAACCCAAACATGAAAGCATTCATCAAGTATCTCATCATGGCTGTGTGCTCTGCTATCGTCACCTTCCTCACCAGTTCGTGTACGGCGGGGCTCGTGATCGGTAAGAACCAGCAGCAGCAGGAGAACAACATCTCTACACGGGCCGACTCTTCGCACTTCGTGCCTACCATCACCATACGATAGGCGGCTTAGAGTTAGAGTTAAAAGTTTACAGAGTATTAACAATTTAAAATTCAAGTAATTATGTCTATCAATTTGAAAGCAAAGGAAACCCTCATCCAGGTGGGTGAGTTGAAAGGTAAGTATCGTTTCGTGCTCAGTACCGAGCTTTACAGCAAGCTCCCTGAGAGCAAGGTAATCAAGGAGGCTGCCCTGAGAAGTGGCGTGAGCCGCGGCGTGATGCAGGCATGCTGGGATGCTGCCGGCGAGGTAATCAAGGCATGGTCAACCGAAGGCCACTCCGTAGCTATCCCTGGTCTGGGAACCATGCGATTCGGCGTGCGCGCCAAGAGTGTGGCTACCGTGGGTGAGGTGGCAGGCAGCCTCATCACCGCCCGCCGAGTTATCTTCACCCCGAACGTGGACATCAAGGATGAGTTGCAGAGAACTCCTATACAGATTACCTGCATCGATCGCAACGGCAAGGTGGTGAAGAACGTTACCTCGGGCGACAGCGGTGACGTGGAAGACCCAGACAAGGACCCAAACGGCGGCGGCACTAACCCAGGCGGTACTAACCCAGGCGGCACCGGAAACGGCGATACCCCTGGCGGCGGTTCACAGTCAGAAAATACCGAGGGAGGAAATACTGAGGGAGGCAAGACCGATACCGGCTCTGAAGGCGGCGGAGATGATATTAATATGTAACCGTACAAATTAGGATTACAAATCACATCTCCCCATTCCACTCTCTATTTTCAGTTAAGTCTTTATACGCAGAATCCCCAATTCCAAGGCTCCATAGCGAGCCCCGGATTGGGGATTTATCTTGTTCATTTTTTTCTATGAATCCTAATAAACAGATTCCTAATAAGGAAACAGCAGCGGCAAAACAAACGTCATCACCACGCCGATGATGATCTGCAACGGCAAACCTACCTTTACATAATCCATAAACGTGTAGCCACCCGCCTTCATCACCAACGCATTAGGCGGAGTTGAGAACGGAGAGGCGAAGCACATGCTGGCTCCCAGAGTCACCGCAAAGAGGAAGGAGTATGGACTTACCCCCACCTGCTGGGCTGCCACCAGGGCAATAGGCGCCATGAGAACCGCCGTGGCGGTATTGCTGATAAACATCGTCATCAGCGAAGTGGTGAAGTAAATGCCCGCCAGGAGAGCCGTAGGTCCCATCGCTCCCAGGCTATCCACCAGCCCCTGCGATACCAATGCCGAAGCACCCGTCTTCTCCAGCGCCGTTGACATCGGCATCATGGCGGCTATCAGCACAATGCTCTCCCAGTTGATGGTCTTGTAGGCTGCCTCCACGTTGCGGAAACATCCGGCAAAGACGGTGAGCAGTCCGGCGATGATGACCGCCGTAACCGGAGCCACCGGGATGAAATCGAACACCATCATGGCTATCATCAGCAGCATGATGGCAGCAGCCACAGGCGCCTTGTAATCCAGCAGAACCTTATCGGCAGCCTTCTCCGGCTGATCCAAGACCACCCAGTTGGTGGTGTCGGCAGTAAGATGCGTCAGGTTGGTCCATTCGCCCTGCACCAGCAGCATATCGCCCACGTGCAGCTTGGCTGCTATCAGATTATCCGTGATGTATTCGTTGCCGCCTCTGCCACCCCCAGAAGAAGAGGATGATGAGCCTCCGCCACGCTTCACACCCAGCACGTTGATGCCGAATCGCTTGCGCAGGTTGGCATCGCCTATGCGCAATCCGGCAAAGTTGGAGGTAGGCATCACAACGATTTCCGTCAGTCCCAGGTCGTAGAAATCAATCTTCACGTCCTTCATCCTCCTCAGTCCGTAATCCTGGGCAAAGCGCTGCATCTTCTGCTCGTCACCTATTATATATAGTATGTCGTGCTCCTGAATGGTACTGCTGCTCTTCGCCATGTTCTGGTTTACGTCCTGCACCAGTCCGAGTCTCGATTTCTTCTCGTTTCTAATTTCGATGATACTCACTCCGTATTTCTTCTGGATGCTGAGTTCCTTCAGGGTCTTTCCCACGATGTTCATCGGCTCGCCGTTTTCATCCTTGGCGGCAGAAGTTCGGTTGCTTGGCACGATGTAGCGATGCAGATTGTCGAGCAGGCGGTATTCATCCACCAGGTCGTCGAGCGACTTGGTTTTCTTCTTCTTTCCGCTCTGTTTCCTGCTGAGGAAGATTTTGCTGAGCGGCATGAGCACGATGATGCCCATGGCGATGACGATGATGCCCACGGGGAAGAATGAGAAGAAGGCGAGCGGCTGATAGCCAGCCTCGGTAAGCACCTCGTCGATGACCAGGTTGGGCGGCGTACCGATGAGGGTGAGCATTCCGCCCAGGCTTCCGGCGAAGGCGAGCGGAATGAGGAAGCGCGACGACTGCATGCCCGAACCTGCTGCCAGGCTCATGATGATAGGCATCATGAGGGCCACCGTTCCGGTATTGCTCACGAAGGCTCCGATAAAGGAGGTTACTAGCATCACCAGCAGGAAGGTGATGGTTTCGTTGCCGCGCGAGAGTGCCATCAGTTTATTGCCCGTCAGCTTGGCGAGGCCGGTCTGCATGATGGCTCCCCCCACCACGAAGAGTCCGATCATCATAACGACGATGGGCGAAGAGAAACCAGCCAGGGCTTCGGCTGGCGTAAGAATTCCGAAAACCAGGAGTGCTGCCAGGGCTGTGAGCGCCACGATATCGGCTCTCACCTTGCCCCAAATAAACATGGCAACCGTAATGATCAAGATACTAAGCGTTATTGTCATGCTATAAAAACTTTGAATTTTAAAAATATGATGCAAAGATACTTACTTTATTTCGCTTTTTTTACCTCTACAATGCTAATTTTTCTAAAAATATGGCAGATTATTGGTGAAAAACTGCACTTTATTCATCAGTTTTCAGTACCTTTGCCCTCAAATCAATCAATCAAATAAAAAGAAGACTTAATAATTCATTAGAAATGGAACAGAACAATGTTAAACCAGCTGATGGCAAGCTGGGTATTATGGTTGTAGGTTGTGGTGCAGTATCTACTACATTCATGACAGGTGTGCTGATGGCCCGCAAGGGACTTACCAAGCCAGTAGGCTCAATGACTCAGTACGACAAGATTCGTGTGGGCAAGGGCGCAGACAAGAAGTATCTGCACTACAAGGACATCGTTCCTCTTGCCAACCTCAACGACATCGTATTCGGCACCTGGGATGTCTATCCTCAGAATGCCTATCAGGCTGCCATGTATGCCGAGGTTTTGAAGGAGAAGGACATCAACCCTGTGCGCGAGGAGCTGGAACAGATTGTTCCGATGAAGGCTGCATTCGACAAGAACTACGCCAAGCGCCTGGACGGCGACAACGTGAAGGACTGCAAGACCCGCTGGGAGATGGTAGAGGCGCTGCGCCAGGACATCCGAGACTTCAAGGAGAAGAACGGCTGCTCTCGCATCGTTGTTGCATGGGCTGCATCTACAGAAATCTACGTACCGGTGGATATGGAAATCCACGGCACATTGGCTGCTCTCGAAGCTGCGATGAAGGCTGACGACCGCCAGCACATCGCCCCATCCATGTGCTACGCCTACGCTGCCCTTACCGAGGGGGCTCCTTTCATCATGGGTGCGCCTAATACTACGGTTGACATTCCTGCCATGTGGGAACTCGCTGAGAAGACCCAGATGCCTATCGCAGGCAAGGACTTCAAGACCGGTCAGACCCTCGTGAAGAGTGGTTTCGCTCCTATCATCGGCACCCGCTGCCTGGGCTTGAACGGATGGTTCTCTACCAATATTCTGGGCAACCGCGACGGTCTCGTTCTCGATGAGCCAGCCAACTTCCATACCAAGGAGGTGAGCAAGCTTTCTACCCTGGAGACAATCCTGAAGCCAGAGGAGCAGCCAGACCTCTACGGCCACGGCAACGACGAGGACACCCAGTATTATCATAAGGTACGCATCAACTATTATCCACCTCGCAACGACAACAAGGAGGGCTGGGACAACATCGACATCTTCGGATGGATGGGTTACCCAATGCAGATCAAGATCAACTTCCTGTGCCGCGACTCTATCCTTGCAGCTCCATTGCTGCTCGACCTCTGCCTGCTGAGCGACCTTGCTGCCCGTGCCGGCCGTTACGGCACCCAGCGCTTCCTGAGCTTCTTCCTCAAGGCGCCAATGCACGACTACACCAAGGGCGAAGAGGCTGTGAACAACCTCTACCAGCAATATACGATGCTGAAGAACGCCATCCGCGAGATGGGCGGTTACGAGGCTGATGAGGAAATCGACTAAAAATATTTTCCCCCGATAATTTTCCCGATAGAGACAGATTCCTGTTCTTTATCGGGATTTTTTTATCATCGAAAGGAAAAAAATCAACACAGATTTATTATTTTTACAGAACTTTCAAAAGTTGAACTGAAAAAAAACAAAAAGAAAGGAAAACCCTTGCATAATACAGATTTTTATACTAACTTTGCAAAAAATAAACTAGCAGGATTCAAATCCAAAGCTAAAAATAAGAATCATAAATATCAGAAGAATGACAAAGAAAGGTAAACATACCGTATTATTTATCTGCCTCGGCAACATCTGCCGCTCGCCTGCCGGAGAGGGCATCATGAAGAGCCTGGTGGAAAAAGCAGGGTTGCAGGATGAGTTTGAAATCGATTCTGCAGGAATCGGAAACTGGCACGTGGGTCAGCTGCCCGACAGCCGCATGAGAAAATGCGGAGCCGAGCATGGCTACAATTTCAACAGCCACGCCCGCCAGTTCCAGAAATCAGACTTCAAGAAATTTGAAACCATCGTGGTGATGGACAACGAGAACTACCGCGCCATCACTTCCATGGCTTCCAGCCAGGCTGATAAGGACAAGGTGGTGCGCATGGCAGATTTCCTGACCCACCATCGTGAATATACCACCGTGCCCGATCCATACTACGGCGACTACAGCGACTTCGAGCTCGTTATCACGCTCCTGGAAGACGCCTGCCAGGGATTACTGAACAGCCTCGTAGAAGGATAACAAAAAAGAGGATGTGCCATAACTCCATGACACATCCTTTTTTCGTTTCTTCATAGATTTTATTCATCGGATTACGCTGAATAACAATTCCACCTTATTATATTTATACAGTAATTTCCCCCGAACCATAGCAGCGATGATGATTCTCATCATACACCACGCAGAACTGGCCGGGAGCCACGCCGTGGATCGCCTCTTCTGAATGTATCATCCAGCGGCCATCTTCGAGTTTTTCGATGGTAGCAGGATGATACTCCGGCGTATGGCGAATCTTGAACGTTACCTTCTGCATCGCCACCTCGCGGGTGAGGAAATGGAAATCCTGAAGCGGGAAATCCTTCTTGTACGCCGTCTGAGGATCGTAGCCATGACTCACGTAGAGAATGTTCTTCTCCACATCCTTCTTGATCACGAACCAAGGTCCGCCGCCGAAGCCCAGACCCTTGCGCTGACCGATGGTGTGGAACCACAAACCCTTGTGGCCTCCGATGCGCTTACCCGTCTCCATCTCAATCACGTCGCCCGGGTTCTCGCCCAGGTATCGGCGGATGTAATCGTTATAATTAATCTGCCCCAGGAAGCAAATTCCTTGACTATCCTTGCGCTTGGCATTAATGAGATGTTCCTCTTCAGCTATCTCACGAATTTCATTTTTAATGTGATGACCGATAGGGAAAATCGCTTTTCGTAATTGCCAACTCTCTATCTGAGCCAGAAAATCGGTCTGGTCCTTTACGGGGTCAGGACTCGTGACGAGCCATTTATCGCCGTTTTCATCCGTTTCGGTCTGCGCATAATGACCTGTGGCGATGAGGTCGTAGTTGTGGCCCATCTTCTCATCGAAGGCACCGAACTTGATGAGTCGGTTGCACATCACATCAGGGTTCGGGGTGAATCCAGCCTTCACTTTGTCCATGGTGTAGCGGGTCACCTCGTTCCAGTATTCCTGGTGGCAGTCTATCACCTGCAGCTTGCATCCGTATCTGTGAGCCACGGCGGTAGCCATCTCCAGGTCCTCCTCAGAAGAGCAGTCCCATTCCTCCTTTTCTTCCGGTCCTATCTTGATATAGAAGCAGTCAGGGTGCAGGCCCAGTCGGGCAAACTCCCACACCACTACCGAACTATCCACGCCGCCCGAAAGCAGCACGGCCACCCGCTTGTCCTTTACCTCGGCAAGGAAGAGCTCGTCTCTGGTCTCCAGTTCCTTCTCTCTTGGAGTATCCTTTATCATCTTATTATTATTATCCATTGTCTATTCGCTATTATTCAATTCAGAAGGCAAAGTTACAACAAATTCTGCGAAAAGCCGCCATCTTATGCCGAAAAATCTCATATTTTGCCTAAATGTTTTCTCTTGCGCTACATTCTCCCCGTTATCCGCTCCTTCTTCTATCGAAATTCCCAATAGCAGAAATCGACTCATTCCAACGCCAATTCTTTTTTGTTTTCGATTTTATCCATACCTTTGCAATCGAAAATCAGAGAAAAGCGATTATAGTAAAAATCAATAACATAGTTGAATGTAAGAAAATCAATAACATAGTTTAATATAAGAACATGGATATCTTAAAAAATCTGTTTTATGGCTTCCCTGACCTATGGGGAGGCGGAGTAGCCCACTCCGTGCTGATCCTGGCGTTGGTCATCACCTTGGGTTTGAGTTTAGGAAAATTGAGAGTAAAGGGAGTTTCTCTCGGATTGGCTTGGATTCTTTTCATCGGCCTCATCTTCGGTCACTTCTCTCTCAATCTCGATGAACATCTGCTCCACTTCCTCAAGGAGTTTGGACTGATTCTCTTCGTCTATTCCATCGGTCTGGAGGTAGGACCTGGTTTCTTCGCTTCGTTCAAGAATGGCGGCAAGAGCCTCAACCTGCTCAGCATCATCGTGGTAGCGTTGAGTATCATCACCACCCTCGCCATCTTCTCGTTCTCGGGAACATCCATTACCTCTATGGCAGGTATCCTCTCGGGTGCCGTTACCAACACCCCGGGACTGGGAGCTGCACAGCAGGCATTCAGCGACCTGCGCCACATCGATGCTCCATCCATCGCAGCCGGCTACGCCATCGCCTACCCTATGGGTGTGCTCGGCGTCATCCTCTCCTTTATTATATTAAGGTATGCGCTGCGCATCAACAAGAGCGAAGAGGAAGCTGATGCCAAGCGCGGTATGGGACACCTGGAGGCGATGACCCTGAACACCTTCTCTGTAAAGGTGACCAACCAGATGGTATTCGGCGACACCATCAAGCAGATACGCGAAATATTGAAGCGCGACTTCATGGTTTCAAAGATTATCCGCAAAGATAGCGACAAGCACGACGAGGTGGTAAACGGACAGACCCGAGTCAACGAGGGCGACATCCTGCAGATTGTTGCCAACCCTACCGTAGAAGAGCCAGTCATCGCCCTGCTCGGCGAGAAGGTGCAGGTGAGCGAGGAGAAATTCGGCGAAGACTTGATTACCCGCCGCATCCGCATCACCAAGCCAGGCATCAACGGCAAGAGCATCAGCCAGCTTCAGATTCGTACAAGCCTCGGCGCCAACATTACCCGAGTAAACCGCAACGGTGTGGATCTGATTGCTACTCCACAGCTGAAGCTGCAGCTGGGTGACCGTGTTACCGTGGTAGGTACAGAGCTTGCCATCGCCCATACCGAGAAAGTACTGGGTAACCAGATGAAGCGCCTCAACTACCCTAACCTGATTCCTATCTTCCTGGGCATCATGCTGGGTTGTATCGTGGCAAACATTCCATTCTTCATCCCAGGCATCAACGAGAGTCTGCGTCTCGGATTGACCGGCGGCCCTCTGGTAGTAGCCATCCTGATAGGTTATTTTGGTCCGAAGTACAACCTCGTGACCTACAACACCATCTCAGCCAACCTGATGCTCCGTGAAATCGGAATCTGCATCTTCCTGGCTTGCGTGGGACTGGGCACCGGCGAACAGTTTATTCAGACCGTGGCATCAGAAAACGGAATGACCTGGATTCTCTATGGCATCGCCATCACCATGATTCCAATCATCGTGGGCGGCATCATCGGAAGATACGTGTTCCACATCAACTATTATACATTGCTCGGAGTGCTGGCAGGCGCCAACACCAATCCATCTGCCCTGGCTTACGTGCGTGAGCAGACATCAGCAGATGCACCATCTGTAGGCTATGCGAATGTTTATCCATTCGCCATGTTCCTCAGAATCGTAACCATTCAGATCATCATTTTCGTATTCGGATAAATATATGACAGAAAAAAACATGAAAATCTGCGATTGCGCAGACAACGGCAAGAACAACTGCAACTGCAAGGAAATCGCAGAAACAGAACTCAGAAGGAAACTCGACTTATTATTACGTACAGGCAGCATTCTCATGGAGAGTGCTGCCGACACCTCGCGCATTATGCGTACGATGAAGCGTGCTGCAGCGTTCCTCGGTCTCGACGAACGCTACATGCACCTTTACATCAACTGGAATGTGCTGATGGTGAACTACAGCGACGAGGAGCATTCCTTCTCCAAATTCCAGCGTTGCGAAAAGCACGGCATCAACCTTACCTCCATTTCGCTGGTAAGCAAACTCACCTGGCAAGCTATCAAGGATAACTATTCGCTCGAACAGTATGAGCAGGCACTCAACGATATCAAGGCCACTCCACGCAGCTTCACCCCTTGGCAGGTAGCCATCGGCGGCGGATTTGCCTGCGGCGGATTCTGCATCCAGTTCGGTTGCGACTGGCCAGCATTCTTCTTCTGTTCCCTTGCTGCCATCCTGGGCTTCCGCCTGAGAATGTTCCTGCCTACCAAAGGCTGCAACAACTATGTAGCCATCGGTATTTCGGCATTCGTGGCAACGCTGATAGCGTGGCTCACCTCCTTCCTTTCGCTCAATCCAGCCATCGCAGCCGCCCTTCCGGGCTTCATGCATTCGGCTACCCCTTGGCACCCATTGATGGCGTGCGCCCTCTTCATCGTGCCGGGAGTTCCATTAATCAACTTCGTGAGCGACATGCTCGACGGTTACATCGAGGTGGGAATGGTTCGTGCCCTCAACACCCTGCTGATGCTCTTTGCCATGGCATTCGGTATTGCCTTCGCCATCCAGGTTTGCCACATCGACAACTTCGTGAAGGATCTTACGATGACTCCTCACCACGAATACTGGGAGTTCGCCATCGCGGCAGCCGTATCAGCCATGGGCTTCTCTACCATCTTCAGTATTCCTAGACGCCTGTTGCCAGCTGTGGCTTTGGGCGGTATCATCGCCGTTTGCTTCCGCAACTTCGTCAACCTGGGTCCATCCAATGGCAACATCGGTCTCGATATGGGCTTGAGCATCGGTTCGCTTGCCGGTTCTGCGCTCATCAGCGTCATCGTAATCAAGGCACGCCACTGGTTCCACACCCCTCACCAGTGCATCACCATTCCTAGTGTCATCCCAATGGTACCTGGAGTTTTGATGTATCGTGCCCTGTTTGCCTTCATCGACATGCACGGCGTGGTAGGCGAAGTAACCGTGGGTATGAACAACCTGATCAAGGCTTCGCTCGCCATCATCTGCATCGCCCTGGGTGTTGCCATTCCTAATGTATTCTTCCGCCGTTTCATCGCCGACAACCGCAAGCGTCGACTCCTCAACATGCTGGTGGAGAGAAAGAAGAAGAATGGCGAATTCGTGGATCTGCACGAAGTGGAAATCAAGTAAGAATCTGTGTTAATCTGCGTAATCTGTGGGACATTGAAACCCACGGATTACAGGATTTATCTGATTATTTTGCCCGAAAGCAGGGCTAATTAAAATAAAAGTTTTATCTTTGCACGCGTAATTATAAGACTAGTGAAAAAAGGAAAATGGAAATACGACAACTCAAATATTTTCTGAAGGTAGCCGAGACGCTCAATTTCTCGGAGGCATCACGCAAGCTCTACATCACGCAGAGCACCCTCTCGCAGCAGATTTCGCATCTGGAGCAGGAAATAGGATTGCCCCTCTTCGAGCGAAACTCGCACGAGGTTTATCTCACCGAGGCGGGAAAGGAGCTTCTTCCCTATGCCCAGAATGCGGTAAACTGCACCATAGCTTGCGTGGACCACATGAACGACCTGAAGGAGATGCTCACGGGCGAACTGAACATCGGCGTCACCTACTCCTTCAGCAACATCATGGCAGAAACGCTCATCGCCTTCCTTCATGCCTATCCTCATATAAAGCTGAACATTCAGTACCGTTCGATGCAGGAGCTGATGGATGGATTGAAGAAGCGTGAGCTCGACCTTGTGCTTGCCTTCAAGCCACTCAAGACAGACAAGGCGATTGACAGCCGTGCCATCTTCAGCAACCGTCTGGCGGCGATTGTGAACGAGAACCACCCCCTGGCGCGTCTTTCATCCATCAAGCTCTCAGAGCTGGAGCGCTACGACCTCATCCTTCCATGCAAGGGTCTGCAGGCTCGCAACGCCTTCGATTACCTGATAGAGGGCAAGGATCTCGACTTCAAGATCATGGTAGAAGTGAATAATGTGAACATCATCTTCGACCTCCTGCATCGCAGCAACCTGGTAACGGTACTTTCAGAATCCACCACCATCCTGGAAAAAGGCATGAGAGCGATTCCGATAGATGCTGCCGACAACGAGATGGATGGCTGCATCCACATTCTGAAGGAAGCCTATATGAAGAACTCGGCGCAGGAGTTCATCCGCATGCTGAGCCAGAGCACCAGCATCCTCGCCAACTTTGCGCTCAAGGATATTCTGAGATAGAATCGGAAAAGGATAGAAAGCTTCTGCCCTTACTATTATATTTGCACTTGGAAAAATAAAGAGGTGAAAATCTTTATATCTGCAAAC
>USRA01000057.1 GCA_900557035.1 uncultured Prevotella sp. | reverse complement strand
CTCATGATAAGGCAGTAGCTCCTACATTGGCAGTTTGCCCTAACTGTGGTGCATATTATGTTTACCACACTGTTTGCCCAACTTGCGGATACTACAGAGGCAAGGTCGCTATCGTTAAGGAAGCAGCTGAATAATGGGTAAAATCAATGCTGTAATTACAGGTGTGGGTGGATACGTGCCTGACTACATCCTCAACAACGAGGAGTTGTCTCGCATGGTGGATACTACAGACGAGTGGATTACCACCCGTGTGGGTATCAAAGAGCGCCACATCCTTACAGAGGAAGGTCTCGGAACCAGCTACTTGGCGCGTAAAGCTGCTAAGCAGTTGATTCAGAAGACTGGCGTGGATCCAGACACAATCGATGCTTTGATTGTGACAACCACAACACCTGACTACAAGTTCCCTTCTACAGCATCTATCGTCCTCGGTAAGCTCGGATTGAAGAACGCTTTCGCATTCGATTTCTCTGCAGCTTGCTGTGGATTCCTCTACACTCTCGATGTTGCGGCAAGCATGATCCAGAGTGGAAGATACAAGAAGATTATCGTCATCGGTGCAGACAAAATGTCTTCACTGGTTGACTATACCGACCGTGCTACCTGTGTGCTCTTCGGCGACGGTGCCGGCGCAGTTCTTGTAGAGGCTACAGAAGAAGAGAATGTAGGTGTTCAGAACTCATACCTTCGTACCGATGGACAAGGCTTGCCTTTCCTCCACATGAAGGCTGGCGGTTCTGTCTGCCCTCCTTCGCACTTCACCGTAGATCATCGTCTGCATTATCTTTATCAGGAAGGTCGTACCGTATTCCGTTACGCAGTAACCGATATGAGCAACGACGTGATGAAGATCCTGGAGATGAACAATCTGAAGGCTGATGATGTGAACTGGGTGATTCCTCACGAGGCGAACCTCCGAATCATCGAGGCAGTAACCAAGCGTGCAGGAATTCCACTTGACAAGGTGGTAGTAAACATCGAGCGTTACGGAAATACCAGTGCTGCTACAATTCCATTGGCACTCTGGGATGCTGAAAGCCAGTTGAAGAAGGGTGACAACATCATCTTCACAGCCTTCGGTGCAGGTTTCGTACATGGTGCCTCTTTCTATAAGTGGGCATACGATGGTGCTGCTAACGGCAAGTAAGACATATCAAAAATAGGATAGGACAATTATCAATATAAGGAAACGCATCTTTCTTACTTCATCTATAATATAATGAATAAGCAAGGATGCGTTTCTTTAGCTTAAAATCAATTTTTATCGTATGCATAAAGCAGGTTTCGTAAATATCGTGGGTAACCCTAATGTGGGTAAGAGTACGCTGATGAATCAACTGGTGGGCGAGCGTATCAGCATCGCTACCTTCAAGGCGCAGACCACTCGTCATCGTATCATGGGTATCGTGAATACCGATGATATGCAAATCGTGTTTTCGGATACCCCTGGTGTCTTGAAGCCAAACTACAAGATGCAGGAGATGATGCTCGCCTTCTCGGAGAGTGCATTGGCTGATGCCGATGTGCTGCTTTATGTTACTGATGTGATAGAGAATCCTGAGAAGAACATCGACTTCCTGGAGAAGGTAAAGAAGATGAAGATTCCAGTGCTCCTGCTCATCAACAAGATTGACCAGAGCGACCCGAAGAAGTTGGGAGATATCGTGGAAAAATGGCACTCTTTGTTGCCGAATGCTGAGATTCTTCCTATTTCTGCGAAAAACAAGTTTGGCGTGGATATGCTGCTGAAGCGTATCAAGGAGCTGCTGCCTGAGTCGCCTGCGTTCTTTGACAAGGACCAGTTGACCGACAAGCCAGCCCGTTTCTTCGTATCGGAGATTATCCGTGAGAAGATTCTCCTCTACTACGACAAGGAGATTCCTTATGCAGTAGAGGTGAGAGTGGAGCGGTTCAAGGAGGATGATACCCGCATCCACATCAATGCCGTGATCTACGTAGAGCGTGACTCTCAGAAGGGAATCATCATCGGTCATCAGGGCGTGGCCCTGAAGAAAGTGAACACCGAGAGTAGAAAGGCATTGGAGAAATTCTTCGGCAAGAAGATATTCCTGGAGACTTTCGTTAAGGTCGATAAGGATTGGCGCAGTTCTCAGCGAGAACTCGATGCCTTCGGATATAATCCGGAATAATAACTTCATCTCCCTGAATGTAATCGAGGGAGTGACTCTCGCCAGAGGTGCGAGGGCCGGAGCAAGGTCAGCTTCGGCAAATTATTAACTTGGATGCAGAGACCACATCCATGATACCTCCTGAAAGGAAGGAGGCGAATGACTATTTATGGCAAATTTAGTAGCAATCGTAGGTCGCCCTAACGTGGGTAAATCTACTTTATTCAATCGTTTGACCCAATCTCGTCGCGCTATCGTAAGTGATACGGCTGGTACTACCCGCGACCGTCAGTATGGTAAGTGCAGCTGGAACGGCAGAGAATTCTCTGTGGTTGATACCGGTGGTTGGGTCGTTAAATCAGATGACATTTTCGAGGATGCTATCCGCAAGCAGGTGTTGGTAGCTACAGAAGAGGCCGACCTGGTGCTCTTCCTGGTAGATGTAAACACCGGTTTGACCGACTGGGATGAGGATGTAGCTCTCATCTTGCGTCGTGCCAAGCTGCCTGTAATCCTTGTTGCCAACAAGGTGGATAACAGTGCTGAGTATTATGAGGCTGCCGAGTTCTACAAGCTGGGCTTGGGTGATCCTCAGTGTATCAGTGCTGCAACAGGTGGCGGTACGGGTGACTTGCTCGACATCATATTGGACAAGCTTCAGGATAATCCTGAGGAAGCTATCGAGGAGGATATTCCTCGTTTCGCTGTGGTAGGTCGTCCTAACGCAGGTAAGAGCAGTATCATCAATGCCTTCATCGGTGAGGACAGAAATATCGTTACCGAGATTGCAGGTACTACCCGTGACAGTATCTATACCCGTTACGATAAGTTCGGTTTCGACTTCTACCTGGTAGATACTGCCGGTATCCGCAGAAAGAACAAGGTGAGCGAGGACCTGGAATTCTATTCCGTGATGCGCTCTATCCGTGCCATCGAGAACAGTGATGTCTGCATCCTGATGCTGGATGCTACCCGTGGTATCGAGACCCAGGATATGAACATCTTCCAGCTGATCCAGAAGAACAACAAGAGTCTGGTGGTGGTAGTAAACAAGTGGGACCTGGTAGAGGAGAAGAACCAGAAGGTGATTGATACCTTCGAGAATGCTATCCGCAACCGAATGGCTCCATTCGTGGATTTCCCTATCATCTTTGCTTCAGCCTTGACCAAGCAGCGTATCTTCCGTGTACTGGAGACTGCCAAGGAGGTTTACCAGAACCGCAAGGCTCATATCGGTACTTCCAAGCTCAATGAGGTGATGCTGCCTATCATCGAGGCTTATCCACCACAGAGCGTGAAGGGTAAGTATATCAAGATCAAGTACTGTACACAGTTGCCTAACACTACGATTCCATCGTTTGTGTTCTATGCCAACCTGCCACAGTATGTAAAGGAGAACTATCGCCGCTTCCTGGAGAACAAGATTCGTGAAAACTGGTCATTGCATGGTTGTCCAATCAATATCTTCATCCGTCAGAAGTAATTGAAGCGTAATGGATAGGACGCCCTGAAAGGGCAAAAGCATCTATAAAATGAAGAAACTTTTGTTTTTTATGATATTCAGCATGGGGTTGGGACTTTCTTCCTGCAAGGAGGAGAGTCCTGACCCTGGCTATTTGGCAGGTATAGCAGCCAAGGGATATTACGACCTGCTCCTGGAAGGAAAGTATGAGGAGTATGTGGCTGGTTTCAACCAACCTTACCGTATTCCGAAAGGCTATCATGAGCAGCTGGTGCTCAATGCGGAAATGTATGTGGAGCAGCAGCAGAAAGAGCATGCAGGCATGAAGAAGATTGATGTGCTGAATGCCAAGGCTGATACCGCCCGCCATGTGGCAGATGTCTTCCTGCAGGTGGCTTATGGTGACAGTACCAAGGAACAGATTGTGGTTCCGATGGTAGAGGTGAAAGGTGAATGGAAAATGAGATAAGTATCTGATTTCAATAAAAAAAGCTATCTGCTTGCTGGCAGATAGCTTTTTTTATTGAAATCGGATTTGAAACTTTCTGTTTCTCTATTTTATTTCTTCTCTTTCATTTCCACTTCCTTCACCTTTCTGAAGAGGTCGGAAGCGAAGACGAGGTCGTTGAGCTGCTCGTTGGTAGAAGACATCACCTGGTCCTTGTTGCCCTGCCATTCCTTGTGACCCTTGCAGATGAAGCAGATGTTCTCACCGATACCCATCACAGAGTTCATATCGTGGGTATTGATGATGGTTGTCATATTGTAATCCTTGGTGATGCCCGAAAGGAGTTCGTCGATGACGAGCGAAGTCTTTGGGTCGAGACCAGAGTTCGGTTCATCACAGAAGAGATACTTCGGATTCATCACGATGGCGCGGGCGATGGCAACACGTTTCTGCATACCACCTGAGATTTCGCCAGGGTATTTCTGCTGGGCATCAATCAGGTTGACACGGTCGAGACATTCCTGTGCTCTCTTCACGCGTTCCCTGTAATTCATACTTGAGAACATATCGAGGGGGAACATCACGTTCTCCAGCACATTGAGCGAGTCGAAGAGGGCTGCGCTCTGGAAGATCATACCCATCTCGCGTCGCATCATCACCTTCTCCTTCTTGCTCATCTGCACGAAGTCGCGGCCGTCGTAGAGTACCTTTCCGCTGGTAGGTTCGAGGAGTCCGACGAGGTTTTTCATCAACACCGTCTTTCCCGAACCACTCTGTCCGATGATGAGGTTGGTCTTTCCCGTTTCAAATTTCACACTGATATTATCGAGTACGGTCTTGTCGCCGAAAGCTTTTGTAAGATTTTGAACTTCTATCATAGCCAGAGTCTTTAAGAGAGTAATTGAGTAAGGAACACATCCGAGAAGAGGATGAGAACGCTGGAGCAAACCACGGCATCGGTGGAAGCTTTACCTACCTCTACCGAACCACCTTCCACGGTGTATCCAAAGTAGGAGGAAACACTGGAGATGATGAATGCGAAGAAGAGACTCTTGATGATACTCATCCACACAAACCACTGGTTGAAGGAATGCTGGAGTCCCAGGGTAAGGTCATCCGGCGGGAGAATATGTCCGATGAATGCCGTACCGTATGCACCGATGATGCCCATCAGTGATGAGAAGATGACGAGGAAAGGCATGATGGTAACCAGACCGAGAATCTTTGGCAGCACCAGATAGCATGCAGAGTTGACACCCATGATGTCGAGTGCGTCGATCTGCTGGGTTACTCGCATGGTACCCAGCTCGGAAGCGATGTTGGAACCCACCTTTCCGGCAAGGATGAGACACATGATACTGGAAGAGAACTCCAGCAGCATGATTTCTCGGGTGGTATAACCCGAAACCCATCGAGGCATCCATGGACTCTGGATGTTCAGTTTCATCTGGATACAGATGACTGCACCGATGAAGAATGAGATGAGGAGTACGATGCCGATGGAATCGACTCCCAGCTGCGACATTTCCTTGATATATTGCTTGAGGAACATGCGCATACGTTCTGGTCGCGAGAAAGAGCGACCCATCAATATCAGATATTTACCGAAGGTGGTAAGCCATTTTTCTATTATCATGTCAATATTCTATGAATTTTGCTGCAAAATTAAGCAAAATCCTCTAAAAAACTGCAATATTATGAATAGTTTTAGTTTTTTAAGGTGATATTTCCCCATTTTTTATTATTTTTGCAGTCAAATTAGCTAATTATGGACGAAATAATGAATTCAGAGCAGCAGTCTTCTGACGGCAGATTAGTGCTGCGAACAGAAGGACTGGTAAAGCGCTATGGCAAGCGAACCGTTGCCAATGGTGTAACGATCAATGTAAAGCAAGGTGAGATTGTAGGCTTGCTCGGACCTAATGGTGCGGGTAAGACTACTTCATTCTATATGACCACCGGACTGGTGGTACCTAATGAGGGACATGTATATTTGGGTGATCAGGAAATTACCAAGTTTCCTGTGTATAAGCGTGCCCGTGCCGGCATCGGCTATCTGTCACAGGAGGCGAGCGTATTCCGCAAGATGAGTGTGGAAGACAATATCATGTCGGTGCTTGAGATGACCGGCAAGCCAAGAGCCTATCAGCTTGAGAAACTGGAGAGCCTGATCAAGGACTTCGACCTGCAGAAGGTTCGCAAGAACCTGGGCGACCAGCTTTCCGGAGGTGAGCGCCGAAGAGTGGAAATCGCCCGTTGCCTTGCCAACGATCCTAAGTTCATCATGCTCGATGAGCCATTCGCTGGAGTCGATCCTATCCAGGTAGAGGAAATCCAGCATATCGTATGGAAACTGAAGTACCGCAACATCGGAATCCTCATCACCGACCACAATGTGGATGAGACACTTACCATCACCGACAGAGCCTATCTGCTCTTCGAAGGCCGTATCCTCTTCCAGGGTACTCCGGAGGAGCTGGCAGAAAACAAGACAGTGAAGGAGAAGTACCTTACAACCAGCTTTGTGCTTAGAAAGAAGGACTTCCAGCTGCTGGATGAGCAGAAAAAAGCAAGAGATAAGGAGTAATTAGGTTAAAAAAACAAATTTTTCTCTTATATATTAGGTATATCGGCTAAAAATGCGTAATTTTGCAAGCCGATTGTGTAAAAGGCTTATCCTGGATCGTCAGGGAGAGCCTGGACCAATTGAATAAGATAATAATTAATAATAATAAAAATAAAAAATCAAGATGAAAGTTTCATTTGAAAATCCTGACAAGATTAATGGTCTTATGACTCTCGTTGTAGAGGAGGCAGACTATAAGAACGAAGTCGAGAAGACATTGAAAGATTACCGTAAGAAGGCTAACGTTCCAGGTTTCCGTCCTGGTCAGGCTCCTATGGGTATGATTAAGCGCCAGTTCGGTGCATCTGTAAAGATGGAGGCCATCAACAAGCTCGTTGGCCAGGAGATTTACAAGTATGTACAGGACAACAATATCCAGATGCTCGGCGAGCCTCTTCCATCAGAGAAGCAGGAGCCAGCTGACTTGGAGAAGGACACAACCTTCACATTCATGTTCGACATCGCTGTTGCACCTGAGTTCAAGGTTACTCTCAACGGTCGCGACAAGGTTGATTACTATAACATCAAGGTTGACGATAAGATCCTCGACCAGCAGGTAGAGATGTACGCTCAGCGTGCAGGCAGCTACGAGAAGGGCGAGAAGTATGAGGAGAACGACCTTTTGAAGGGTGATATCCGTGAGCTCGACGAGAACGGTAACACCAAGGAAGGTGGTATCACTGTTGAGGGTGCTATCCTGATGCCTAGCTACATCAAGGTAGAGGAGCAGAAGAATCTCTTCAATGACGCTAAGGTGGGTGATGTAATCACTTTCAACCCTAAGAAGGCTTACCCAGAGAACGATACTGAGGTTTCTTCTCTCTTGAAGATTGAGCGTGAGGCTGTTGCTGACCTGGAGTCTGAGTTCAGCTTCCAGATCACAGAGATCCAGCGCTTCAAGAAGCACGAGGTTAACGAGGAACTCTTCAAGCAGGTATTCGGTGAGGATACTGACGTGAAGGATGAGGCTGCTTTCCGTGCTAAGATCGCTGAGGGCTTGCAGGAGCAGTTGGTTAACGACTCTGACTACAAGTTCATCCTCGACGTTCGCGAGCACTGCGAGAAGAAGGTTGGCGAGTTGGCATTCCCAGATGCACTCTTGAAGCGCATCATGTTGGCTAACAACAAGGATAAGGGTGAGGAGTTCGTAGAGAAGAACTACGACCAGAGCATCAAGGAGTTGACATGGCACCTCATCAAGGAGCAGCTCATCAAGGCTCAGGATATCAAGGTGAACGACGAGGATATCAAGGAGACCGCTAAGGAGGCAGCTCGTGCTCAGTTCGCTCAGTATGGTATGACAAACATCCCTGAGGAGTATATCGAGAACTATGCTAACGAGATTCTCAAGAAGGGTGACTCTGTTGACGCATTGGTAGATCGCTCTATCGACCGTAAGTTGGCTACAGCTCTCAAGAGCGCTGTTAAGCTCAACGAAAAGGAGATTTCTGTAGAGGATTTTAACAAGATGATGCAGGAATAACACTTTTTTGAAAAAAAACTTCAAATAAATACGAGGTTATCGACTTTTTTTATTATCTTTGTTCCACCGAATGAGATAATGAGGTCGATAACCTCGTTTTTTGTTCCTTATTTTGAAGAAAAAAGTAATATAGATATGAACGATTTTAGAAAATATGCTACCAAGCATCTTGGTATGAATGGGATGGTGCTTGACGACGTGATGAAGTCGCAGGCTAAGTATTTGAACCCTTATATCTTGGAGGAGCGTCAGTTGAACGTTACCCAGATGGACGTGTTCTCTCGCTTGATGATGGACCGTATCATCTTCCTGGGTACAGAAATTGATGATTATACTGCCAACACCTTGCAGGCACAGCTGCTCTATCTCGACTCTGTAGATAGCGGCAAGGATATTTCCATCTATCTGAACAGTCCTGGCGGTAGCGTTACTGCCGGTCTGGGTATCTATGATACCATGCAGTTTATTACCAGCGATGTTGCTACCATCTGTACAGGTATGGCTGCTTCTATGGCTGCCGTATTGCTCGTTTCAGGTCAGGAAGGCAAGCGTTCTGCCTTGCCACATAGCCGTGTGATGATTCACCAGCCATTGGGTGGTGTTCAGGGTCAGGCTTCTGATATCGAGATTGAGGCTCGTGAGATCCTGAAGATGAAGAAGGAACTCTATACCATCATCTCTGAGCATTCTCATACTCCATACGACAAGGTTTATGCTGATAGCGACCGTAACTACTGGATGACTGCCGAGGAAGCAAAGGAGTATGGTATGATTGATAATATCCTGGTACGTAAGTAACGGGACGGTATATCAAGATTGCTATATATAATATAAGGTATATATATTATTAAGGTATATATATAAAAGGTATAAAGAAAGAAGAAAAAGGAAAAGACATTATGCCAAAGAAAGCATGTAGCTTCTGTGGAAGAAGCGAGAATGAAGTGAAGTTGTTGATCACGGGTATCAATGGCTTTATCTGTGAGGAGTGCGCCAAGCAGGCATTTGAGATAGTGCAGCAGACTGGCGTATTGAATCCAAAGGGCGATGACGCGAAGTTTGCCTTGAAGCAGGTGCCAAAGCCTATGGAGATCAAGGAATATCTCGATGAATATATCATCGGACAGGAACATGCCAAGCGTCATCTTGCCGTTGCTGTCTATAATCACTATAAGCGTCTGCAGCAGCCTGAGGATAAGGAAGGCGTGGAAATCGAAAAGAGCAACATCATCATGGTGGGTAGTACCGGTACCGGTAAGACATTGCTGGCTCGTACCATTGCCAAGTTGCTCGATGTACCTTTCACCATCGTGGATGCTACGGTATTTACCGAGGCTGGTTATGTAGGTGAGGATGTGGAGAGTATCCTCTCCCGTCTGCTCCAGGTAGCCGACTATAATGTGGAGGCTGCCCAGCGTGGTATCGTCTTCATCGACGAGATAGACAAGATTGCCCGCAAGAGCGACAACCCATCTATCACCCGCGACGTAAGTGGAGAGGGTGTACAGCAGGGACTTTTGAAACTCCTGGAGGGAACCATGGTGAACGTACCGCCAAAGGGTGGACGCAAGCATCCTGATCAGGATTACATCCATGTGGATACCAAGAATATCCTCTTTATCTGCGGTGGTGCCTTCGACGGTATCGAGCGCAAGATTGCTCAGCGCCTGAACACCCACGTGGTAGGCTATAACTCAGTACAGAATGTTGCCAAGGTAGATAAGAAGGATCTGATGAAGTACATCCTGCCACAGGATTTGAAGTCATTCGGTCTGATTCCAGAAATCATCGGTCGTCTGCCTGTGCTCACCTATCTCAATCCTTTGGATAGAGATGCGCTGCGCAAAATCCTGGTAGAGCCAAAGAACTCTATCGTGAAGCAGTATATGAAGCTCTTCGAGATGGATGGCATCAAGCTCAGCTTTACAGAGGAATCACTCGACTTCATGGTAGATAAGGCTGTGGAGTATAAGTTGGGTGCCCGTGGACTTCGTTCTATCGTAGAGGCAGTGATGACCGATGCGATGTTTGAGGTACCATCCAAGAAGATCAAGAAGTTTGAAGTGACATTGGATTATGCTAAGGGACAGCTCGACAAGGCTCATCTTGGACAGCTGGAGTCAGCGTAAGGATGATTCCGGCAAGCATCATTCTTTGTAAATATCATCAAATCAGTTGGGAGAGAATCCCGGCTGATTTCTATATACCATATAAAGACATATAAAATTAAAGTTGGATATGACGGAACAGGTAAATCTTACAGAACAGTTGAAACATTATTTCGGTTTCGATTCGTTTAAAGGCGAGCAGGAATCTATCATCAGGAACTTGATGGAAGGCAACGATACGTTTGTATTGATGCCTACTGGTGGTGGCAAGAGCTTGTGTTATCAGCTTCCATCCTTGATCATGGATGGAACAGCTATTGTTATCTCACCACTGATTGCCCTGATGAAGAATCAGGTGGATGTAATCAATGGAATGAGCGAAGACGATGGCGTGGCTCACTATCTGAATTCATCTCTGAACAAATCGGCCATTGAGAAAGTGAAGAGCGACATATTGAGTGGCAAGACCAAACTCCTCTATGTGGCACCGGAATCTCTGACCAAGGAAGATAATGTAGAGTTCTTGAAGACCATCAAAATCTCTTTCTATGCCGTGGATGAGGCACATTGTATCTCTGAGTGGGGACATGATTTCCGCCCAGAGTACCGACGCATACGCCCTATCATCAACGAAATAGGCAAGGCACCGGTCATTGCCCTTACGGCAACGGCTACCGACAAGGTGCGTACAGACATCAAGAAAAACCTCGGCATCGTGGATGCCAGGGAATTCAAGAGTTCCTTCAACCGTGCGAATCTCTTCTACGAGGTGCGCCAGAAGAGTAATGACATCGATCGCCAGATTATCATGTTTATCCGTCAGCATCCAGGTAAGAGTGGCATCATCTATTGTCTGTCCAGAAAGAAGGTGGAAGAACTGGCTGAAGTACTCAAGGCTAACGATATCAAGGCTGCTCCTTATCATGCAGGTCTGGATTCTGCAACCCGTTCGCAGACTCAGGACGACTTCCTGATGGAGCGTATCGATGTCATCGTGGCGACTATCGCCTTCGGTATGGGTATTGACAAGCCGGATGTAAGATTTGTCATCCACTATGATATTCCAAAGAGTCTGGAAGGTTACTATCAGGAGACCGGTCGTGCCGGACGCGATGGAGGAGAAGGTATCTGCATCGCTTTCTATGCGCGCAAGGATTTGAGAAAACTGGAGAAATTCATGGAGAACAAGCCTGTGGCTGAACAGGATATCGGCCGACAACTCCTGCAGGAGACTGCCGCATACGCTGAATCATCTGTCTGCCGCCGCAAGATGCTGCTCCATTATTTCGGAGAAGAATATGATGTGGAAAACTGTCACAATTGCGACAACTGTCTGCATCCTTCCGTGAAGTTTGAGGCTAAGGATGCCCTGGTAGTGGTTTTGGAGGCAGTGGCTGCCGTGAAGGAAAACTTCCGTCAGGAGTACATCATCGATTTCGTGAAAGGCCGTGCCACCGACGACATCGTTTCCCACAAGCACGACAACCTGGAAGAGTTTGGTGCCGGTGAGGATATGGATGCCAAGGTATGGAATCCGGTAATCCGTCAGGCATTGATAGCCGGTTATCTCAAGAAGGATGTAGAGAACTACGGACTCTTGAAGTTGACTGCCGCCGGCAAGCGTTATCTGAAGAACCCGACATCTTTCATGATTGTTGCCGACAAGGAGTTTAAGGACGATTATGTAGAGAATGCTCACGAAGGCAGTAACAATGTAGAAGCACTGGATCCAACTCTCTTCGCCATGTTGAAAGACCTGCGCAAGAGTGTAGCGAAAAAGCACAAGTTGCCACCATACGTCATCTTCCAGGATGTATCTCTGGAGCAGATGGCTACCATGTATCCGCACGACTTGCAGGAGTTGCAGAACATCCAGGGCGTGGGAGCAGGTAAGGCAAAGCGTTATGGCAAGGAATTCTGTAAGCTGATCCAGAACTATTGTGTAGAAAATGAAATCGAGCGACCAGAGGAGTTGCGCGTGAAGACCGTTGCCAAGAAGTCATTGCTCAAGGTGAATATCATCCAGAGCATCGACCGACAGATCGACCTCGAAGATCTTGCCAGCGCCAAAGGTTTGGAGTTTGCTGATCTCCTGGACGAAATAGAGGCAATCGTGTATAGCGGAACCAAGTTGAATATCGATTATTTCATTGAAGACAGGATGGATGACGACAAGATTGACGACATCTATGACTACTTCATGGAGAGCGAAACAGACGACTTGGATGCGGCACTCGATGAGTTGGATGAAGACTACACAGAAGAGGACATTCGACTGATTAGAATCAAGTTTTTGTCCGAACAAGCCAACTAATCACGTTAAATAGCATTAATAA
>USRA01000056.1 GCA_900557035.1 uncultured Prevotella sp. | reverse complement strand
AAACGGGCGATTCCTATCAGAATCCGCAGCATCCTTATTCCTTCGACCTCGATGTATTCGGCAAGAGTTCGCTGTTCAACCGCATCTGCCGAACCATCACATCGGGCGGCTCGGAGGCACTCGCCAGGAATCTTACCCGGGAAACGCCTCTGAGCATGGAGGATATCAAAAGAAGAAGGGATTTGCAGAAGGAATTGGCTGGAGAAGGCGAAAACTGGCGAATGGAGTTTCTGGCGCTTGGCGAAAAGAACAGAAGTCTGACTGCGAATGACAAAATGGAGAATGGCAAGATGAAGAAGATTGATTCTGCTGCCGTAGTGGATGCAATGCAGAAGGTTTCGAAGATGGAGGTGCCGGCATGGTTTGGGTCTCCGGTTTCGCTCGTTATCGGATGGCTGCTGATTGTCGGAGTCATCGGTTCCGTGATATTGTCGATATGCGATATGGTTTCGGTGGATATCGCCTTGTGGTGGGTACTGGCACAATATATGGTGGTGTTCTTCGTCTGCAAGCAGACACTTGATAAAATTGATAGCAATGGCGGCAAACTTCGCCATCAGCTCATCGCCTATGCCAAGATTCTCCAGCTTATCAACAGGCGCAATTTCCATAGCGAGTTAGGCAAGGAGATGCAGGAATCTCTTGCCGATGCCCTGCCTTCCTTTGCCCAACTGGAAAAGATATTGAAGGGATATGACAGAAGAGGCAACTTTCTAGGTCTTTTCTTTACCGATGCCTTTATGCTGAGCGATTTCTTCCTGGTTCGCAGTTTCCTGAAATGGAAGAATACCTATATGGTAAAGATGGAGGAATGGATGCATATCATCAGCGAGATGGATGCGATGGTTTCTATGGCGAATTTCCGATATAATCATCCGGAGGCGGAAGAGGCGGAATTTGTTTCGGGAAAGCAGGAGGCAGATGCAGAAAGCGAAGTTTCTGAAAGCAATGTTTCTGAAAATACAGAAATCGGAAGTCCGGAAATCGTGTTCGAGGGAAAAAATCTCTATCATCCTTTTTTGGGTGCCAAGGCGGTGAAGAATGATTTCACCATCAAGGATGACAACTATTATATTATCACCGGAGCCAACATGGCTGGAAAGAGTACCTTCCTCCGTTCGCTGGGCGTGAACTATATCCTGGCGATGGCGGGTATGCCGGTGTTTGCGGATCAACTGAAGATTTCCCGTTTCAGATTGTTCTCGAGTATGAGAACCACCGATGATTTGACGCATGGCATCTCTTATTTCAACGCAGAATTGATTAGATTGGAAGAGCTTCTGAAATTCTGCAAGGAAAGTACAAAGGGAAAGTTCTGCAAGGAAAGTATAGAGGGCGATAAGGAGCCACTCCGAACGCTGATTATTCTGGACGAGATTTTAAAAGGAACGAATTCGTTGGATAAGTTGAATGGTTCGAGAAAGTTCCTCGAAGCCATCTCCAAGCAGCCAGTGAGCGGCATTATCGCTACCCACGACTTGGAACTCTCCAAGATGGAGAATGATGCATCAGGAAAATTCCACAACTATTGTTTCGAGATAGATTTGGGTACAGATGTTACCTATACGTATAAAATACAGAAGGGTGTGGCAAGAAACCAGAATGCCACCTTCCTGCTGAATAAGATTCTGGAGAAATATTAAATACAGTTCAGGGAAAAGATTGATAGGACTTATAAAAGCACTAATATAAGATTTATAAAAAAGGGAAACTCCCGATAATTTGAGCAGTTTCAAATTATCGGGAGTTTTCCTTTAAAAGAATACATTATAACTCAACACTATCAAGTTATAACTCAACGCTATCCAGACGGAATTTGAGCAAGCCAGCTGGTACCTTTACCATTACTTCATCACCAGCCTTCTTACCCAATAGGGCCTTGGCGATAGGCGACTTGATAGAAATCTTGCCACTATGCAAATCTGCCTCATGCGGATTTACGATAACATAACTCATGCTGCACTTGTTGGCGAGATTGGTAATCTTAATCTTGCTCAACAAGCCAACGGTATCGCTCTTCAGTCGAGACTTGTCGATGACACGGGCATTCTCCAAGACCTTCTGCTTGAAACTGATACGGCTCAACAGTTTGCCCTGCTCACGCTTAGCGGCATGATACTCGAAATTCTCACTGAGGTCGCCCTTGTCGCGAGCCTCAGCAATCGCATCGCGAACGGCTGGCAACTCTACGTTAACCATGTGTTGAAGTTCGGCCACGAGCTCATCGTAGCCTTCTTGAGACATATATTCCATTTTTCCTTGTTTTCTAGCTTCTTATTGTTCTTAATGAATGATGATTTTTTATTCGGGGTGCAAAGTTACTAGTAAATCACGAAATCACCAAACTTTTTTAGTGAAAAAGTGAAGAAACTAAAGATTAGAAAAAACAGAGGCATCCTAAATCATTATTTTTGGGTATTGCAGATGTTGATAGATATTCTTACCTTTGCAACCCATTTAGTAGAAAACAACAATGTTTAGTAGAAAACAACAATGAGAGAAAAAAAGAAGAAACGTTTAACATGGAAGAAATACCATCGTTGGTTCGGACTTGTACTGTCTGTCTTTATGTTGGTATTCTGCGTATCAGGTATCATTTTAAATCATCGCCAGCTATTCGCCGGTTGTGAAGTAAGCAGAACTCTGATGCCATCGGCTTATCATATCAAGAATTTCAACAACGGCATCATCAAGGGTTCTATCAAGATCAATCACCGCATCAGCAAAACTCCAAGTGATTCCATCCTGGCGTATGGTTATGGTGGCGTATGGCTTACCGATGCTGAGATGAAAAGCTGGAAAGACTTTAACCAAGGGTTGCCTGAAAACGTGGATGGCAGGAATATCCGCAACATCGTGCAGACGAAAAACGGAGAAATCTGGTGTGCTGCCATGATGGACGTATATCGCTTCGACGGAAAAGAATGGAAGATGTTTCCGCTCGCAGATACTGAAGAGCGTATCGCCGACATTACATTGACCAAAGATAGCACAAGCATCATCGCCATGACCCGTTCTGCCGTTTATGAAATCTCCGGAAAGAAGACGGATGCAGCCAACGAAAAGACGATTGTTACCCGCAAGATCATCGGTCAACCGGAAGGTTTTGTTCCGGAAGTTACCCTTTTCAAGACCGTTTGGAACCTACATAGCGGTGCTTTCTTCGGATTAGCCGGAAGATTGGTGGTGGATGCCATCGCCATCGTGCTCATCATCTTGTCGATTACGGGCATCATCCTCTTCATTCTTCCTTACCGTATCCGCCGACAGAAGAGATTACAGGCAAGAGAAAGAATGATGAAGCTTGGCAAACAGATGGTTTTCAATGCCAAATGGCATAACAAGCTTGGATATGCCACCATCATCCTTACGCTCTGGCTAGCGATAACAGGAATGTGTCTCCGACCACCTTTGATGATACCTCTGGCAATGAACAAAACCACGGAAAAGGTGAAGGATGGAAATGTCTGGCACGATAAACTTCGCGCCATCCGATGGGATGCAGCAGAGGGCAACTGGCTTGTTTCTACATCAGAAGGTTTTCTGCGAGTAGATGAGCATTTCTGCCAGAAGCCGGTTTTATTGGATAAGAAGCAATCTCCAAAAATAAGTCCGATGGGAGTGAATGTTTTCGAGAGTGATGGCAAGGGTGGTTGGCTGATAGGATCATTCAGCGGCATGTTCCGTTGGAATCCGGAAAAGAATCTGATTGTGGATTATTTCACAGGGAAAGCCAACCAAGGAAAATCGATGATTCCGATTTCAAGTTCTTTGGTCAGCGGTTATTCCAAGGATTTCTTCGGTGGAAAAGAGGTGGTTTTCGATTATAGTAAAGGAGCGAGCTTAGATGAAACAGCATCTACCCCTGAGTTGCTTTCAGCCACCCCAATGTCACTTTGGAATGTAGCATTAGAGCTTCACGTGGGCAGATGCTATTCTCCATTCTTAGGTCCTCTATCCGACCTCTTCGTTTTTATTTCCGGTTTGCTGATTTCGCTGGTTTTGCTTTCCGGCTATATTATTCTGCACCGGAGAAAGAAGAAGAACCCCAAACTTCCTCAGAAATCTCTCTGACCCAATCTATCTTTGCCCATTGCTCAGCATCGGTCAGTTTATTGCCAATCTCGCAAGAGGCAAAACCGCATTGAGGACTGAGGCTCAGGCGATTGAGAGGAATATACTTGGCAGCTTCGTGGATTCTGGCGATGACCGTAGCTTTATCCTCCAACACAGGAGATTTAGAGGTTACCAAACCCAGAACCACCTTCTTGCCATCTGCCACATACTTCAATGGCTCAAAACCACCCGAACGCTCGTCATCATACTCCAGATAGAAGGTATCCACATCCTCATGAGCAAAAAGATAAGGAGCCACGGCATCGTAGGCACCTTTGGTAGCATAGCAGGAATGATAATTGCCTCGGCATACGTGGGTGTTGATAGTCAATCCCTCCGGTTTGCCCTCGATGGCAAGGTTGTTCACCTTTAAATATTGCAGGGCTTCCTGCTCAAGGGTAAAACCGGAACCCACCTTAGCCTTCCAATAATCATTATCTACAATCATTCCCCAGGTGCAATCATCGAGCTGGATGGTGCGGCAACCGGCTGCATAAATCTCCTGGAAGAAGGTGCGATAAGCCTGGGCAATATCCTCTATCAGCTGGGTGGTGTTAGGATAGAACTTGCGGGTGTTCTCGGCATTCTTGCCACGGAATAGTTCGGCTAGAAACTGTGCAGGAGCAGGAACCGTCTGCTTTGCCTCGAAAATATATTTACCCTCGGCATCCAACTCCTCAAACTGCTTCACAAACAGGAAATCCTTGATAAAAGGATGATTCTCTCCGGTTATCTTGCCGGTCAGTTGGATAGAACCCTTGGTTGTCTCCTCACCATGAAACTGGTAGCCATGCTCCAGTTCGATATGCTCCACGCCATTGAATCCCCACATAAAGTCGAGATGCCAATAGCTGCGGCGAAACTCACCATCGGTGATATAAGGCAAATGATGCGCCTTCTGCTGCTTGACGCCCTCTGTAATCAGACGGTCTTCGATGCAGCGAAGGTCGGTGGCAGAAATCTTACCATCTGCAAACTTAGCTCTTGCTTCCTTCAACTCTGCAGGGCGCAAATAGCTGCCCACTGCCTCAAAATGTATATTTCTTACGTTACTCATTTTTTTATCTCCTATATTTTAGATTCTTAATTAGCCATTATCAGATGATGAACGGCTCTTTGCATCCGGAATTGCGAATGCAAAGGTAAGAAGAAGAATTTTATCTGCCAAACATTCTTCGTAATTCAGAAAAATATACTATCTTTGCAGCGTATTAAGCAAATTCACAGAATATTATTCTACAAGAAACACTAAAAGCGACTGGAGCGAGAGGGATACATCCAGCGATACGGAGCAATCGTAGATCATCACAAGATGGGACACAACGTGATTGTGCTCTGCAATATCCGACTGAAGCAGCACACCCACGATTTGATTCAGCAATTTATGGATACCGTGCAAACCATCGACCAGATAACAGAGTGCTACAATACCACTGGCGATTACGACTTCCAGATCAAGGTGTATGCCCGGGACATGAAGGATTATCAGGACTTCATGCTCAACACCCTGGGAAATATCGACTGCATCGGAAGTCTCCATAGCATCATCGTAATTGGCGAAATCAAGGATTCGCATTATATCCCTGTGAATCAAAATAAGGAGAAGAGAAATTAAATCAAGAAAGAATTAAGAGAATAAAAATTAAGGAGTAAGAATTATGTTTTGGAAAAAGATCATCATCCTATACCTTGCTCTTCCCATGCTTTGCTGCCTTCCATCCAAGGCGCAGAAGCCGGGAGATATCGTCAGCGAGCAAACCATCAGAAAACTTGGAGAGAAGCATTTCTTCTCCATCTCTCCTATCCCTGACCCCATCTTCCATCTGATGCAAGGAAAGACGTATAAAAAGAATTGCACCGTAGCAAGAAGCGAACTGCGATATCTGAGATGCCTGCATGTGGATAAGGACGGCAGAAACATCGTAGGTGAAATGGTGGTAAACAAGGCGATAGCGGCAGATGTGCTCGATATTCTCAAAAAGCTATATAAGGCAAAATATCCGATAGAGCGAATGAGGCTTATCGACTACTGGGATGCCGATGACGAGAGGGCGATGAGGGACAACAACTCCTCCAGCTTCAATTTCCGATTCATCTCACATACCAAGACCGTCTCGAAGCATGGCAAGGGACTTGCCGTTGACATCAATACCCTATACAATCCCTATCATAAGCATTTGAAGAATGGCAAGGAAGTGGTAGAGCCAGCTACGGCACGACCTTATCTCGACCGTAGCAAGCACCATACTTACATGATCAGAAAGGGCGATTTATGCTACCGGCTCTTCAAGGAGAAAGGGTTCCGATGGGGTGGCGACTGGAAACATAGCAAGGATTACCAGCACTTCGAGAAATAAGAACAGAAGAAGGCTATGCTGTTGTTGCTTGAGATTCTGCAACAAATAGCATAGCCTTTATTGTCTAACTGCACTCAATTACCTAACTGTACCAAACAGAATTATAATCTCTGCGGTCATCTTCCTCATTATAGAGGTTCTCATACTCTAGGTTCATAGCCTCGAATTTTTCCTGTGTCTGTTTCATGATAGCCCCTCCTATTACTTAAAGTCAATAAATTCGTTTCTATCTTTTGTATATGCAAAAATAGCAAAAAAATGAATCGATGCTGTCAACTATTCAGAAAACTTTTGTATTTTTGCACCAGAAAGCCATATTTGGCAACATTAAGAACAATTAGAATAAAGAATATGAAGATACTGCATACATTTCGACTCAATCGGGTAAAGTGGCGCCACTGGTTATTGCTGGTACTGCTCCTCCTCGTTACTCTTGCCAAAATGATTCCTCTATGGGGATTCATCTACACCACCCGTATCTATCCGATTATCGGCACACTCCTCTCTCCCATCTCAGGATTTTTTCCTTTTGCCGTAGGCGATATTTTCATCGCTCTCAGCATTGCCTGGGTTATCTTCTATCCCATCTATGAGATAGGATTGAGAAAGAAGCTTGCCAGGCGATACTTCTTCCTGGCAGCGAAGAGAGGCTGTTATCCCAAGAAGAAGGTTGTATTCGGAAGAGTGGCAGAATACCTGCTTTGGGTATATGCCTGGTTCTACATCGCCTGGGGATTAAACTACTCCCAGCCGAATATCTATGACAGAATAGGAATGAAGCCGGTGGAAGTAAGCGAAGCTAAATTCAAGGCATTCGCCTATCAATATGCCGACAGCCTCAACGCTTTAAGCATTTCTTCTGATATTGCCGGGAGTAGCATTTTCTCTGATAGCATCGCAGATGATGGTTTGAAAAATCGGGTGCGGGATGCGATTCTGAAGGAATATAATAAAATAGGTTATAAGGAGGGTATCAATGCACCTTTCAACCAGCATCCTCATGCCAAGACGATGCTATTCACACCCCTCAGTTCGATGTCGGGCGTTACCGGAAGCATGGGGCCTTTCTTCTGTGAGTTCACGCTTAATGGAGATATTCTTCCCCACGATTATCCTGCCACCTATGCCCACGAGTTTGCTCACTTTCTGGGTGTAGCCAACGAGGGTGAGGCGAATTTCTACAGTTACATCGTGTGCACAGTATCGGCAGATAAGCTGGTGAGGTTCAGCGGCTATTACCACATTTTCTTCCACGTACTGAACAATGTTTTCGATATTCTCGGCGAAAAGGAGGGAGAAAGATTCCTGAAACATATCCGTCCCGAGATTATCCAGCGGGCAAGAAACGACCGCCGTTACTGGTTCAGCAAGCGATGCAAGGCATTGGATGCCGCCCAGGATTTCATCTTCGAACTCTACCTCAGGGGCAACCATGTGGCAGAAGGCAGGAAGAGCTATTCAGGCGTCATCGGCTTGATTCTGGCTTGGGAAGAAAAAAAGAATACTCAAGGAAAAGATGAGCAAGGCAGGAAATAAAAAAAAAGCGGTTGATGCAATCTCTGCACCAACCGCCATTCGCATATATCTGATATTATAGAAAGTAATTTTTTAAACTAACATCGTATTTCGCAAGAAATTCTCTATAGGAGAACTACTTATTCTGCATTGGCTGTCCCTGAAATCTTCCAGGTTTTGGTTTACCTGCGTGATTGCCCCTCTTGCGCGGACCTTTCTGAGCAAATCGTTTTCTCATCTGTCGCTCTATCTCATAAACCCGCTGAATCTGCTGCTGTGTCAGGAACTGAGAATACTTCTTGTAGTATTTCTGGCGGATGTTGAGAATCTTCTCGCTCATCTCAAAACGCTGCTTAATCTCCTGCTCTGTCTGAGCATCGGATTTCATTTCCCCCTTCTTGTGATGAGGACGAGGTCCTAATGCCCAAACCTCTTTCTGGAACTGGGTATAGGTGTCGATAAATTTAGAACTGGTCTTGTCATCAAGACCCAAATCGTGAGCAATATATTGTGCCTGCTTTTCAGCCAACTGTTCACGAGAGAGGCGCTGCTTCTGATTAGGCGCCTGTGCACATACACTTGTAGAAACGGTCATCATTGCGACAACCATCATCAAAATACCTAAAATCTTTTTCATAATTCACCTTAATTTATATATTATAGAATCTATTAATTATATTCTTGAATCCGTTTATTCATCAAGAAAGACATCCTCCTGATAAACATTGAGCAAATAAGCCTGATCAGCAGGAGATAACTGAGCGAAAGCCTGATCTACCGCTTGCATCTCATTATCTGCCTGAGATGGCAGAGAAGAATGAGGCGCAGCGAAATCGATGTGGAGTATCAGGAGTACTGCCACCGATGCTGCCACTGCCATTGCAGCCGCCCATATCACCTTCATCAGAGGTCGTTTCTTCGGCTGTATCCCGACAGGTTTCGGTTTGTTATCCTTCACCTGTTCCAGGATATTGGCTTCCATCTCCTTGAAGAATCCTTCTGGCGTTGAGTAAGGCATCCGCTTACCCACCTGGTCGAAGTTGAATTTCCCGGTTTTATTGAAATCAAAATTTGTATCCATATTCTTTTCCATTTTGAATAACCATTAAAAACTCACAGAACTCTCACTTAATCGTTCGAATTCATGTACTTGATAATTTTCTCTTTGGCAACATGATAGCTTGCCTTGATACTGGTTGGCGTGGAATCCGCAACCTTCGCTATTTCGTCGAACCCGAGTTCATCGTAATACCGAAGATTGAATGCCAGCTGCTGCTTTGGCGGCAGCGAGAGAATCGCCTTCTGCAGTTTCACCGCCACCTTATCATCGAAGTCGATATAATCATCGCCTTGAATCAGGTTGACACCTGTGGTTTCCGATTCAATGGAGACAACTTCCTGTCTCCGTTTGCTGATAATCCTAAGAGCCTCATTAGTGGCTATGCGATAAATCCAGCTTCTCAGAGAGCAATCGCCCCGATAGTTGCCGAACGAGCGATAGATTCTCACGAAGGTTTCCTGCGAGGCATCCTGTGCATCATCGTGCGAAACTACCAGTCGGCGAATATGCCAATATACGTTTTCCTGATATTTCGCCATCAGCATCCGAAATCCGTTCTGTGGATTTTCCTTCAGCGCTTCCATAATGCCATTGTCGTTTATACTCATATTCGTTTTATTTCTTGAACGTTACGATTATATGACCATTCAAAATGGGAAAAGTAAAAAGGCGGGATACTTTTTTTTCGATACCAGCTTAATTTTTCCTTCTCTTTTCTCTTTTAATATCATAGAGAATAGAAAAAAAAGAGCTATTCCTCCGGTTTCTCAAAGAAAAAGTATATATTTGCAATCGAATTGCGGATATCAAAAAGATATATCGATATGAAGAAAGAAAAGAATTTAGAAAGTTTATCGGATGATGAGATTCTGCAGGGCTTCAAGGATGCCAATGCCAGAATAGTAAGGGAGTATTACTACGGATACTGCCGGGTGGCTTATTGCATCTACGACAAGCGATATGACCTGCAGCACAAGCCAGGTATGGATTTCTTCTCGCTGGCTCACGAATACTATCTCTATCTCTGCGAACACGACTTCAAGCCTTTGGAAGATAGAAAGCCAAGCATGTCGCTCAAAACATGGATGGTAAACGGCTTCCGGTTCCTGCTGCTGGATAAACTGAAGGAGGTGGTGAAGGAGCATCGCTTCGAGAGTTTCGAAGCACGGCAGGAAAGCCGCAAGATGCAGTTTGACGTAACCGACAACCAGTTTGAGCACGATCTTTACCAGACGATAGAAGATATCGGCAATTTCTATTATGGCAGAGACAGCAAGAACAGCATCATCCTGAAGATGCTCTATATAGAGGGATTCAGGGGCAAGGACGTAGCCGCCCAGTTGGGCATATCCCATTCTGCCGTCACCCAGCGTTGCCAGAAGATGATGCACGATGTGGTGATTCCTTATTTCAAGAGATACTTCGACGCATCGGAATACGGAAGCTATCTGTCGTTCGCAGAGGAAGACACATCTGTTTCAAGTGCTCCAAAGATGTCGATGCCGAGCATGAGTTCTATGCCGAGAATGATGGCAGAATGCATGTGCTGCGAGGAAGCGGCAGATAATGGCAATAACATATTTAATAATAAGAATAATATGGAAGATATGAAGAAGGGAAGAATCACTCCTAGCTGGATTGATTCATTAAAAGAGAACGAGATTTTTGTGTTTGGTAGCAATCTGGCTGGCATGCATGGTGGTGGAGCTGCCCGCATTGCCCGCCTGCATTTCGGTGCCGTCATGGGCAAGGGTGTAGGCTTGCAGGGCCAGAGTTACGCCATCCCTACAATGCAGGGCGGCGTGGAAACCATCCGTCCATACGTGGAGGAATTCATTATCTTTGCCCATCAGCATCCCGAGCTACATTTCCTGGTAACCCCAATAGGTTGCGGCATCGCCGGCTTCGAAGCCGAAGACATCGCCCCATTGTTCAAGAGCGCAAAGAAGATGAAGAACATCAGCTTGCCGGAGAGTTTCTGGGAGGTGATAGAGTAATTTTCTGAAGAAAGAGTGAAATATAGGTTTTGAAAGAAAAAGGAAAAGATCATGCAGAACTTGAAAAAAACTTTAGAATCATTTTCCTTGAGTGAGGATACACGGAGAAAAATTCTGAACGAAGACCACCCATTCGGAAATCAGGGCACCCCATTCATCCCTTCTGAATTCAAGGAAATCGCTCAGATAGCTTTAGCCGGTCACTTCCTGGTAAGTACTGGTATCCAACAGGTAACAGTACAACCCACGTGTGTGGAGTTCTACTATCACGAAGAGGCCGAGGGTGGCATCAAAGACCCCATCGTATATCATCGCAACCCCAAGAATGGTTCTCCCAAGAGCATCTTCAAGTTGGGCATCCTGCACAACCATGTTTCAGGAATCGACATCACGTTCGAGAAAGGCACCCATCCAGAAGATGCCATCAGGGCATCCCTGCTGATACGTGAGTTTTCTGTAGATGGAAATCCACCCGACAGTCGTTCCTCCTTATTATATGATATGCTTTATTCGCAAGCCTCCATCTTTGATGGCTTCTCCATCAAATGGGTTGATGGAGAAGAAAAGGTAGAGGTAGAAGCTGATGTGCGCAAGAACGTGGCGAAATATGATGAAAACGGGCAGAAGATGCAAGCAAAAGAGCATCAGGAACTTCTCGGCAAAGGGTTCACCTTAACAAAAGACAAGAAGCATATCCAAGACCCACGGCCATGGCAATTTAAAAAGATACAGATATGATAGTAGATAAAGATACGAATCAGGTATTCGTTTCAGAATGGCTTCCAAAGGTTCATCCCGCATTCTTCAGCCGTTTTTCAGAGTTACTGAAGAATGTCCACATCAATATGACTCTGTTATCAAACACAGCCGATATCTGGTGTCGTGACTACATGCCGATTCAACTAGCCGAAGAGGATTTTCTGCAGTATCAGTATTATCCCGATTATCTCACAAAGAAAGAATCAGACAAGCAATATATCACGGATACAAAGAGCGTGTGCAATGCTTTGAAACTACCCAATATCCAAACCACCGATTTGATAATAGATGGCGGGAATGTGGTTAAAGCCCATGATTGCATCATCATGACAGAGAAAGTTTTTTATGAAAACGCTCAATATCCGCAAGCTGAAGTATTGAATGAGTTGGAGAATCTATTTCATTGTGAGGTCATCATGCTTCCATGGGATAAATATGAGAAATATGGACATGCTGATGGAATAGTGAAACCAATAGACGAGTCACATCTTCTAATGACCAACTATGCTGATTACGACCAGGAACTTGCAGAAGAATTCGAGCGACGGTTTGCCACCCGTTTTCGGATAGAGAAGCTACATTATCATGTGCAGCGAGCAGATAAGCGAAATTGGGCATACATCAACTTCCTGCAAGTTGGCAACAACATCGTTCTGCCAGCTATCAACATAGAAGAGGATGAGCAAGCTATGGAGCAAATAAAAACATACTATCCATCATGTAATATCTACCAGTTGGATAGTGAAGAGATCATTAAACAAGGCGGAGCCTTGAATTGTATAACTTGGAATATTAAAAAATAATTATTATGGAGCACCAGCATAATCCTGTGTCAAGCATAGATGTTATTCTAAACTGGATTTACTGGTGCGTCCAAAAATCCTATTCTTCATTATCTATCGCCAGAAAACAAAAAAGCTATGTTTCCACTGCTTCAAGCACCAGTTCTACATCTTCTAATCCATTATCTATGAAATCCACCTTTATATTCCCAATTAGGTATTTGGCATATTTATTATCCTTCAATACTGCGTTAAATTAATATTTAATCGTCTGTAAATCAATAACTTATATTA
>USRA01000055.1 GCA_900557035.1 uncultured Prevotella sp. | reverse complement strand
CAACATGGGCTCGCGTAGCTGCAGGTGTTGCTGATGCTCACAACGTACGCTGCCTCATGTTCGGTATGAACATGAACAACGTAGCCGTAACAGATGGCGACCGCGTAGAGTTCGAGCAGCGCATGGGTTACCACGTAGATTACTACCCTGTATCTTCACTCATGGAGTACTTC
This sequence comes from uncultured Prevotella sp., assembly GCA_900557035.1. Lineage (GTDB taxonomy): Bacteria > Bacteroidota > Bacteroidia > Bacteroidales > Bacteroidaceae > Prevotella. The sequence goes on along the minus strand of USRA01000055.1, from coordinate 12,920 downwards.
AAGAAGGTAACAGATGCTGAGGCAGATGCTCTCGTTGAGGAGTACAAGAAGGAGTACACCATCAAGATTGATGAGTCTGGCGAGGAAGTTTACTGGGAGAAGGTGAAGAACGCAGCTAAGGCTGAGATCGCTCTCCGCCGTGTATTGAAGGATGAGAATGCAGTAGCATTCACAACCAACTTTGATGACCTCGGTGACGCTAATATCGACGATCCTAACTTCTGCGGTTTCGACCAGATTCCAGGTTTGGCTTCACAGCGCCTGATGGCAGAGGGTTACGGTTTCGGTGCAGAGGGTGACTGGAAGACAGCTTGCCTCTACCGCACACTCTGGGTAATGAACCAGGGCTTGGAGAAGGGTTGCTCATTCCTCGAGGACTACACACTCAACTTCGCTGAGGACCGCACATCTAGCCTCCAGAGCCACATGCTCGAGGTTTGCCCATTGATTGCTTCAGACAAGCCAAAGCTCGAGGTTCACTTCCTCGGCATCGGTATCCGCAAGCAGCAGACAGCTCGCCTCGTGTTCACTTCTAAGACCGGCAAGGGTGTTAAGGCAACCGTAGTTGACCTCGGCAACCGTTTCCGTCTCATCGCAAGTGAGGTAGAGTGCATCGAGCCAAAGGCAATGCCTAAGCTCCCTGTAGCTTCAGCTCTCTGGGTTCCACAGCCAACCTTCGAGATTGGTGCAGGTGCTTGGATCCTCGCTGGTGGTACTCACCACAGTGCATTCTCTTACGATATCACTGCTGAGTACTGGGAAGACTTCTGCGAGATTCTCGGTATTGAGTTCGTCAACATCGACAAGAACACAACTATCAGCAGCTTCAAGCAGCAGCTCCGCAACAATGAGATTTACTACATGCTCAACAAGGCGTTGAGATAATTTAAGTAAAGAGTGAAGAACGAAGAGTGAAGAATCCGATTGATTTTCATGGCTTTGTCCTTTGTTCTTTACATAAAAAAATGAAAATATAATGAGCACAAAAACTATTATAGAATCAGGTAAGGCCATTCTCGGTATCGAGTTTGGCTCTACCAGAATCAAGGCTGTCTTGATCGACACCGACAACAACCCTATCGCACAGGGTAGCTTTGAGTGGGAAAACCAGTTGGTTGATGGCCTCTGGACTTACAGCATCGACACCATCTGGAAAGGTTTGCAGGATTGCTACGCTGACCTCCGCAAGAACGTGAAGGCAGAGTACGACTGCGAAATCAAGCAGTTGGCTGCCATCGGTATTTCTGCAATGATGCACGGCTACATGGCTTTCGGCAAGGATGAGAACATCCTCGTTCCTTTCCGCACCTGGCGCAACACCAACACCGCCCAGGCAGCAGCCGAGCTTTCAGAGCTCTTCCACTTCAACATCCCATTGCGTTGGAGCATCTCTCACGTTTACCAGGCTATCCTCAACGGTGAGGAGCACACCAATAAGATTGACTTCCTGACCACTCTCGCCGGCTACATCCACTGGCAGCTCACTGGCAAGAAGGTTCTGGGCGTAGGCGACGCATCAGGTATGCTCCCTATCGATTCAAACACCAACAACTACGATGCTGAGATGGTAGCCAAGTTCGACAAGCTCATCGAGCCTAAGAACCTGGGCTGGAAGATTCTCGACATTCTCCCTGAGGTTTTGAACGCAGGTGAAGATGCTGGCGTTCTGACCGAGGAAGGTGCCAAGAAGCTCGACCCATCTGGCACACTCCAGGCTGGTGCTCCTCTCTGTCCTCCTGAGGGCGATGCTGGTACAGGTATGGTAGCTACCAATGCCGTTCGCCAGCGCACTGGTAACGTAAGTGCAGGTACTTCTTCTTTCTCTATGATCGTGTTGGAGAAAGCCTTGAGCCAACCTTACGAAGTCATTGATATGGTGACAACTCCAGACGGCAGTCCTGTTGCCATGGTTCACTGCAACAACTGTACTTCCGACCTCAATGCATGGGTTGGCTTGTTCAAGCAGTACCAGGAGTTGCTCGGTGTTTCGGTAGATATGAACGAGGTGTTCGGCAAGCTCTACAACCACGCTCTCGAGGGCGATGCAGACTGTGGCGGACTGATTGCTTACAACTATATTTCCGGTGAGCCTGTAACCGGTCTTGCCGAAGGTCGTCCAATGTTTGTACGTTCAGCCAACGACCACTTCAACCTCGCCAATTTCATGCGTGCCAACCTCTACGCTTCAGTAGCCGTATTGAAGATTGGTAACGATGTATTGTTCAAGGACGAGAAGGTGCAGGTGGACCGCATCACCGGTCATGGCGGTTTGTTCAAGACCAAGGGTGTAGGTCAGCGCATTCTCGCAGCAGCCATCAACTCTCCTATATCTGTAATGGAGACAGCGGGCGAAGGTGGTGCCTGGGGTATCGCTCTGCTCGCAGGCTATCTCGTTAACAACGATGAGAAGCTGAGTCTGGCTGATTACCTCGACCAGAAGGTATTCGCAGGCAATACAGGTGTAGAGATTGCACCTGCTGCAGAAGATGTTGCCGGTTTCGATAAGTACATCGAAACTTACAAGGCAGGCTTGGCTATTGAGCAGGCTGCCGTAGCAAACAAGAAATAAACTAAAAAAATATAGGTATGTTTGTGGGGGAAAAGGCCCTCACAAACGTACTATATATATAACCTCCTTTTTCCCGCATAGAGAATAAATACTTAATATACATATAACTTAACATACAAATATTAAATATGAACAGACTTTTCGCTACTGCTCTCTTATCTGCTACTGTAGCCTTCTCAGCACAGGCACAGGATGTAACAGGTACAATCCATGCGAACCAAGGTACGCAGAAGATCAACCGTGAAATCTATGGTCAGTTTGCCGAACACCTCGGAAGCTGCATCTATGGAGGTCTCTGGGTAGGTCCGGATTCTAAAATCCCTAATACCCAGGGTTATCGCAACGACGTGCTCCAAGCCCTCAAGGACCTCAGAGTCCCAGTATTAAGATGGCCTGGAGGATGCTTCGCTGACGAATATCACTGGATGGACGGTATCGGTCCTCGCGAGAAGCGCCCTAAGATGCAGAACAACAACTGGGGTGGCACCATCGAGGATAACTCTTTCGGTACCCACGAGTTCCTGAATCTCTGCGAGATGTTGGGCTGCGAGCCTTACATCAGCGGCAACGTGGGTTCGGGCACAGTAGAGGAGTTGGCTAAATGGGTGGAATATATGACCAGCGATGGCGATACTCCGATGGCCAAGCTCCGCCGACAGAACGGTCGCGACAAAGCCTGGAAGGTAAAATATCTCGGTGTGGGTAACGAAAGCTGGGGCTGCGGTGGCAACATGCGCCCTGAGTATTACTCCGACCTCTACCGCCGCTACTCTGTATATTGCCGTAACTACGATGGCAACGAGCTTTACAAGATAGCATCGGGAGCCAGTGACTACGATTACAACTGGACCAAGGTATTGATGGACCGTGTAGGTCATCGTGCCAACGGAATCTCCTTACATTATTATACAGTAACCGGCTGGAACGGCAGCAAGGGTTCTGCCACCAAGTTCAGCAACGACGACTACTACTGGACCATGGGCAAGTGCCTCGGCATCGAGGATGTAATCAAGAAGCACGAAGCCATCATGGACAAGGCAGACCCAAAGAAGCAGATTGGTCTGCTCGTAGATGAATGGGGAACCTGGTGGGATGAGGAGCCAGGCACCATCAAGGGCCACCTCTATCAGCAGAACTGCATGCGCGATGCCTTCGTTGCCGCCCTCTCGCTGAATGTGTTCCATCGCCACGCCGACCGTGTGAAGATGGCCAACATCGCACAGGTGGTCAACGTGCTCCAGTCTATGATTCTCACAGACACCAAGGGCACCGGTCACATGGTATTGACCCCAACCTACCACGTGTTCAACATGTATAAGGATTTCCAGGGAGCCACCTATCTTCCTATGGACGTGAAGTGCGACTCGATGGATGTACGTGGCGACCAGCATGCAAGAGGCGGCAGAAAGATACCTCTGGTATCAACTTCAGCTGCCAAGAAATCAGATGGCACCGTGGTAGTATCACTCGCCAACGTGAGTCTCGACAAGGCACAGGAGGTAGAGTTCAACCTCGATGGTCTGAAAGCTCCAAAGGCAGTGGCAGGTGAGATTCTTACCTGCAAGAAGGTGAGCGATTTCAACGATTTCGAGCACCCTGAGGTAGTGAAGCCAGCCACCTTCAAGGATGCGAAATTGAAGAAAAACACCTTGAAAGTGAAAATTCCTGCAAAATCTATCGTAGTTTTGAAAATAAAGTAGTATATTTGTAGGGTAATTCAATCAATTCATCAGCCCTTTCTTGGTTAAGGGGCTGATGAACAAACAGTTCCGTAAATCCATTGCACCAAGGAATGAGATGGCAGGAATGTTTCAGCAGAAATCAGTAGAAAATCAGTAGAAAATCTATAACAATAATAAATACATTATATTATGATGAACGACATTAAAGTAATGAATCATGCAGCAGATAACATCCGTATCTTGGCTGCTTCAATGGTAGAAAAGGCAAACTCTGGTCATCCAGGTGGTGCTATGGGTGGTTCTGATTTCATCAACGTGCTCTTCTCTGAGTACTTGGTTTATGATCCAGCAGATCCAACATGGACTGGTCGTGACCGCTTCTTCCTCGACCCAGGTCACATGAGCCCAATGCTCTATGCAGGTTTGGCTATGCGCGGTTTCTTCTCTATGGAAGACCTCAAGCAGTTCCGCCAGTGGGGTTCTGTAACTCCAGGTCACCCAGAGCTCGACCTTCAGCGTGGTATTGAGAACTCATCAGGTCCTCTCGGTCAGGGTCACGCCCTCGCAGCTGGTGCAGCTGTAGCAGAGAAGTTCCTCGAGGCTCGTCTGGGTTCTACTATGATGCAGCACAAGATCTACGCATACATTTCTGATGGTGCCGTAGAGGAGGAAATCTCTCAGGGTGTTGGTCGTATCGCCGGTAACCTCGGTTTGAACAACCTTATCATGTTCTACGATTCTAACGACATCCAGCTCTCTACAGAGTGTGGCGTTGTAATGAACGAGGATACAGAGATGAAGTACAAGGCTTGGGGCTGGAATGTCATCAAGATCAACGGTAACGACGTGGCTCAGATTCGTGAGGCTCTCGATGCTGCCCAGAAGGAGCAGGATCGCCCTACCCTCATCATCGGTAAGACCGTTATGGGTAAGGGTGCCCTCCGCGCAGACGGCACAAGCTACGAGGCTTGCATCAATACTCACGGTGCTCCTCTCGGTGGCGACGCATACGTAAATACAATCAAGCACCTCGGTGGTGATCCTGAGAATGCATTCGTTATCTTCGACGATGTAAAGGAAATCTACGCTAAGCGTGCTGAGGAGTTGAAGAAGATCGTAGCTGAGCGCAAGGCTGCAGAGGCTGAGTGGCGCAAGGCTAACCCAGAGAAGGCTGCTCAGATGGATGAGTGGTTCAGCGGCAAGGCTCCTAAGGTAGATTGGAGCAAGGTTGAGCAGAAGGCTGGTTCAGCTACTCGTGCTGCTTCTGCTGCTTGTCTCGGAGTTTTGGCAGAGCAGGTTCCTAACATGATCTGTGCATCTGCTGACCTTTCTAACTCAGATAAGACAGATGGTTTCTTGAAGAAGACCAAGAGCATCGTTCGTGGTGATTTCTCTGGCGCATTCTTCCAGGCAGGTGTTGCTGAGTTGACAATGGCTGATATGTGTATCGGTATGATGCTCCACGGTGGTGTGGTTGCAGCAATGGGTACATTCTTCGTATTCTCTGATTATATGAAGCCAGCAGTTCGTATCGCTGCCTTGATGCAGGTTCCTGTTAAGTTTATCTGGACTCACGATGCATTCCGCGTAGGTGAGGACGGACCTACTCACGAGCCAGTTGAGCAGGAGGCACAGATCCGCCTGATGGAGAAGTTGAAGAACCATGCAGGTAAGGATAGCGTTCGCGTATTCCGTCCAGCTGATGCTGACGAGACAACCGTATGCTGGAAGCTCGCTATGGAGAACGTTGAGACTCCTACAGCTTTGATCTTCTCTCGTCAGGGCATCGCTAAGTTGCCAGAGGGAACAGATTACGAGCAGGCTGCTAAGGGTGCTTACATCGTAGCAGGCAGCGACGAGAATCCAGATGTAATCTTGGTAGCCAGCGGTTCTGAAGTTTCTACATTGGAGGCAGGTTGCGCAGCTTTGCGTGCTGATGGCATCAAGGTTCGCGTGGTAAGTGCTCCATCAGAGGGCTTGTTCCGTTGTCAGAGCAAGGAGTATCAGGAGAGCGTATTGCCAAAGAACGCTAAGATCTTCGGTATGACTGCTGGTCTTCCTGTAACTCTCGAGGGTCTCGTAGGCGCTAACGGTAAGGTTTGGGGCTTGGAGAGCTTCGGTTTCTCTGCTCCTTACAAGGTGCTCGATGAGAAGCTCGGCTACACAGGTGAGAACGTTTACAAGCAGGTCAAGGCTTTCTTGGCTGAAGCATAATTAGTATAAAAAGTTAGGAGTTGGAAGTTAGAACTCGGGAGATTTGCCGGATAGCATTTCCCGGTTACTGACATCTAACTCCTATCTGTATTTTAAATATTAACCTTGTGAAGTGATGAAGAGTATTCTAAGTTCTTCATTTTAAAACGAGAGTTCTCTTTGTTCTTCACTTTTAAAACTTAAGTATTATGGAAGTAAAGACAGTTGGTATTGCATGCGACCATGCAGGTTTTCCATTGAAGCAGTTTGTAATGGAATATTTGGAGAAGAAGGGTTATCCTGTAAAGGATTACGGTACATACAGCGATGCGAGTGTTGACTATCCTGACTTCGGCCATGCGCTCGGCGAAGGCATTGAGAGCGGTGAGGTTTATCCAGGAATCGGCATTTGCGGCAGTGGCGAGGGAATCGCCATGACATTGAACAAGCATCAGGGTGTACGTGCCGGTTTGGCATGGTGCAAGGAGATTGCTCATCTCGTTCGTCAGCACAATGATGCCAATGTATTGGTACTTCCAGGACGTTTCATCGACAATAAGACCGCCGAGGCTATCCTCGACGAATTCTTTGCTACTACCTTCGAGGGTGGCCGTCATGAGCGCCGCGTTAAGAAAATCCCTGTTCAGCAGTAATTGCGGTCTGAACTGAAAGGATCTTTAAAAAGGTTTTAAAAACAATATCGCCCTGAAATGAAACTAAGTTATTTCAGGGCGATAAGCTACATATTTTGTTTATTTTCCGGTAAACTGTCCCATGAAGAGGATGGCGCCGGTCAGTCGGTCGGTAATCGTATAGACGAACGGACGATCAGCATGGAAAACCACACTACGCTCCTCTCTTGGCACCAGGGATGACAGCATGATGGCTCCGGTAACGGCAGCAGCCTCGGTTCCCTTTTCGCTCACCTCTATCTTTGCTTTCTGCAGCATCTGGCTCACGAAGAAATCGCCCTTGGCGAAACGGCTGAAATCGGCTTTCGATGGGTTGAAGATAGAGGACGCTCCCAGCTGACTGATGATGTCGTTGAGCGGCAATTCCATTTCTGTGGTAAACTTAGGCAGCTTTAAATCTACCTTGCACTCCTCCACATTTTCCATCATTGTCACGAATTTTCCTGCATCCATTTCCTTCATCATGTCGTCGATACTCTTGCCCTCGTTAGGCAGCATGACGGTCATGCAGTAGGTTCCGTTGCCGTAGAGCAGCTGCACCGCCTTGAAGGTTTCATTCTCATAATAGTCGAATTTCTCGTTCTGATGCATCATCTCCACCTTCTGAATATCGCGCGTATAGCCACGGAAATTCTCCAGCTTCGTGTTCTTCTTGTCAAACTCCTTCATCCAGGTGCCATTGAAGTAAATGGCGTTCAGCAGATAGGAAACAGCACTAGGCTCCATACGGTCAATGAACTTTGGAATCATTCCCTCCGTCTGCTTCTTGCACCAAGAGTTGATGCGGTCAGCCGACTTCTGCGAATTGAAGTCGAGGCTCTCGATTCCTGCCTGATAATTGTCAGAAACAGCCTTAACAAAATCTTTATCCAACTGATATTGTCTGTTGACAGCCACGTAGTTGGCGATATTTACAGTAGTCTGCTTGTCCAGCTTGCCAGCACTCATAATCAGCGATTTATAAAGCTCGTTCAGCTCCTTCACGCTCACACCTTCGCAGCCAATCGCCTTCATGATTTCCTGCTGGGTTTCACCGTTAGCACCGTTTGCCAACATACCCATGAGATAGGAAACGCTCATAGGCGAAACCACCTTCGAATCCATTCCCGAAACCTTCAGAAAAAGGTTGAAGGCAAACTTGTTGTTCTTCTGCAGGATGTCGAGCTGAGCATCCGATAGAGTCAGATATTGTTCGTCCATATCCATATCATTGTCAGGGCGAGCCACCTGGTTCTCGTCCTTGATTTCCTTATTCACGTTTTTGCTTGTAGAGCAAGAGTTGATAGCCATAGCTGCCAGCATCATCAGCACAGCAGACTTCATCATGTTATTCTTTTTCATAATCTCTTCTTTTAAATTTCGTCTGCTAGTAAAATGCAGCAGTCCCCAAATCCTTGCATCCCCCTTCTTTATTTTAACTCTTCTTAATGTTTACCCCCAATAATAGTTTAAAAAACCGTAAAAAACTTTGCACATTCCAGGAAATAATATTATCTTTGCATTTTACATAAAGGAAAGAATTAGTTACTAACTATCAAAACATAAAGATTATGAGCAAATATTTTGCAGAATCAGAATTGATCATCAATGAAGATGGAAGTTGCTTCCACCTCCATTTACGCCCGGAGCAGGTGGCTGACAAGGTAATCCTTGTGGGCGACCCAGGCAGAGTAGCCCTCGTAGCATCCCACTTCGAGACCCAGGAATGCGAGGTTTCCAGCCGCGAATTCCACGCCATCACCGGTACATATAAGGGCAAGAGAATCACCGTGCAGAGCACCGGTATAGGATGCGATAATATTGACATCGTGGTCAACGAGCTGGATGCGCTGAAAAACATCGACTTCGCTACCCGCACCGAGAAACCGGAGCACACCACCCTCACCCTCGTGCGCATCGGAACCTGCGGCGGCTTGCAGCTCAACTGTCCTGCCGGAACCTTCGTCGCTTCACAGAAGAGCATCGGTTTCGATGGACTCATCAACTTCTATGCCCGCCGTAACGAAATCTGCGACCTCGAAACTGAGGCAGAATTCAAGCGCCAGGTGAAGTGGAACGACCAGATTGGCAATCCATACTGCGTGAACAACGACCCGGAACTGCTCAATCAGATTGCCGGCGACGACATGGTTCGCGGAATCACCATCGCCTGCGGCGGTTTCTACGGTCCGCAGGGCAGAGAGCTCCGTGCTCCTCTTGCCGACCAAGAGCTTAACACAAAGATTGAGAAATTCGAGTATAACGGCTTGCGCGTCAATAACTTCGAGATGGAGAGTTCAGCCCTTGCCGGTCTTTCCCTCCTCCTCGGCCACAAGGCACTCACCTGCTGCATGGTCATCGCCAACCGCCGTGCCCTCAGTGCCAACACAGGCTATAAGAGCACCATCGACAATTTGATAAAAGTTGTATTAGACAGAATTTAAAGAGAAATAATGAAGAATCAGGAAGAATGTATCTGCGCCCTGGCAACCCCAGCCGGTGGCGCCATCGGAATCATCCGACTCAGCGGCCATGATGCCATTCGCATCACCGACCATGTGTTCGTATCTGCCAGCGGCAAACCCCTGACCGATGCGAACCCCAACACCATCCATTATGGCGAAATCAAGGACCAGGACGGCAACACCATCGACGATGTGCTGGTAAGCGTATTCAAGGCGCCTCACAGCTACACCGGAGAAGACTCCACCGAAATTTCCTGCCATGGCAGCAGATACATTCTCCAGCAGGTTCTCCAGCGCCTCACCCAGGCAGGCTGCCGACAGGCAGATCCGGGCGAGTACACCCGTCGTGCCTATCTCAACGGCAAAATGGACCTCTCGCAGGCAGAGGCAGTAGCCGACCTCATCGCCTCTACCAACAAGGCAACCCACAAGATGGCGCTTAGCCAACTGAAGGGTCACTTCAGTAACGAACTCTCCCTGCTGCGCGAAAAATTATTAAAGATGACTTCGCTCCTGGAGTTGGAGCTGGACTTCAGCGACCACGAGGAACTGGAGTTTGCCGACCGCAGCGATCTCCAGGCACTAGCCGAAGAAATCAATCATAAGATTACCACCCTCGCCCACTCCTTCGAGGCCGGCAACGCCCTGAAGCAGGGAGTAGCCGTAGCCATCGTAGGCAAGACTAATGTGGGCAAGAGCACCCTGCTCAACCGTCTGCTCCACGAGGAAAAAGCCATCGTGAGCGACATTCACGGAACCACCCGAGACGTGATAGAAGACACCACCCTCATCGATGGAATTACCTTCCGCTTCATAGATACGGCAGGAATCCGCAAGACGGATGATGTGGTAGAGAATATCGGAATAGAGCGCACCTTCCAGAAGATGGAAGAGGCGAAGATAGTAATCTGGCTATTGGATGAACAGCCGTCAGCCTCAGAAATCGAGGAGATGAAGCAGAAGAACCAGGGCAAGAAACTGCTGATGGTTTTCAATAAGATGGATCAACTGGAGAATGATAAGCTTGTTGCGTTTGATAAGTTAACGCATTCCTGCGGTTCAGATTCCAGTGAAGCAGACCCCCCACTCTTTATCAGTGCCCGCACGGGCGAGAACGTTTCATCCCTGGAGCAGGCATTGGTAAAAGCCGCTGATATTCCGGAGATTACCGAGAACGATGTCATCATTACGAGTGCCCGCCACTACGAGGCTCTTCTCCGTGCCCAAGCTTCCCTCTCCCGGGTATTGGAGTCAATGGAAATGGGAATGAGCGGCGACATCATCGCCGAGGATTTGAAAATGGTACTGGAGGAGCTGGGAGAAATCACCGGCGGCCAGATCAGCAGCCAGGAAACGCTGAACAATATCTTCAAGCACTTCTGCATCGGAAAGTAGCCCTTTTGTTCCGAGTGAGTTTTACTGCAAAAATAACCCTTCCGAAGCAATAATTTCAACGTATGGGAATAGTAAATGTTACAACACAACACAAATAAATTACTATGTTAAGAGATAAACTTGTCGAGATTGCCTTGCAATGGCAATCAAAATATGGTGTTGCACCACAGATTATTTCAGTAATATCAGAATATGATGCAGCGATGTTAGTCGGAATGTCTGAAAATGATTATTCTGATTACATGCAGGATAAAACAGCAGTAAGTAAGGGTGCAGATTTTGTTTTTAATCATCAAAGATACCAGATAAAAGCTAATAGACCAAGTGGCAAGCCCGGAAGTAAAGTCACAAAGGTTCCTAAAGCAACGAATTATCTTTGGGATAAACTCATTTGGATTCTATATGACCAACATTATGTAATGCTAGAAGCTTGGGAATGGGATGTTGAAGACTATAAATTAGAATTTGATGACAAAAAAAGAATTTCTCCCAACGATTATAGAAAAGGGAAATGCCTATTCACAAAGATAGAAGACAAAGTTTAAAGCCGCTACAAGAAATATATGGATTTACATAGGGGGATGCATCAGATAAAAATGCATCCCACCGTATTTCCATCCTTATCCTTTATTGCCATATTCATCTTTATTTTAATAAGTTTCTTCCGCCTGTATCTTCAAGAATTTTCATCTGCTGAATGGCAATCTGATTGAGTTTGATAAGTCGCTCAGACTGCGCCATACCATCATTGATAAATACAGCGTTGAGATTCTCCATATTTGAGAGACAGATAAGTTCATTAATACTGGCATAGTCACGAATGTTTCCTTTCTTGTCGGGATTCTGCTCACGCCATTGTTTCGCAGTCATACCGAACATGGCGATGTTGAGTACATCCGCTTCATCAGCATATTTCATAGCAGCTTGCTCACGAGTCACCTCCGCAGGAATGAGATTTACTTTGATAGCATCCGTGTGAATGCGATAGTTTATCTTAGATAGTTCCCGCTTGGCAGACCATGCCAATTGTTTCTGCTCATCAGCTTTAAGACGTTGATACTCTTTTACCAACAAAAGTTGGAAACGAGGACTAATCCACATTCCGAAGTGGTACACAATGTCTCGATGAGCATAAGTTCCACCATATCAACCAGCTTTGCCATGATGCCTATTGCACCTGTTCTTTGAATCCATGCCTGTACAGAAAGCACGAAGTTGTCGCTTCCTGCTGCATTTCTAATTGTATCGAATTCGGTACAATTTAAAACAGATTATTTAGCATATCTTTTCACCGATATTCCAACATAGCAAGTAGCTGGGCTATTGCGCTCAACCACTTACGGTAAAAGTTATGACACTCTATCTATTGGATGGTAATCCAGATACTTTCGTCTCGGTCGCGAGCCGCTATCATGGCGTGGATGAGTCGCTGCAGCCAGATGCGGGAGTCCACCACCATACCCTCGAGCATGTTCTCCCCAACGAGGATGCAGCCTTGCGTGTCGTCAGGATGACAGCAGCTGGCTGTCAAAGGTATGAGCCAATTTGCTCTTACATCTATCTCATTATCTGTCAGCGAGTTACTATTTACGCTTACATCGATTAGCTTTGACTATGCCTGCGCCAAAGAAAAATAAGCTTTTCTTACCATATTAATATATAATGTTAAAGGGTTGGACTGCGAGATATTCACCAAATTTCAGTTTCAGGAACGGCACCGAATTCCTATAAACAAAAAACGCCCGCAACCAGACTTTACTTGCCTGATTACGGGTGCAAAGGTACGAAAATATTTTTGTATTTACCTAGTACGTACTATGTACGCGTACTAGTACTATCTTTTTCCTGATGCTGCCATGATACCCAGGGTGCGAGGTATCTAAGAGGGTGTTCAGTATTCAGTTTTTTTCGCGATAGTTACCCTTTCCATGGTTATAAATTGTAA
>USRA01000054.1 GCA_900557035.1 uncultured Prevotella sp. | reverse complement strand
ACCCTGATGTTGAATTTCTATGCAAAGATAATAAAAAAAAGTAATATACAATGAATAAAATGTGCGATAATCCGAAATAAAAACGTATCTTTGCAAAATAAATTCGATATAAACACAATATAAACAAAAAAACATGATGAAACTTAACAAGACATTTCTTACCCTCGGTTTGGCCGCAACACTCTTGCAGATGCCAACCTCATCGTTTGCCCAGAATGCAGGCGGCAACCGTCAGAACCCTCTCCTGCAGAAGAGCAGCCTTCCTTTCGGCGCTCCTGATTTCAGCAAGATTCAGGAGAGCGACTACCTCCCAGCCTTCGAAGCTGGCATCAAGGAACAGCGTGCCAACATCCAGAAGATTATCAGTAACAAGAAGAAGCCTACTTTCCAGAACACCATCCTCGCTTACGAGAACAGCGGTATGTTGCTGGACCGTGTTTCCAATGTATTCTTCGGTCTTACCAGCGCACACAAGACTCCAGGCATCGCAGAAGCCCAGAAGAAGGTAATGCCTCTGCTCACCGATCTGGACAACGAGATTTCATTCAATCAGAAACTCTTCGAACGTATCAAATACGTTTACGACCATGAGTACAGCAAGCTCAAGGGCGAAGACAAGCGACTCACCGAAGTCATCTACAAAGGCTTCGTCCGCTCAGGTGCCCTGCTCTCTCCAGAGAAAATGGAGCGCATGAAGCAGATCAACACCCGCATTTCAGACCTCCAGGAACAGTTTGGCAATCTTCTTCCTGCAGCTACCAACAACGCTGTGGTTTGGGTGAACAGCAAGGAAGAACTTGCCGGACTCAGCGACGCCGACATCGCACAGTGCAAGAAAGATGCAGAAAGCCTGGGCAACAAGGCTCCATACTGCATCGTCATCGTGAACACTACCCAGCAGGCTATCCTCACCAATCTCCAGAACCGTGAGCTCCGCCGCAAGGTTTATATGGCAAGCATCCACCGTGCCGACGGCACCGACCCTAAGTTCAACACCTTCCCTATCGTAACCGAGATTGCCAAGTTGCGTGCCGAGAAGGGACAGCTGATGGGCTACAGCACCTATGCAGATTATTCACTAGAGAAGACGATGGCAAAGACTGCCAAGAACGTAAACAACTTCCTGCAGAGCCTCATCAAGGAATACGCTCCTAAGGCTGATGCCGAGACCCGCGAGATAGAGGCTTACGCACAGAAGAGCGAGGGCAAGGACTTCAAGCTCCAGCCATACGACCGCTTCTACTATTCTGCCAAGATGAAGAAGGAGATGCTCAATATCTCTGACGATGAAATCAAGCCTTACTTCAATGTGGATAGCGTTCAGATAAACGGTGTATTCTATGCTGCTCATCGCGTATATGGATTGAACTTCAAGCAGCGCAAGGACATTCCTACCTATCACCCAGATATGAAGGTATTCGAGGTAAGCGACAAGAGCGGCAAGCCTATCGCCCTCTTCTACTGCGACTACTTCCGCCGTCCTACCAAGCGTGGCGGTGCCTGGATGAGTGCTTTTGCCAAGCAGAGCGACAAGTGGGGACAGTTGCCTATTATCTATAATGTATGCAACAACGCCAAGGCTCCAGAGGGTCAGCCTACCCTGATTACATGGGATGAGGTTTGCACCATGTTCCATGAGTTCGGTCACGCCCTCCACGGCATGTTGTCAAAGTGCGGCTACAATACCCTTTCAGGTACAGCTGTGGCTCGCGACTTCGTGGAAATGCCATCACAGTTTAACGAGTCGTTTGCCAGCATCCCAGAGATTTTCGACCACTACGCCCGTCATACAGAGACTGGTGCTCCAATGCCAGCCGACCTGAAGGAGCGCATGCTGAAGAGCATCAACTTCCAGCCAGCCTATGCCTTGGGCGAGAACCTGGCAGCTACCTGCCTTGATCTGGCTTGGCACGAGCTGACACCAGACGAGATTCCATCTCCATATATGGCAGGTGCGTTCGAGAAGGAAGCCCTCAACAATGTAGGTCTGCTCAATTCACAGATTCCTCCTCGCTACTCTACCACCTATTTCAACCATGTATGGGGCGGCGGTTATGCAGCAGGTTACTACAGCTATCTCTGGACAGAGGTGCTCGCCGTGAACGTGGCAGATTACTTTGCCAAGCATGGTGCCTTGGATCCAGCTATCGGTCAGGCATTCCGCGATAAGGTTCTGAGCCGTGGCAATACTAAGGACCAGATGGAAATGTTCACCGATTTCACGGGTATGAAGGAACCAGATGCCTCTGGTTTCCTGAAGGCAAGAGGATTGTAAAAGACATATAAGACGTATTCAAGTTTCGCAAGTTCAGAGACGTATAATGATAAAAAGCTCCACACGCCCGGTTGGGTATGTGGAGCTTTTTGTATTTACAGCCTTACTGCTTCACCGCCTTAGGAGTCCAGTTCTTCAGGAATCGGAGGGTTTTCTGCTCATCGTAACCCTTGCCCTGCTCCAGGAAGCTGGAATCCTGAATATGGAGTACATTGCCATTCTCATCCAGAACCACGAAGACAGGGAAACCGAAACGCTGAGGATGATTCAATCGCTTCATCAGCTGCGCAGCCTTCTCAACAGAAGCATCGCCTTCCTTCTTGCGAGGATTGTAATTCACGTGAAGATACACGAAGTTATCGTTCACCGCCTTATTCACCGCCGTATCCTTCTCTACGAAATCGGCAAAGCGCAGGCACCATGGGCACCAGTTTCCACCCAGCTGGCAAATTACGAACTTGCCCTCAGCCTTCGCCTTCTGCAACCCCTCGTCTATCTGAGTCATCGGGTCGATAGTCTCATCATACACTCTCTTCAATGCTCCCTGAGCATGCGCCATCATCACGACAACCGTCATCATGAAGGCAATGGTAATCATTCTTTTCATACGATATCTTTATTTTTCAAATTCATTATAATATACAATACATTTTATTAACTATACATCAGAGGACTTACATTTCGAATGGGATCAACACATTCCGAAGCTTTTCGAAATCGGACTTCGATATTCGTCTGCCCCGAAGACTTCTCACCTGCGGATAATCCTCAAAATAAGACTCCTGAGTGGTGTACCAGCGATGAGAACGGAGCTCGCGAACCAGAGATAGTTTCGATTCTATGCGGCGGGCAAAGCTGGGATTCACACGCGAAAGATAATGCTTGCCATCCTGCATTTCTATGGCAAGCATCAGATAGGTTTGCGGTCCCTTCGCCTTCTGCCTCTCCTCTACCCTCTCACTCACCTTCCAGCCCTTGGTAGAAGTCATCACCCGGATATCCCAACCGTATTTCCTGTTCAGATTATCCATCATCCCCCTGAACACGATGCCGTGAGGAGCCGTATCCTTCAAACCGGTAAAGCCGATGATGTAGTGAATCATCTCATGGAGCAGGACGCTCTTTGCCTGCCGGTCGGTCATATCGTAATACGTACTCATGGAAAGCTTGAAATCATAGAGTTTGGTGCGCCCCCAGCGAGTGGCACGCTTGTAGGCAAGCTGTCCCAGCCGAGTCTTGGCACGGGTCAGTCCCAACTCCGGAACGGGCAGTTTGCCGCCGAAGTAGTCGTGGTCGAAACGCTGAAACCACTCTTCCATCCATTCTACTGTTACAATCATGGCGGCAAAGGTACAGCATTTTGCTCATAAAACAAAAACAAATCACTAAAAACTGGTTCAAATTGTTTCATTTCCCTTCTTTTTAGAAAATAATCCCTCAAAAATTTGCAACCTATCGTTTTTTTCCTTATATTTGCGGCCAGAGATACGTTACACTCGGCTATTTTGAAAAAGAAATTATACGAGATTCAAGGAAAAGTAAATGATTGATGCTTAGCCAAAGACAGATGTTATTGCAAATGCAATTATTAGTAATATGATAAAATGACTTATAATCTTTAACAAAAAACTTATGGAACGATACGATTACGATTTTCATTGTACGAAACTTTTCGAAGAAGGCGTACGCGCTCATCGCTATGGCGATGTTCCGATCATTCACCAGAGCAATGCAGTAGATTGCTTCATCCTAGACATTCCAGCCAAGGTGGAGGAGATGTTTAGAAAGAACTTCAAGTTGAGACTGGACGAGACCATTCTGCTGGCTCGAGATACTTCTATCTGGACAACCGGACAGAGGGACTGGTTATCACCAACAGACGCATCGTCTATATCCCAAAATGCATTGGCTGCAACAAGAATATCTACGTGATTAACTATGCAGGCTGCCAGCAGATAAACACAAATACAGACTCAGTACTCTTCTGGAAGAGTAATGAAAGCTATCTAGCCATTCCAAAGAGTTTCTTCTTCAAGACAAGATGGAAGACCTATGACTTCGACAGAAGCATAGAACAGGTTACCATACTCCTCAAGAAGATGGGCAAGGCACATTTGCTGCATAACAACGCTGCCCATCTTGCATATATTACGAATAAATATGCAGAAGTTTAGACTTCTGTATCCCCAAATCAAACATTTTTAGTCTCTGCAATACGATTATAACTTGCAGAGGCTATTTTTTTGTATTTTTATAGCATTTTCTTGTCGAAAATGAGTAACTTTGCAGCCAAATTTAAACAAAAAAATAAATAAGACTGCACAGCACATCATTGACATACAAAAGGCGCATCGCCTTGGCAACAGTTCTATAAAGTGATACTGCCACTGTCGATGCCGGGCGGGGCAAGCGGAATCCTGATGGTGTTCATGCCAACCATCTCCACCTTTGCTATCTCGGAATTGCTGACAATGAACAACATCAAGCTCTTCGGTACCACCATCCAGGAGAATATCAACAATTCGATGTGGAACTATGGTGCAGCCCTCTCGCTCATCATGCTCTTCCTGCTCTTCATCACGCTGGGCATTCCGCAGGGCTATACCACGGTGGTTCTCTCTCACATCACCTTCTGTCTGCCCTACGTCATCCTGAGTGTGATGCCTAGACTGAAGCAGATGAACCCGAACCTCTATGAGGCGGCACTCGATTTGAGAGCTTCACCGATGCAGGCATTGCGCAAGGTGATTATTCCGGAGATTCTGCCCGGTATGATTTCGGGCTTCATGCTCGCCATCACGATGAGTATCGACGATTTCGCCGTCACCATCTTCACCATCGGAAACGAGGGATTGGAAACACTCTCCACCTTCATCTATGCCGATGCCAGAAAGGGAGGCTTGACGCCGGAACTTCGTCCGCTGAGTACGATCATCTTCGTATTGGTGCTCGTGATGCTGATTATCATCAATCGTCGTTCAGAAAAAAACAAGAAGAAATAAGATGAAGAACAAGATATTTTTGGGAGTTAAAGGAGTTAAGCCAATAGCTTTTCTTTTCCTGACCCTGCTGATGATTCTGCCGCTCTCATCCTGTTACAACAAGGAGAACAGAGAGGAGATTCTGAAGGTTTACAACTGGGGAGATTACATCGATGAGGATATTCTTGCTGAATTTCCGAAATGGTATGAGGAGCAGACGGGCAAGAAGATCCGCGTCATCTACCAGACCTTCGACATCAATGAGGTGATGCTCACCAAGATTGAACGTGGTCACGAAGATTACTATGTGGTGTGCCCATCAGAATACATCATCGAGCGAATGCTTCGCAAAGACCTTCTGCTACCTATCGACACTGCTTTCGGTAAGACGCCCTGCGGTATCTTATATAATAAGGTACACGTACCTATAAAAGATGCGCAAACCTGGGGCACACTGTGGAACTCCAAATACCGTGGCAAGCTCCTGATGAAGGATTCCTACCGCGATTCTTACGGCACCGCTCTGATCTGGGAGCACCGCAAGGAACTGGCTGCCGGCAAGGTGACCGTTCCGGAACTGATGAACGATTATTCATCAAAAGCAGTTGCCATCGTAGAGAAACAGCTGAAAGCGCTGAAACCGAACATCGAGGAATGGGAAGCTGATTTCGGCAAGGAGACGATGACCAAAGGCAAGGCTTATCTGAATATGACCTGGAGCGGTGATGCGGTCTGGGCGATAGAAGAGGCTGAAAAAGTGGGCGTAGATTTGGGCTATGAGGTACCTAAGGAAGGAAGCAACGTATGGTTCGATGGTTGGGTGATTCCGAAGTATTCCCGCAATCCGAAGGCTGCTTCCTACTTCATCAACTATCTCTGCCGAGAGGATGTGGCTCTCGCCAATATGGAAACCACGGGTTATGTAAGCAGCGTAGCGGGCAAGAAGGTCTTCGAAGCGATGAGCGACAGAGAGGCTTACCCAGAGACCGGGAATCTGGCTTATTTCTTCGGAGAGGAGGGCAGGGATGCGCACCTGAACCCGATTATGTATCCAGACAGTATGGTGGTGGCAAGATGCGCCATGATTCATGATGCCGGCGACCATAACCCCGGAAGTTCTGGATATGTGGTCGAAAGTAAAGGGTGACAACCTGGGTGGCGGCATCGTGATTTTTCTTCTTGCAGTAGTCTTGGGCTTAACCGTCTTCGTTTCTATCAAGAAATTCGAGCACTACAAGCACAGAAGATTGTCGAGAAAGCATCGCAGACACCACATTATAAAGGTAAAAGGGTAAAAAGCTAAAAGGTTAAAAGCTCATACCCCTCACGCCCTGAAAGGGCAAAAACCTCCTATTTTAGGAAAAAATGAAGTTTTTTGAGAAAAAAGTGAAAAAAGATGCAGAAAAATTTGGTGGAATGAAAAAAAAGCACTACCTTTGCACTCGCTTTTAAGAACAAAGCTTTTACCAAATAAAGAATGTTCGCAAATCAAAAGCTTTTGGGTAGTTACCAGAGTGGCCAAATGGGGCAGACTGTAAATCTGCTGGCTATGCCTTCGGTGGTTCGAATCCATCACTACCCACTTTTCCCAAAATAACTCAAAGATATAAAGATCCGGTTTTCATTATGAGAATCGGATTTTTTATTTTATATCTCCACATGATTTCAGTAATAAGATTTTTCATGTTTACCGACCTATCACACCTAAGTACCTCCCAAGAAAGTCTTTACTTGAAGAGGGCACCAGGCACCTTACAGCCTAAAGACTGTAAGGTGATGATCATATACAGCTAGCACATTTCTGCCTTTGAGCAGGACGCCTACAGGCTTACCTTTCAGTTTACCGATAGAGGAACCAGCAAGGAAGACACCACTCTCCGTGAGCATTCCGTCGCTCATGACATGCTTCTTGTCGTATAGAGGAAACATTCTCTCCCTATCTCCCGTCTGAGCATCAAAAGAAGCCAAGAAAGGCTTGCCACACTTCACCGTACCTCTCATCAGACTCTTGCCATAACCGTAATTGAGCATCAATATCTTGCCATCCCTGAGCAGAAGATGAGCCGTAGAAGCCTCCTTGTCCTGGAAATCATACTTCCAGCGTGTTTGCAAACTGTCTGTTCCCAAACAATAGAGGCTGTTTCTATCGCTAATATACAAGTTAGAGCCCACCTGAAGGATATTTGAAGTCAAGCCCGTAATGATATATGGATTAAGATTATAATAATAGTAATAAAAAGGAGAATTAAATCCGATGGTGACTGCCGCAGACAAGACATTGGTCAATGCCAAAGCCATCATTCCCTTGGAATCATGGATGCCAGTCACAGCCTTCACCTTCTTGATTTCACCCGAATAGATGTTGATCTCGTTAATGGCATCACCCACAACCACCAGGTGAGTGGAATCCACCATGCAAGCATCTTTCCATCCCACGTTCTTGGTCATCGGAATCTCGGCATCCCACAACAGCATTCCTGTGCTCAGGCGATAAGCGTATGTCTTGCTGCCTCCCACTTTCTCAAGTCCTACCACGATATCCAAGCTATCATTGAAATAGACAGGATAAAGATACTGCGTCCATAACGACCGGCTCGTCTTGGCATCAGACAAGGTCAAGAGCGACTTGCCTGTGCTTTTCAGAGTGGAGGAAAGCAGCACCCCCTTGGAACAGACACCATAGAGTTTTGACAAAGAAAGTTTCAGCGACTTTTGCCATTGCACTTCCAGGGTATTGGCATCTAGTGAATAGAGATTGCCAGTATCGGTATTTTTTCCTTTTTTAGTGGTATCACAAGCGAAGACGATGAGCGTGCTATCGCAATTGTAGGCCTGAAGAATGCGCTTGTGCAAATCTATCGACTTGCCACAAATGGGGGCACCTTCATCCATATCCGCAACTTGGACTGATTCTACAGTCGTCTGCGCTGACATCCATATCGAGAAGATCAACAGCAAGAATAAAATAATCTTTTTCATTGTATATTACTTTTTTTTAAAAACTCTGTTATGACATGGCAAAAATACAAATTTAATCAGAAAAACTCACTCTTTTTGGAGAAATATTTTCGGGTCATGGAGCAATTTAACACAATATTGTCATCTGTAACCGACTCAACCCTCGGTCTAAGGTGTAGATCGTTCGGTTAACGCTATACAAAAAGAACCTCTCATAAACGAGAAACTCATAATGTAGTACAAAGTGACAAATCTTTAATTTTTCTTAATTATGTGTCAAAAAGTGTGGGTATCCTTTGGTTTTATGTGTCGAAATGCGTAACTTTGCAACTGATTCAGATGTCTAAAAATGTAATAATTTACAGATACGACATGTCGAAACGCGTTGTATTTTAATAGTCTGATGTGTAAAATCGTGTAAACAATGAAAAGAAAAATATACAAGAAACTGATAGAATAGAAGAATAACGAACAGCACAAACCGCTCATACTCAACGGTGTGAGACAATGTGGCAAGACTTATATCCTCAAAGAATTTGGCAAAAATGAATTTCAAAGTGTCGCATATATCAGTTGCGATAGGAATGATGAACTCGATGCCATCTACGAGGGAGGCTTCAACGTGTCCAAAATCATCCGAGGCATTAGTGCGCTCACGCATACTGACATCATACCTGGCAAGACGCTGATATTCCTCGATGAGATACAAGCATTCCCTAAGGCATTAGAAGCTTTGCAGTATTTCTGTGAGGATGCTCCAGAATATCATATCGTAGTGGCTGGTTCCCTATTGGGCATCACGCTGCATAGCGGCATCTCCTTTCCTGTGGGGAAAGTATGCACCATGCAACTCTATCCGATGGACTTCGAGGAGTTTTTGATGGCTATGGGCGAACAGCAGTTGCTCAACATCCTACTTGGTCACGACTACGAACTGGTGAACTCGCTACATGAGAAATGCAAGGACCTTTTGAGGCAATATTACTATGTAGGAGGTATGCCAGAAGTCGTGAAATCATATATCGACAATGGTAGACTCAACCAGGTGCGAGCTTTGCAGAATGAAATACTCAGCAACTATGCCAGCGACTTCTCCAAGCGCGCCCCCAAGCAAGAAGTGCCACAAGGAATTGCACGCCATCCGCTTCTCCATGCTACCATACAAAGAGCAAGATTATCTCACCAATATGCCTTTGTATCTAGCATTTGACATATAAAAAGAGGCGATCCTTAGTTATTTTCAGTACCGTCAGTATGTTACTGGGTGGACAAGTTACAAAAAGGAGAGCAGCAATCCAACCGTCGCTACTCTCCTCTATCCATATTTGGTATTTAGTCCTTCAAACTTTCCTTATACCAGTCGAAGAGCTTCTTCACACCATCCTCAATCTCAACCTTGTGAGTCCAGCCGAGGCTATGAAGCTTATCTACCGAGATGAGCTTTCTTGGGGTTCCATCTGGCTTGCTGGCATCAAACTCAACCTCACCCTCGAAACCTACAGCCTTCACTACAAGCTCTGAGAGTTCACGGATGGTAAGTTCCTTACCGGTTCCTACGTTAATATGACAGTTGCGAATCTCACCGAGAGATGGGATAGCTCCGCCACGACCCTCCGAATTGTTTCTATCTACGGCACCATCTACCTTGGCACCATAGAATACAGAACTGTACTTCTCAATGCCGATGATATCCTTGAAATCCACATTCAGGAGCACATGAACACTGGCATCTGCCATATCTTCGCTCCAGAGGAACTCACGGAGCGGTGTTCCGGTTCCCCAAAGCACTACCTTATTATCATAGATTCCATAGAACTCCAGCGCCTTCAAGATGCGCTCGTGAGAGTTGTTGCCATCCACATTACCCTCGCCAATGATTTCGCAAAGCTTATCAGTAGGATTGATAGGACGCTTGTTCATATCCACCTCGATGCTGTGCCAGTCGCCGTCGTGGATGAGCTTGGCAAGATAAATCTTGCGCATCATTGCAGGCATCACATGACTGTTCTCCAGGTGGAAGTTATCGTTCGGACCATAGAGGTTGGTTGGCATCACGGCAATATAGTTGGTACCATACTGAAGGTTGTAGCTCTCGCACATCTTCAGTCCGGCAATCTTAGCGATGGCATATTCCTCGTTGGTGTATTCCAGCGGAGAAGTGAGGAGCACATCCTCCTTCATTGGCTGCGGAGCATCCTTCGGATAAATACAGGTAGAGCCCAGGAAGAGGAGCTTCTTCACGCCATGAGAATAAGCATTACTGATTACGTTGCATTGCATCTTCATATTCTGCATGATGAAGTCGGCACGATAGAGCGAATTCGCCATGATTCCGCCCACGAAGGCTGCGGCCAAAACCACAGCATCCGGCTTCTCCTCATCAAAGAACTTCTCTACAGCATACTGGTCGGTCAAGTCGAGTTCTTTGTGAGAACGACCCACCAGATTGTGATAGCCTCTCTTCTCGAGGTTATTCCAGATAGCAGAACCCACGAGTCCATGGTGTCCTGCTATATAAATCTTTGAATTCTTATCCAACATAATTATTTAACGATTCCTTTTTCCAAGTATTCCACAAGGTTGCAGCGAACCTTCTCACCGGCAGCCTCAGCAGCCACCTTGGCCATATCGCTCTCTACCATGATCTTGACGAGATCTTCGAAAGAGGTGGTGTTTGGATTCCAGCCGAGCTTAGCCTTTGCCTTTGTTGGGTCACCCCAGAGGTTCACCACGTCGGTAGGACGATAGAAGTCAGGAGAAACCTCAACGAGTGTCTTGCCGATAAGCTCCTCAGGGCCCTCTACGCAGATACCCTTCTCGTTCTCATTCTTGCCTTCCCACTTCAGTTCGATGCCTACGTGGTGGAAAGCCAACTGGGCAAACTCACGAACAGAGTGCTGCTTACCTGTTGCAATCACGAAATCCTCTGGCTTCTCAGCCTGGAGAATCAACCACATGCACTCTACATAATCCTTGGCATAACCCCAATCACGGAGCGAATCCAGGTTACCGAGATAAAGCTTGCTCTGCTTGCCCTGCTTGATGCGGGCAGCAGCCAATGTAATCTTGCGGGTTACGAAAGTCTCACCACGGCGCTCACTCTCGTGATTGAAGAGGATACCAGAGCAGCAGAACATATTGTATGCCTCGCGATACTCCTTGACAATCCAGAAGCCATACTGCTTGGCTACTGCGTATGGAGAATAAGGATGGAATGGAGTGTTCTCGTTCTGAGGAACCTCCTCTACCTTACCATAAAGCTCAGATGTGGAAGCCTGATACATGCGGCAGGTATCGGTCAAACCACACTGGCGGATTGCCTCCAAGATACGGAGCACACCTGTTGCATCTACGTCGGCTGTAAACTCAGGAGAGTCGAAGCTCACCTGTACGTGGCTCTGAGCTGCGAGGTTATAAACTTCAGTTGGTTTCACCTTGTTCATCACCTGGATGATGCTCATAGAGTCACCTAGGTCGGCGTAATGAAGGTGAAAGTTTGGGGTACCCTCCAAATGTGCGATGCGCTCGCGATAATCGGTAGATGAGCGACGGATTGTTCCGTGAACATCATACCCCTTACTCAACAACAATTCGGCTAAGTAAGAGCCATCCTGACCTGTGATACCTGTAATTAAAGCTACTTTTCTATTTTCCATTTACTTCTTTATATATGATAAATTAATAAATTCGTTGCAAAAGTACTACTTTTTTCTCAGACTAGCAAACTTTCTGTCATTTATTTACCATTCTCTCTAACATTGAACCGGTTTGAACCTAAAATTGAAACTATTTGAATCGAAGCTATCCCCATCTGAATCTAAGCCAGATAGGGATGAGATTCTACCCTTGAGCCGTCTGTGTCTCCGGCCAGTTCACCAGATACAGCATTTCCGTAGCTCGCGTAAAGGCGGTATAGAGCCAGTGGATATAATCGGGATTGAGCATATCATCCGTCATATACCCCTGATCCACATACACATGTGCCCACTGTCCGCCCTGTGCCTTGTGGCAGGTTACGGCATATGCGAATTTCACCTGCAGGGCATTGAAGAACTGATCCTGTCGGATGGCCTTCATTCTATCTGCCTTGAGCGGAATATCCAGATAATCCTCTTCTATCTGATGGAAGAGCTGCTCCTGCTGTTCATGGGGCAGGGCAGGCGCCTCGCTCGTCAATGTATCCAGCAATACCGTAGCTTCCAGTTCATAATTGTCGTAATCGGGAAATTGGAGCAGCAGCGTGGCAAAGCGGAAGCCATAGAGATCGATGCGACGGCGCACCTTCAGCACTTTCGCCCGATCGCCATTCGCCAGAAAAGTAGGAATATCGTTACTTTGAACTTGACTACGTTGAACTTTGAACTTGGAACATTGAACTGTAAGGTTACTTTGAACTTGAAGATTTGAACTTGGAACTTTATGAGTAGCAGTTCCAAGTTCTGTACCTTCGCTCTTCACTCTTCGTTCTTCTATTTCCTTTTCCTTTATCTTCTTTCTCTCTTCTTCCATCCAGTAATAATTGTTCTTCACAATCATCAGGATATCGCCCTGCGAAAGCTCTTCCTCCCTATCCAGCACCATATTGCGGACACCCTGATTGAAGATGTTTGCACGCTTGTTGCTGCGGGTCACCACGATGGTATCGTCCAGACCTACATGGTGATAACTGTCGGCTAGAGCCTCTATCAGTTCGGCTCCAGGCATCGGTTTGATATCCGAATAGCCAGCGAAATGAATCTTCGGGAGTTGGGTGATGTCATCGTGCGTAATCATCTGTCTGATCATCGTGGCATTATAGAGAATACCCGATTCCTCGCTCTGTCGGAGCACCTCGTTCAGATCACATTCATACACCTTCAGTCCATATCCCTCCAGCATCGCCGCATGCAGGGCTGGCGATTCCTCCTCGCCGACAGGAGGCAACTGCGCCTTGTCACCTATCAGCAGCAAGCGGTCGTTACGTCCCTGATACACGAAATGCACCAGGTCATCCAACAGACATCCGCTTCCGAAGCTCATCCCGCCCAATCCCATATTGGCAATCATCGACGCCTCATCTACCATGAAAAGCGTATCGGTATAGAGATTATCATTCAGATTAAACTGTCCCTCTACTCCCGAAAACGATTTTTCACGATAGATACGGCGATGGATGGTATAGGCAGGCGAACCGCTGTTCAGCGAGAAAACCTTCGCTGCCCTACCCGTAGGTGCCAGGAGCATCACCTTCTGATGAATCTCCTTCAGGGTCCTGACGATGGCACCCGAGAGCGTCGTCTTACCCGTACCCGCACTACCTCGCAGAATCATCACGGCATGCGGATCTCTATCGGTAAGAAACTCAGCAAACACCTCCAGGGCATGTGCCTGTTCCTGGGTTGGCGGAAAGCCAAATTGCTGCAATATCTTATATTTTAGCTCGTCTATTATCATCAATTTGTTATTTATCCTTTAATAATTAATAATTTCAACACCAAATATTTTGCGTTGTCTCCGTTTTGCATTATCTTTGCAGAAGATAAGCTGCACTCGGCAATCTGTAAGCAAGCTTACATTGCG
>USRA01000053.1 GCA_900557035.1 uncultured Prevotella sp. | reverse complement strand
TCGTAGGTGTGATTGGTCCTAACGGAGCCGGCAAGACTACCCTCTTCCGCCTCATCATGGGCTTGGATCAGGCAGATGGCGGAACATTCGAGGTGGGTGAGACCGTGAAGCTGGCTTATGTGGACCAGCAGCACAAGGACATCGACCCGCAGAAGACCGTTTACGAGGTGATTTCTCAGGGCAACGAGACCTTGCGTCTGGGTGGCAGAGACGTGAACGCACGTGCTTACATCAGCCGTTTCAACTTCTCGGGCACCGACCAGAGCAAGCTCTGCAGCGTTCTCTCAGGTGGTGAGCGCAACCGCTTGCAGTTGGCTTTGGCATTGAAGCAGGAAGGCAACGTATTGCTTCTCGATGAGCCTACCAACGATATCGACGTGAACACACTGCGTGCCTTGGAGGAAGGTTTGGAAGCATTTGCCGGTTGTGCTGTGGTTATCAGTCACGACCGCTGGTTCCTCGACCGAATCTGTACCCACATTCTTGCCTTCGAGGGCAACGGTGAGGTCTTCTTCTTCGAGGGCAGCTATTCGGAATATGAAATCAACAAGGCACGCCGCCTGGGCGATACAGAGATCAAGAAGGGTCGCTATCGCAAGTTGATGGAGGAATAGTCACCTATTCTATATAAATGCAAACGTAAATGCAAATACAAACGTAAATGCAAATGTAAATGCAAACGTAAATATAATTCTACCTTCTGATTTTTCTGAGTTAACGCCCGAAAAATAGGAGAAGTAGAGGTTTCATTTTTTCCCTTAAGGATAAATAAAAAAATCCTTAAGGGAAAATTTATTTTTCCTTAAGGGAAGAAAAATTTTCCCTTAAGGGCTTTTTAATGTCTTTATTGCTTTGTAAACTAATTATCTTAAAAGTAAGAAAATTACTTCTCTCTTACTTCTCTAACTTCCTTTAACTTCCTCACATACGATAGTTCAGAATAAATTTCAGACCAGTCCCAGGAGTTCTGCAAAATCATCAATGATAAATTCTGCAGAAGCCAACTGCTCTCGGGTTCCGTTTCCATAGGTTACGGCACAGGCCTTGCACCCAGCATGGTGAGCCATATCCACATCGAAGTTCATATCGCCTACAACGAGGGTTTCATCAATAGTTCCTTTCATCTCTCCCAATGCCTTGAAGACCATATCGGGTGCCGGCTTCGCATGCTCCACATCATCGCCTGCCACAATGGAAGAGAAGATATCCTCCAGCTGCAGCTGCTTCACGTATCCATCGAGCGAGCAATGGTTGCGACTGCTAGCCATACCCAGAATATAGCCCCGACGATGCAACTCTCTCAGAGTATCTATCACATGAGGGAAGGGTTGCACAATCATCGTCTTCTTGTTATCCAGAAAAATTTCGCGATAGGTTGCCGCACACGCCAGCCCCTCCTCATCGCTCATTCCGTAGAGCGAGACAAAAGCCTCATCCAATCGAAGACCGATGGTCTTGGCGCAAGCCTCCTCCGATTTCACTTCCAGTTTTCTTGCCCGCATCGTATCCTGCAAAGTCTTCACGATGAGACTCTGCGAATCGCCGATGGTTCCATCAAAATCAAAAATTATATACTTCATTATTTTCTTGTTTAAATTTCGCAAGGTTCGAACAGCACACCCTTTCTGGGCGAGAGTTTTGCAGGAACTTTTGAGCTTTCAACCCATCTTGAAACACATGCGAAAGTTCTGTTGTTTTATTTGTTCTTTATCGCCTTGATGATATTGTTACGAGCTACATCGGGATTCAACGCCTCTTCCAAAAGCATACTATCCGGAGTAACCTGAATAACTCTATCAAAGCCAGCATCCAGCATAGCCTGTCTGTCGCTTACGCCACCTGACACGAGCCACACAAGGGGGAACGAAGATTCCGGGGATTTGAAATCTCCGGCAAGCTGCGAACAGGCAACATGGCTTTTATCCGATTCCTTACACTTCAGAACATGCTCCAGAATCCTTTGCGGCAACTTCCCCATCAAGGTCTGACGGTCGCTATGTCCCTCGCCCGTAATCACGAGATCAGCATCCAGGATGAGCGTATCAAAACCTATCTCATCCAAGAGAAGGTCTGCCCCAGGACGAGCCTCAGCATTGAAATATTGCAGGAAAGCATAGCCCAGTCCTCCAGCCGCACCAGCTCCTGGAACCTTACTCCTATCATATCCGAAATGCTTGGCACTAACCTCGGCAAACTTCCTAGCTCTATCATCCAGCATCTGCACCATCTTAGCGTCAGCTCCCTTCTGAGGCGCAAAAACATAAGCCGCCCCGTTTTCACCACAAAGCGGATTGGTAACATCCGAAGCCAGCACGAAGCTGCATTCCTGTCGGATTTTCTTCCATTCATCGCCCATTGCCTTGAGCATTCCGATGCCGCAATCGGATGTGGCACTTCCGCCCAATCCCACGATGAAATGGCGCACACCACGGTGCCAGGCATTCATAATCATCTCGCCCACACCCCAGGAAGTAGCCTTCATCGGGTTGCGCTGTTCGGGCTCAATCAGAGCCAGTCCAGCGGTCTGCGCAATCTCGATAATCGCCGTATCATCCACGATTCCGTATTCCGCCTCAATCCATCGCATCAGCGCATCATGGGCATGAATCCTCACCCGCTCTCCCTTCATCGCCGAGAGAAAAGCATCGAGCATTCCCTCTCCCCCATCACTCATTTCCAGAGTAATGATTTCAGGAGAAGCATCTTCAGAATGCAATCTCTTCATTTCGGGAGAAGCATCATCAGAATACAATCTCTTCATTTCAGAAGAAGCATCTTCCGCATTTCTTTCTTTTACTCCCGAAGCAATCGCCTCATTCACTTCTCTGCTCGAAAGGCACCTCTTATAAGAGTCGCAAGCAATAATTATCTTCTTATATCCAGCCCCATCCATCAGTCTGAGACCATCAATTTTCCTGTTCATATCCTATTCATTTTCTATTGATATCCTATTTATTTTATCATTCCCGGAAACACCGCCTACGAAGAGGCGACTCCTTCCCGCCCGCAAAATTAGCCATTATTCCTGAAAACACAAACTTTTTTGAGGAAAACTTTCAAAAGCAATTCCGCTTATACGAAAAACCACGCATAAACCAGGAAGTCAAAATCGGAATGTTCAAGGGTCAAACTCCCAACTATCTGTCACCCTTATCCATCGACAACAACGGACTGGTGAATGAATTTGTATAGATGAAGTATGATGGTTCGGCAGAAGAAGCCATCAGGCAGATAGAAGAAAAGGGAAAAAAGAAGGAAAAAAGAAGAAAATTGGCAGCAAAGTTTAAAATTATTATACTTTGCTGCCAAAATGGGAGGCATTTCTTAGACTGGATGCTCTCGTTTTATTTCCCGAATCTAGAAGTATCTACTTCTTCATGTTGCTTGGCCTTGTAGCCTCCAAAACGATAAGTGAGGGAGAGGCTGAAGATTCTGCCAAAGTACATATTGTTGATGACGTGCTGACCTCTGTAGGTGTCGTGCAGATGGTTGTCGCCTGTCTCGAAGATGTCGTTGCAGTAGGCTTTCAGCTGGAGTTTATCGTCCTTGAGAGGCTTCCAGGTGAGGGCAGCGTTGAGATAGCCTGAGGCTGGGATGTCAATGATTCCTTGGATGGCGTCGGTACGGACGGAAGCATCGAGGTTGAGAAGCACATGCTTGCCAAAAAGAAAAGTACCGTTCCACTGGGCTTGACAGAACCATTTGCTGCGGTCGAATGGAAGATCATAGAAGTGGGAATTCTTGTCGTTCTGATATACGCCAGTGAAAGTAAGGCGATTCTGCCACCAGTTGCCTATGTTGATTGGGGTTGTGAGCATCAAGCCTACCTGGTTTACATAGTCGAAGTTGACATGCTCGTATTCCATCTCCTTCTTCGTGTTGCTCTGGTAAGGAAGCTGTCTGAATTCATCTTTCGAGTTGTTGAAGAAGAGACTTGCTACGTATCTGCTGTGCAGAATGTAGGTAAGCGAGAGGCTGAGGTCTCGTGAAGGCTTCAACGTTGGGTTTCCTACAATCTTTCCATATCCGCCCGCATTATAGGTGGTGAAGTTCTTCACCGACCAATAGGTAGGGTAGTCTCTGTCGTAATACAAGTCGAATTGGATGACGTGTCCTGCCTTTGGAAGATAGGTGATGGAGAGTGTTGGGAAGAGATTCCACTCATCCCAGATTGGAGTGTGATAATATTCTTCCATAAGCGATGCTTCCATCATGAGTTTTTGTCCAAATGATTTGCTGGCTCCGACGTAGAAGCTCATTTGATCTTCGGTTTGAATGGTGTTGTCATCAGAAGACTTGTTGTTGTTCTCCTGCGAGCTCTTGTCTCTTGATGTGGTGTAATTGATGCCGTAGTTCAAGCTCCAGTCTTTTCCTAAGTCGTGCTCCTGCTTGAGGTAAGCGCGCCATTTGTCGATCCGCTGCTGGCTTGTGATGTCGTAAATCTCATCGTAGAGACTGCTTTTCAGCCATTGTTCATCCGGTGAATTATAATAGGTGTATTCTGCTCCTGCCGAGAAGCCAAATGGTGTGGAGTAATCCAGGCGGAAATTGTGAAATTGACTCTTGGCATGGATTCGGAGAAGGGATGTGAAATCGCCATCATCCTCTGAAGTTCCTCTCGTGTTGTTGAGTTGTGAGGTGTAGGCAAAGCAGAGCTGATGATCCTTTGCCAGATGATAATTGATTCCCAGTCGGATGTTGTGGTTGAGATGGCGTTTGATATTGTCGCTATGTGTAGAGAAGGCATAGGAAGTGCCATCAGTCAAGGTGTGGGCAAACTCATTTTCATAGTAATAATATCTCTTGCCATGACCGAAAGAATAGAGCATGTCTATTTCCCATTTCTTGTTGGTGAAGAGCAAGGAGGCGCGTTCAGTGTAACTGTTGCGGTTCTGGTGGGTATAGCCGCCGAAGAACTCGCCTTGTAGGGAGTGAAAGCCAGTGTTGTGCTTCAGCAGGAGGTTGATGACTTGTCCCTTTACCTGATAGCGGGCTGGGGCTGAATAGACAACTTCGGCGTTGGCGATGCGGCTGGCAGGAATCGTTTTCAGAAACGAATAAAGCTGCTCGCTCGTCATGGTGGAAGTTTTGCCGTCTATCAGCACGGTTACGGATTGAGCGTTGAGAGTCAAGGCTTCATCTTGTTCACTCACGCCAGGCAGTTGCTTGATGGCTTCATAGGCATTATCCACCGGATGGTTTTTGATGAGTTGCGGCAGGTCATAGGCCAATGCCGCCCCTTTTACCTTTACGATAGGTCGGTTGCCTTTTACCATCACATCGGGGAGGGAATGGATGATGCTGTCCATTCTTAGGGAATCATTTCTGTTTCCTTGTGCCCAGCCGGCAAGACTGATGGCCAGGCAAGCGCTTAACATAACCAATCTTTTCATATTTTTCTTATCTTTTTATCGTTCTTTCGGAAGAAACCCTCCCGATTTCAGTTGCAAAAGTACTGCAAAAATCTTGTGTCAGCAAGGAATTATGATTATCAAGTCTTATCAGAAGTGTTATTTAGTCTTATCAAATCAGAAATAATTCCCTGAAAAGTATCTTACTTATCTTCTTTTTTATTACTTTTGCAAGCATGAAAGAGAAACGGAGAATATTCATATTGACAGTTATGGCCTGCTTTTGTACATTGGTAATGCAAGCACAGGAAGTGAAGAGTGTTTCTTTGGATTCCATTCCGAAGGCATCTTTACCTAAGGAAGGTATGTCGTTTAAGGAAGGTATGTCGTTGGAATATTCTCGTCCTTCGCTCGGTGGATTTCCTGTACTTCAAGGCAAATCTTATTACTCTGAATCGAATGCACCTTGGATGTCGGAAGAAGGAAAACCTTTGGAGATTGCACCGAATGCAATACCTCATATTTCTCTTCCTTCCCCGAATTTAGGTACGATGGCGGTATATTCTTCGGGTATTGAAGTCCCAGGACTGATGAATAGGCAGACTGCAGGGGTTGTTTATCAACAAAATTTCGGGCGTTTTGTTTTTTCTCCTTATGTCGGGATAGAAAAGATAAACACGGGAGTATATGGATTTGGCAATCTCACCAAAGCTTCTTTTGGTGGACGAATGGCTTATCAAGTAAACGACTGGCTCACAGTGGGATTCTATGGACAATATGTTCCAACGAAAACTTCTGACCCTCGAAGCGTCATCATGTCTCCTTTCAATCCCAAGAACAGCTATGGTGGCTTCATGGAAGTGATGTTCAATCAACATTGGGGGATCGGAGCCAAGATGGGACGAGAGTTTGCGCCACAAAAGAATGGTAAATGGGGATGGAAGAATACCACGGAGGTTTATCCGATTTTCAGAAAATGAGTATTTAATTCATCTGGAAAAATCTTTAATAAAGGAAAGAATGAAGTTACATCTTAAATACATAGTTACGCTCGTCATTACGGCTCTGGTCTGCATCTTCGCATATCAGGCCTATTGGCTCGTGGGGCTTTATCAGTCTCAGGAAAAAGAGGTTGAAGCGAAAATCAAGGGTGGAATGGAGTACGCTCACTTCATGGAGATGAAGAAGCGAATCATACGATTGCGCAATGATGATAAAGGACCTCATAGACAACTGACGGGTGCTGTAGCTTTTTCTATGGATGGAGACGATGATATAGATCAAAAGGTAAAGGTGAAAAAGGTTCATGGAGGAAAGGTCGTTCAGTCTGTTCAAACAACTTTTACCAAGCAAGAGAAGCGTAGTGAAGATGACAAGGACCAGGAATTGATGATGATGATGTCGGGCAAGCTGGCAACTATGGTACAACAAGCGCTGTTTGGCAAATTGAATGAAATCGCCCAACCAGACATCAATGATTATGACAGTGCATGGGTTGTCAAGATGCTTTCAGACAGTTTGTTGGTGGGCGACGATATTCATCCGCTTCCGCATCAGATTCAGCTTTTTGCAGGAAAGAAGGTTTTGGCGAAAGTGACGACGAAGGGGTATGTGCCTTCTGACAATGCCAAGCGATACCAATATGTGGTTTGCAATGAGGGGGAGACGAATGAGGAGAAATATGTCCTCACCCTAGAGCCGCTTACGATGACTGTGCTCAGCCAGATGGCAGGCATCCTTGCCACATCGCTCTTCATCATGCTCATCCTGGCTTTCGTCTTCTGGTTCCTGATTCATACGATGCTCAAGCAGAAGACGCTTGATGAGATGAAGAGTGATTTCACCAATAATATCACGCACGAATTGAAGACTCCGATAGCCGTAGCCTACGCTGCCACTGACTCCCTGCTGAACTACGGAATGCTCCAGCATCCTGATAAGGTGCGCAAGTATCTCACCATCGCCCAGGAGCAGTTGCAGACGCTCAGCGGATTGGTGGAACAGATTCTGTCGATGAGTATGGAACGACGGAAATCGATGCTTCTCAATATCGTGGAAGTTCCAATGAAGGAGGTGATTGAACCAGTAATCTCCCAGCATCAGCTGAAAGTGAAATCAGGAGTAAGAACGGATAAAAAGGTGAATGTTTCGTTGTCAGTAGAACCGGAAAATCTGATGGTTCATGCCGACCGGATGCATTTCTCAAACATCGTGAGCAATCTCATAGACAATGCCATCAAGTATTCTGAAGATAGCGTGAATATAGAAATCAAGGCTTTCCAAAAAGCCGAGGATGAAGTGCTGGTTTCCGTATCAGATAATGGAATCGGTATTGCCCATGATAATTTGCCTTATATTTTCGACAAGTTCTATCGTGTGACGGATGGCAATAAATATACGGTCAAGGGCTATGGTCTCGGGCTTTTCTATGTCAAGAGTCTGATGGATAAAATGGGCGGTTCTGTTTCCGTAGGAAGCGAGCCGGGAAAAGGAAGCTGCTTTACCCTGTATTTTAAAGGTAAAAAAGTAAATGGGTAAAAAGATAAAAAAATAATGGATAAGATAAAAGTATTACTGGTAGAAGACGAAACATCCTTGTCGATGATTCTGAGCGACACCTTGGAGGCGCTGGGCTTCGAGATGCGCACGGCGCATGATGGCGAAGAGGGGCTTCACATGTTTGAAGAACAGAAGCCTGACGTGCTTGTAGCGGATGTGATGATGCCCAAGATGGATGGTTTCGAGATGGTGCGCCGTATCCGCAAGACGGATTCCCGCACCCCTGTGCTTTTCCTCACGGCTCGTTCGGCGGTGAATGATGTGGTAGAGGGATTTGAACTGGGTGGCAATGATTATCTGAAGAAACCGTTTGCCATCCAGGAACTCATCGTCCGTATCAAGTCGCTTTGT
The DNA here is from genome assembly GCA_900557035.1 of uncultured Prevotella sp. Taxonomy (GTDB): domain Bacteria; phylum Bacteroidota; class Bacteroidia; order Bacteroidales; family Bacteroidaceae; genus Prevotella. The sequence goes on along the minus strand of USRA01000053.1, from coordinate 5,983 downwards.
CATCGGGCTTCTGTTGGAAATATTTCTTCTGAAGAACAGGAAGGGGGGAATGTTTCTTCTGATATTCCGGATGCTGCTGATCAATGGCTCTCCATCGGTCGTTATCGCCTGAATGTTACCAGTCAGATTCTCCAGTTGGATGGCAAGGATACGGAACTGTCACATCGTGAATCCGAAATCCTTCGCATGCTTGTGGAGAGCAAGAATCAAGTGGTAGAGAGCAAGGATATTCTCCTGAAACTATGGGGCGATGACAGCTTTTTCAATTCCCGCAGTCTCCATGTTTTCATCACCAAGCTCCGCCACAAGTTATCTGCAGATGAAAATATCAGAATCATCAATGTGAGGGGAATTGGGTATAAAATGATTTGCTAGAATCTTGTAAAAGTACTATTCTTCCTATCCATCAACCACGCTTCCAGGTAGATTCGTTCCACCTCATCGCATACGGCATTGTCGATTTCCCGTATCGTCTTGTCATTCGAGAGATGCCAACCTTCTATTTCTTCATATTTGCACATAAGCATTTAACTTTTTGAAAACCTTTGAAAAATTCTACTACAAAAATACGAGGAATCTCTTTAATAGCCAAATGTTTTAACCTCTTTTCTATCAGCTCTTATCAAAAACAATTCCGCTTATACGAAAAAACAGCATAAAAAAACTTAATCGCTGCCTATATTCCAAAAATTTATTTGTAACTTAGCGGCGTGAAACGTAAAATCAAGTGAGAATATGGCAGAAATCGTAAATAAATATCCTGTAGGAATACAGACTTTTAAAGAAATCCGCACGAAAAATTATCTCTATATAGATAAAACTAAATACATTGTGGATTTTAGAGAAAAAGGTATGAAATATATTTTTCTGAGTCGCCCTAGACGATTCGGCAAGTCGCTCTTTGCCTCTACGCTCCAGGCTTATTTCGAAGGCAGGAAGGAACTTTTCGAAGGATTAGCCATCGCCGACTATGAGAAAGAATGGGTGAAGCATCCTGTGCTCCATTTCGACATGAGCGGCGCCAAGCATTTTGATGCTGATGCCTTGAAGAATTATCTTAATCTACAACTTTTACCTTACGAAGAACTTTATGGCAAGGGGGAAGACGAGATTCACCCTAATGAAAGACTGGAAGGTATTGTAAAGCGAGCTTATCAGCAGACTGGCAAAAACGCAGTTGTCATCATTGATGAATACGATGCCCCTTTGCTTGATGTGGTTCACGAGAAAGATAATCTGAAGCAGCTCAGGCTCATCATGCAGAATTTCTACAGTCCGCTGAAGAAACTCGACCCCTATCTGGAATTTACGTTCATCACAGGCATTACCAAGTTCTCACAACTCAGCATCTTCAGCGAACTCAACAACCTCGACAACATCAGCATGCTCGACCAATATTCTGCCATCTGCGGCATCAGCAAGACTGAACTTACCACCGCAATGAAACCAGATGTAGAAGGATTGGGAAGAGCGCTCGGCCTGACATACGAACAATGCCTGGAAGAATTACGGCAGTATTACGATGGCTATCATTTCAGCGAACATGCAGAAGATGTATTCAATCCGTTCAGTCTGATAAGAGCCATGAACAGTCAGAAGATAGATTCCTACTGGTTTGGATCGGGAACACCAACCTATCTGATCAGAACCCTGCAGAAACACCATGTCAACGTGATGGAGATTGAAAGAAAGGGAGCTAGTGTTGACGACTTCGACGTGTCGCCTGAGCAGGTAACCTCAGCCCTGCCATTACTCTATCAGAGCGGTTATCTTACCATCAAGAAATACAGTCCCATCACTAAGAGTTACAGATTAGGTTACCCAAACCAGGAAGTCAAGATTGGAATGCTCAAGAGTCTGGCTCCCAACTATCTGTCACCCTTATCCATCGACAACAACGGACTGGTGAATGAATTTGTAGAAATGCTTTACGAAAATGATCTTGAGAGTGCCATGGTTCGACTGAAGGCCTACCTCTCCAGCATTTCCAACCGCCTGTCGAATAAGAACGAAAGAGATTTCCAGACGGTTTTCTATCTGATTTTCAATCTGATGGGCGCCCTTATCAAGGTAGAAGAAGACAGTGCCATAGGCAGAGCCGATGCTGTGCTCCAACTGCCAGACACCACCTATGTCTTCGAACTGAAGTATGATGGTTCGGCAGAAGAAGCCATCAGGCAGATAGAAGAAAAGGGATACCTGATTCCTTATTCAGCCAACGGCAAACGACTGGTAAAAGTAGGTGTCAACTATGATAGCAACCAGCGAACCATCGGAGACTGGATTATCAAAGAAGAATAAAAGGAAGATAAAGAAGGACAAAGAAGGACAAAAGGAAGATAAAAGAAAATAGAGTAGATGTAGGGGATTACTCCCCTAGCACCTCTCATTGCACCGTACGTACGGGACTCGTATACGGCGCTACATACATATAGGAGTACGCAAATTCTGATATAAAGCATAAGGGTCGACCAAGCCAGGTCGGCTCTTTCTTTTATCAGTCCTATTCTCTTTTGGCATAGCAAGTACCTTGGGACTCAACAGAAAATTAAAGACGGATAGTCCACATTGTCGATACCATCCCAATCTTGTCATTGCTGCTTGGTAGATGGAGGTATCATCAAGATTACTCTTGATAATTCTCTTCAAGGTCAACAGATTCTTGTAGATTGTATCATACTTCTTCCATTGCTTGACTATCACAACCCTGATCTTATGACGAAGCCAAGGACCAAACTTATCCCTGAGGTACGTACTCATACTACCGATATGGTAGTAATTGACCCAACCTCTGACTATTTGGTTCAGCTTGGTGAAGACGATGTATAAAGGTTGGGCAACAGCTCTCTTACGCAGGAGAACTTCCTTGACCTTGGTCTCCAGTTTCTTCTTGGCGGTATCGGTGGGTTTACACTCCCAACCTTTGGTACTTTTCCAAAATGTGAAGCCGAGAAAATTGCTCTTCATTGGTCTTACCACTTTGGTCTTGGTAGCACTGACTTTCAGCCTTAGCTTTCTTTCTAGCCAACTGCTGACCGATGCCATCACTCTGTTCGCTGCCATCTCACTCTTAACAAAGATGTCGAAGTCATCCGCATAACGGACAAATCTGAGACCTCGACTTTCAAGTTCCTTGTCAAGCTTGTCTAGGTAGATGTTAGACAGAATTGGCGATATACAACCACCTTGGGGAACTCCCTCGCTAGTAGTATGAACCAACCCATTCTCCATTACTCCCGCTTTGAGAAAGGAGCGAACCAAGTGAAGAGTAGCAGAGTCGTTGACCTGCTCTCGTAGGATTGAAATTAACTTGTCGTGATTGACCGTGTCAAAGTACTTCTCTATATCGAAGTCCACTACCCATTCATAGCCATCGTTCAGATACTCCAACGCTTTACGTATCGCCATGTGACAACTGCGTTGAGGTCTGAAACCATAGCTGTAGTCGCTGAAGACTGGTTCGTACACTCGGCTCAGCACTTGCGCTGCAGCTTGTTGCACGACTCGGTCTACAACGGTCGGGATGCCAAGTGGTCGTTGCTTACCATTTGGTTTAGGGATATAGACACGTCTTAAGGGGGATGGCTTGTATTTCTTGTCGCATATAGATGATACGATTTCATCCATGTGCTTTGATAAATACACGTCAAGCTCTTCTGTCGGCATCTTATCTATGCCGGCTGCACCATGGTTGCGCTTGACAGACACCCAGGCTTCCCAGAAGTTTCTTGCTTCTACAATCTCGTTTATTAGTTTCATTTGCTGCTTTTCGTTCTGCTTGTAAATATACTTGCGATTGTCCCAACTACTTCCAACCTAGAAGGATTACGATTCTTTCACCTTGGTTATACCTCGTTTTCGGATTGCACAAGCATTGCTTACAGCGATTTGCACTATATATACATTAACCCCTTCAGTGATGGTGAGTCACCTACTATGGGCTCAGCTGACTCCCACCCATAAGCTTTTTTATCGCACGTGAGTACACGCTGGATGGGTCTCTCGGGGTAAGGCACTAACCTTCTGACTCCACAACCTCTTGGTTTACTGTTTTGGGGAGATACGTTTACCATTCGGACTTCGACTTGTCTTGCAGTCTTATCCATTCCCATTTAGCCTTATACCAAGTTTCTGTTCGTAGGCTCGTAAGTCTCGCTACACGACTTCCTCCATCCTTGTCATTACTGGCAACGACTTGTCGTTCGCTTCGCTTGGCGGTAAATACCTGCGGTTGGATTTGAACCAACTAGGTCAGTTCATGCCCGACACACAAGAAGAAAAGCTCGCCAAGACCATCAAAGTCCTGGCGAGCTTTCTCTTTTTATATCAGCACATTATTTCACTTTCACTTCTATTAGCACATTATTTCACTTTCACTTCTATCACATTCTTCGCAGCCTCAGCACTCGAACCACCTACGAAGATCTGATATTTGCCGGGAACCACACGCATGGTATTGGTCTGGGAATCCCATCCCTCGAAACGACCGCACAATTTGGCAGAAAAGTTTAAAAAAATTATCCTTTCCTGCCAATCTTGTCATTTTCCCTTCACGTTCCCGGAATTGGCACGCAAGTTGCTCAACATAAGAGTGAAAGCTGAAGCTAAAAGATGAAGGAGTTCAAAAGGACAACGGAGTTTCGAGGCGGAGGCAATCGAAAAGAACAGATAAATAAATAACAAACAGAATTCCCGACGGAGCCGCAAGGCACCGAGAGGATGAGTAAAATAAAATTAGAGGTTTTAATTATGTTGTTAGCACGTAGAAATAATAATTCAGATTGGTTGAGTAACTTCTTTGATGATGCATTCTTCAACACAGAGTTGATGCCACGTATGAATGCTACCGCTCCTGCCATTAACGTAAAGGAGACCGAGAAGGCTTACCAGATGGAGATTGCAGCCCCTGGCTTGAAGAAGGAATGGGTTCGCATCAACATCGATAACGATGGCAACCTGAATGTGGCTATCGAGAACAAGATGGAACACAAGGATGAAGATAAGCACGAGCACTATCTGCGCCGCGAGTTCTCTTACAGCAACTATCAGCAGAGCTACACACTCCCTGAGGACGCTGACCGTGAGAAGATTTCAGCAAAGGTAGCTGATGGTGTTCTTGAGGTTGAGATTCCAAAGCTTGCCCCTAAGGAGGAGGCTAAGGCTACCAAGAATATCGAAGTCAAATAATCATCTCCCATAAATGATTGAGGCAGATTCCAAAGCAGTTTGGAACCTGCCTTTTTTGTGCCCTTACCAGAACCATCACATTTTTCACCTACCATATTATAGTGATTTTCATCTATCCTTCGGGATATTTCTTCCATAAATCTTGCGGGGGTCATAAATAATATGTAATTTTGCAGGCTGAAAAGCAGATATCAAAGCTTCTGCTTATAAAATTCAGAACATTTATATAAGAACCAAATGAAGAAAACAATTCCTGTAATAGGCATGGCTTGCAGCGTATGCTCTGCCAATGTAGAAAAGAAACTGCAGTCGCTTGAAGGCATCAACTCCGCCTCGGTTTCCCTGGCGAGCCGAACTGCCCTGGTAGATTATGACCCCGACATCATCTCTCTGGAAGATATGAAACGGGAAATCAGCAACGCCGGATACGACCTCGTAATCGAAAACGACAGAAGCGTAGAGGAAATCAACCGCCGTGAGTTCACCCTCCTGCGCCGCCGAACCCTGGCATCCTGGCTCTTCGCCATCCTGACTATGAGCTTCTCCATGGGATGGATTTCACTGGGCATGGAACAGAATATGATTTCAGATGGCGTTGCTTCGGCTCATCATACCAGTTCCTTCGCCAACCAAATCTGTCTGCTCCTGGCACTCGCCAACCTGCTCTACTGCGGCAAACAGTTTTATGTTTCCGCCTGGAAACAGCTCTTGCATCATACGGCAAACATGGATTCGCTCGTGGCACTCAGCACCCTCATCGCCTTCCTCTTCAGCACCTTCAACACCTTCTTCGGAG
>USRA01000052.1 GCA_900557035.1 uncultured Prevotella sp. | reverse complement strand
TGTTGGCATCCTTAGCCACCTTGGCATCATCGGCACCGAATGTAGGAGCGATGTGCACGATACCTGTACCGTCATCGGTAGTAACATAGTCGCCGAGGATTACGCGGAAAGCCTCGCTATCCATCTCAACGAACTTATCTCGGCCATCCTCAGAAGCGAATACCTTCTCAGGATGAGCAGCAGCATATTCTGTAACGAAAGCTGGAGCAAAAGCATCAACCTTCTCGCATGGCTTCACCCATGGCAGGAGCTGCTCGTAGTGCAAGCCTTCGAGTTCTGTACCCTTCATGTGGTCGATAATGCGCCATGGGCACTGCTTCTTCTCCTTGTCGAATGGCAGGAGATCGCCCTCCTTGCACTCCTGGTCTGCCTTGAGATATGAACCTACCAAAGCCTCAGCCATCACGAGTGTCATAGGCTCGCCATTATAGAGGTTGTAGGTCTCGATGGCTACATAGTCAATCTTAGGACCCACACAGAGAGCCACGTTTGATGGCAAAGTCCAAGGTGTAGTGGTCCATGCGATGAAGTATGGCTTGCCCCACTTGGTCCACTCAGCCTTAGGATCCTTGATGAGGAACTGGGCTGTGGTGGTAAGGTCCTTTACATCGCGATAGCATCCAGGCTGGTTCAACTCGTGAGAGCTCAAACCTGTACCTGCACCTGGAGAGTATGGCTGGATGGTGTAACCCTTGTAGAGCAGGCCCTTGTTGTAGAGCTGCTTGAGGAGCCACCAGAGTGTCTCGATAAACTTGTTATCGTAGGTGATATAAGGATGATCGAGATCTACGAAGTAACCCATCTTCTCGGTCAACTCGCGCCACTCAGCGGTGAACTTCATCACGTTCTCGCGGCACTTGTGGTTGTAGTCTTCTGTAGAGATATACTTCTCAGAAGCCTTGTTGTCGATATCCTTCTTGGTGATGCCGAGTTCCTTCTCGACACCGAGTTCAACAGGGAGTCCGTGGGTATCCCATCCCGCCTTACGGTGAACCTGGAATCCCTTCATCGTCTTGTATCTGTTGAAAGTATCCTTGATACTACGTGCCAACACGTGGTGAATACCCGGGTGGCCATTAGCAGATGGAGGACCCTCGAAGAAGATAAACTGAGGGCAGCCTTCACGCTCATCGATAGACTTGTGGAAGATATCATTTTTCTCCCACGCTGCTAGTACGTCATTGTTTGTCTGAGTAAGATTCAGACCATTGTGCTCGGCAAATTTCTTAGCCATATTATCTATTAAATTTTATATTGTTTTTACTTTTGGGCGCAAAGTTACAAAAAAAATATGTTTTTCCCGAATAAAGAGGTAATAAATTAATAATTTTTCTATTAAAAATCCCGATTTGAGCACCAAAATAGTATCGAATGCTCAAATCGGGAATCAATATTCTGTTAAGGCTGACTGGAAAAGCCATCAGCCTAAACGCAAAAATCCAAAACTGCTGAGGGTTGGAAATCAGTCCAGACTATCCAACCACTTCTGGCCCCACTTACTTTTCAGCCAAAGTAACATAATAGATGCTATCACTGCCAAAACGCCATAAACAATAGTCATTCCTTCAGCGAATCCCATCAAAACTATAGTTAATGCAAAATCCATAACTTTTATTTTTTATTAATTATCACAAATCCTATTTTCTGCCTCTTGCAGCCAGATGGTGGATGCGGCATCGCTAGGCATGCGCCAGTCGCCACGAGGACTCAGGCTCACACTTCCCACCTTCGGACCATCAGGCAGACAGCTGCGCTTGAACTGCTGGTTGAAGAAACGGCGAACAAATGTCTTGAGCCATTTCTTGATGGTCTCCTCATCGTAGGAATCAGGATCGTTGTCGCTGATCTTCACACGCTCCAGCTTGGTATCGATGAACGCCTTCTTAGCCAACATATAAATCTTGGCAGGACGGAAACCGAAACGCAGGAAGTAATAGAGGAAGAAATCGTGCAGCTCGTATGGTCCCACCAGGTCTTCCGTCTTCTGCTTGATGTTACCATTTTCATCAGCAGGAATCAGTTCCGGACTGATAGGTGTGTCGATGATGTCGCGCAGGGTGATGCGGCTCTGCTCATCTACCCCACTCTCGGCAACATGGTTTACCAGATGACGAATCAGGGTCTTAGGGATGCTGGCATTCACGCCATACATGCTCATGTGATCGCCATTATAGGTGGCCCAGCCCAAAGCCAGCTCAGAAAGGTCGCCGGTACCTATCACCATACCGCCCATCTTGTTGGCAAGGTCCATCAGAATCTGCGTACGCTCACGTGCCTGCGAATTCTCGTAGGTCACATCATGCACGCTGGCATCATGACCGATGTCCTCGAAATGCTGTGTCACTGCCTTGGCGATGCTGATTTCACGGATGGTGATGCCCAGACTCTGCATCAGAGAGATGGCATTATTATATGTTCTATCGGTGGTGCCGAAACCTGGCATGGTAACACCCACGATGCCACGGCGATCCATCTTCAGCTTATCGAAAGCCTTGACGCAGACGAGCAGGGCAAGAGTGGAATCCAATCCGCCACTGATACCCACCACCACCGTCTTGGCATGGGTATGGACGATGCGCTTGGCAAGACCCATCAGCTGGATATTGAAAATCTCCTCGCAGGAGGCATCCATATCGCTGCTGGTAGGAATAAAAGGATGCGGATTCACCTCTCTCTCCAACACGAATTCACGCTCGTTCTCAGTAGGATCGGCATCGATGTTACGGATGTTGAACTGTCCGCCGAGAACCGAATATTTGATGTTACGCTGGGCGTTGACATAGGTGGAATTGGTGCGACGCTCCGAACGGAGTTTCTCTACATCAACCTGCGCGATAACCATCTGAGGATCAAGAGAGAAACGCTCACCTTGTGCAAGTAAAGCTCCATTCTCGTAAATCAGGGCATTTCCGCCATATACCACATCCTGTGTACTCTCACCGAAACCGCAGGAACTATACACGTATCCGGTCATGGTGCGGGCACTCTGCTGGCTCAGCAGACTCTTCAGATAGTTGTGCTTTCCGATGAGTTCATCGCTCGCAGAGAGGTTGAAGATGAGGTCGGCACCAGCCAGTGCCAGCTTGTTGCTAGGAGGAGCCGGAGCCCATACATCCTCGCATATCTCTACGCCAAACTGCACGCCGTCGTAGGTGTGGAAAATCTGCACATCGGGGGTCAGTTTCACCTTATGTCCGGCATAGCGAACCTCGCAATCGCGCAAGTCCTGCGCAGAGGCAAACCAGCGCTTCTCGTAGAACTCGCTGTAGTTAGGGAGATAGGTCTTAGGCACGATGCCCAGGATCTGTCCGTGCTGGATCACGATACCGCAATTCAGCAGCAAATCGCCAGCCACTACCGGAGCGCCGACAATGGAGATGATGTCGAGCTTGCGGGTGAAATCGAGCAGCATCATCACCGCCTGCTCGGATGATTCCAGGAGCATCTGCTGGCGGAAAAGGTCCTGACAGGAATAGCCTGTGATAGACAATTCCGGGAAGGTAATGATCTCTACGCCCTTGCCTTCTGCCTGGGCTATCAGATCTTCTATCTGTTGGGTGTTGAAGATTACATCGCCTACCTTGACGGCAGGGATGGCACTTGCCACCTTCATAAATCCGTACTTCATAATAAATTACTTTATTGTTACCTGTGTGGCACCATATCCATACTCCTGGAAGGAAGCATCCTGATAGGTGCAGTTCTTATAGCGATAATTCAACTCATGGATGAGCGCCTGGCGCAGAACGCCCTCGCCCTTGCCATGGATGAAGATGATCTTCTGACCCTTGTTCTTCTTGTTCTCTGCCATTGTCTTCTTGAAGATATCCATCTGATAATGAAGGATATCAGCAGAATTCATTCCAGCAGTTGTTTCGAGCACTTCATCTGCATGAAGATCGATGACGAGAGTACCGTCATCCTTCTTGCTCTTCTTCTTGCTGGTGTTGGCAATCACCTTCTCGTCCTTGTACATTTGCTCCTTCAAGCGCTTGGAATCGATGACCAGCGGACGGGCTACCTCGTCGTTCTCCACGATAGTGAAGAGATAGGCTGGAGTCTCGAAGAAATCATTCTCCTCAAAAAGATGGAGCTTGTAGAACTTCACCGGGTCGAGGCGGAACTGAACGTCTGTAGCTGGCTTCAGCAGGAATGGCTTGTCCTTCTTGTAGGCAATCATCTGGATGGCGATGTGCTCCATCTCATTCAAAGCCTCACGACCGAATTCCTCGATGAAGAGCTTGGTGTTTGGCTCGATTTCACCCTCCGCCTTCAGGGTCCACGCATTGCCCTCAGCTACGAGATAGGTGTAGCGCAGATAGTAGTTGCTGTCGTTCACCATATACGACTCGAAGCGGGTATTGGTTACATCCTTGATGTCGATTGGCACGAAGGCGAGGTAAGCACTGAGCTTGTTGCCGCCCGTACGCTCCTGAACCTGCTTCACGAAGGTAATCTCGCGGTCGGCAGCATCATATTCCTCTACGTTCATATCCACGTCGGTATCGTGCTCGTTCAGGATAGCCTTGATGCTTCTGCTGTCCTGATGCAGTTCGGTGTTGGCATGCTCTTCAGCCTTCTGCTTGGCATCCATCTTGGCAGAAATCATCTTGCCCATGGCATAGTCGTCCTGCTCTACCACTACCACCTCGTTGATCGGCATCGGAATCTCGAATCCATCTTCATCCTCAACCAACACTATGTTTTTGCCCTGGAAGCCGGCCACCTTTCCGCCGCCCACTTCGCTCAGGAATCTTACTTTATCACCTTTCTTCATATTTCTATTTATTTTTTATTTTTATCTAATTATCTATCTATCCTTAAGGATAAATACAATTATCCTTAACTCAAAATATATTTTCCCTCAGGCAGAATCACTCTTTCTGAAATGAGGATACACTTTGCAAAGATACAAAAGATATTGCAGAATATGGATGTTTTTAATATTTTTAATGCAAGTAAGAAAATAATCTTGATGAAAAGCACCGGGTTTGGGATATTTTTTATATCTTTGCAAGTAGATTGCATATAGATTGCATATTGTGCATATAGATTATATAGATTGCATATAGTTAACATATTACTCTTAAACATTATTGATTATGATTACATTTCCATGCGCCAAGATCAACCTTGGCTTAAATATAGTAAGCAAGCGCGCTGATGGTTACCACAATCTGGAAACCGTATTCTACCCTATCCCCCTGACTGATGCCTTGGAGATCAAGCTGATGGGAGATGAGTTTCCTAGCGAGGTAGCCTGCGACCTGAAGATTACAGGCAATGCCGTGGATTGCGACGAACAGAAGAACCTGGTGGTGAAGGCATATAATATGCTGGCTGCCGACTTCAAGATTCCCCGCATTCATACGCATCTCGTCAAGCGTATCCCATCTCAGGCAGGAATGGGTGGCGGCTCTGCGGATGCTGCCTACATGATTCGTCTGCTCGATGAGCGTTTCCGCCTGAACATCGGTATTCCTGAAATGGAGCGATATGCTGCCAAGTTGGGTGCCGACTGTGCCTACTTCATCAGTGCGGACCCTGAGAATGGAGATACAGCCTGCTATGCTGAGGGTATCGGCGATGTACTGATGCCGGTAAGCGGTCCTGGAGATAACATGAAGGGATATTACATCGTGATTGTAAAGCGTGACGACATCGCTGTAAGCACCAAGGATGCCTACGCTGCCATCACTCCTAAGAAGCCTGCGAAATGCTGCCGCGACATCGTTCGCCAACCTATCGAGACCTGGAAGGATGAGCTTGTCAACGATTTCGAGGCGCCTATCTTTGCGATGCATCCAGAGTTAGCAGATATCAAGCAGAAGCTCTATAATCTGGGGGCCGTATATGCAGCTATGAGTGGAAGCGGCAGTGCCATCTTCGGCATCTTCAAGCATAAACCAGCGAATATCGAGGAGCAATTCGACGGAATGTTCTGCAAAGTATTAAAACTTTAGATTTAAAACATTACTTTAGATTTAAACATTACTTTAGATTTAAACATTACTTTAGATTTAAACATTACTTTAGATTTAAAATATTACAATGAACGAAGAAACACATCAGAAACTGATGACTATCAAGCGAAGCTTTCGCTTGTTGATGAACGGTCCGGGTTCGCAATCCATGCGAGACAAGGGCTTGGGATATAAACTGAATTGGGGTGTGCCATTCTATGAATTGAAGAAGATGGCGCAGGAATACGGCAAGGATTATAACCTTGCCATCGAACTCTGGAAGGAGGATATCCGAGAGTGCAAGATTCTTGCTACCCTCATCATGCCTGCCGACAAGATGCTGCCAGAAATCACGGATATCTGGATGGAGCAGGTGCAGAGCCAGGAGATGGCTGAGATGCTTGCCTTCAATCTGCTGCAGCATGTGGAATATGCGCCGGTGATTGCGTATCAATGGATAGCCAGCGACAAGCCTTTCTATGAGATTGCCGGTTTCCAGCTCCTTGCCCGTCTCTTTGCGAATGGTCAGGAGCCTAACGATCGTGGAATCAACGAGTTCCTGGATCAGGCTGCCGTGGCATTGCAGGGAGATAACATGGGTATCAAGCATGCTGCCGCCAATGCCGTAATGCGTTTCTGCGATTTCGGAGAGGATTTCGAGAAGATTGCCCAGGGGGCACTCAAGGGTATCTTCGAGATATAATTTTATCTGCGTAGAATCATTCATCGGATTACGGAGATTTTTTATTCATCGGATTACGCAGAGTTATCGGAAACATTCTTGCTTCTCGGATTACGCACGGATTAAACGGAAAGCGACCTGTTCGGTCGAGTAACCGAAACTGCATGATGTATAGTCACGCAGATTTCGCAGATGACGCAGATTTTAGGTCTAAAATCTGTGTATATCTGTGGAATCTGTGGGATATAAATGGAACCTGTGGGATATAAAAAGAGTCAATCAAAAAAATCTGCGTTATCTGCGAAATCTGCGTGACCTTATAAAATGTGGTTTCAGCTCCCTCGACCGAACAGGTCGCTTTCCGTTTAATCCGTGCGTAATCCGAAAAGCAAGAATGTTTCCGATAACTCCGCGTATTCCGATGAAAAATATCACATGACGAAGAATATCACATGAAAAACTTCTGGTATTCATTTTCGAAATTCGGAGTGAAAACACCTTTTCCGATGTTTTCCTTGATTTCTTCCTTACTCCAGAATCTGCCACCAGACAACTCTTCCTGGCTCGGCTTCACCTCACCATCATATACACAACGGTGAACATACACCAACTCCTTTTCTCTCTGACTCTCAAAGACATAATGTCCTAAAGACTCCGGTTCGAAATCAGTGATACCCAGCTCCTCCCTCACTTCACGATGAAGCGCCTGGTTCACACTCTCGCCTAAATCCACATGGCCGCCACAGGCAGTATCCCACTTATCAGGCTGGATATCCTTCCATGCCGGACGGTGCTGGAGATACAGTTCCCCCTTACTGTTGAATACATGCAGATGAACCACAGGATGCAATATCTTGCATCCATCATGGGCATGCCCCCGGGTGATGGCACCCAGAATATTACCCATTTCATCTACTATCGGAAATTCCTCGTTCTTGTTATCTATCATATCTATTTATATCATATCTATAAAGAATCAGAATAGCCCCACGCCCTGAACCAACGATCATCCACCGAAGGGAAAGGGAAAGGGGCAAAAGCTTTGTAAATCATTATAGTGTTCCATACTCCTCAGAATAGCGGAGCATCTGGTCGGTATAGCTCTCCTCGTAATCGAGATTTACATCGATAGGATTGCCCTCCTCATCATAGACCAGCGTCATCTTCGGATTGATGAAACCCTTGTAAGGAGCCAGGTTCAGCTTCTTGTATCTCGCCAGAATCTCGCGATGCAAGTCTGGATCGATATTTACAGCATACTTCTCTACCAACTGGCGTGCAGCCTCGAAATCTCCCTCGCTCTTGATGCGCTGAATCTCTGCTAGGAGTTCTCCGAAGAGATGACGGAGCTTCACGTAATCATTCACCTTCACATAGGTTCGGGTGGTTACGATATTTCCCTCAGCATCCTTCAGGGCATCCTCGGCAGAAGCATAGCTCACCTCTTCCGTCACCAGTTCCACAGCACCCTCGGCATGCTCCAGCGTCCACCAGGCAATGAGGGCACGGTTTCTCATGTGCGCCTCCTCTATCTTATCACCCTCCTTGATACGGATGGTCTGGGTGAGCAAACCGTTCATCAAATAACTGTAATACTGCGCCTTGTAAGCTTCATCATTCGGAGTCAGTCCCAACTCAACCAGCTTATGGTCAGCCACATAGTACAGACCGAAGAGATCGGCTCTCGCCTCCTCTATCGTGTTGCCATACGCCTTCAGTGCATCAGGATCGGTACCAGGAAGAAGCTGACCGCTGCCATGTCCCAGACACTCGTGAAGGTCGGTATGCAGGTCATCTGTGATATCAGCATACTGATTCATCAGCGCCACAGTCTCCTCATCGATGACAAACTCATCTCTGAATCCGTTGCCCTGAGCCGCCTTGTTGTAGGCATCAGTCAGATTGCCGATGGTAACGCTCTTCGAACCGTGCTCCTGACGGATCCAGTTGGCATTAGGCAGATTGATGCCGATAGCCGAAGCAGGATATTCCTCTCCGCCGAGCATCGCCGCACAGATAACATTGGCTGTAACACCCTTCACCTCCGGTTTGCGGAAACGTGGATCCACAGGCGAATGATCCTCAAACCACTGAGCATTCTTACTGATGGTCTGGGTTCGCTGGGTAGCCTCCAGGTCCTTGTATTCCACGATACCCTCCCAGGTTCCTTTCAATCCCAATGGGTCGCCATATACCTCGATGAATCCGTTGATGAAATCCACCATGCCTTCGTGCTGCTCCACCCAGGCGATGCTGTATCGGTCAAAATCCTCAAGATTACCAGTACGATAGAACTTCACGAGCAGGTCGATGACATGCTTCTGTCCCTCATTTTCAGCGAATTTCTGCGCCTTGAGCAACCAGGAAACGATTTCCTTGATAGGCTCACTATAGAGTCCGTCCTCCTTCCACACCAGCTCTATCATCTCGTTATTGCGCTTGGTAAGCTTGGAATTGAGTCCGTAAGATGGAGGTGTCGGGTTAGACGCATCCTTCAATCGGGCATAGAATCTCTCCACTTCCGCCTGAGTCACATTCTCATAGAAGTTGCAGGCAGAAGTCTTTACCAGGTCCTCTCCATCGGTCTGGTTCACTCGCTTCGGCATCACCTCCGGGTCGAAGATGACAGGTACGAGCTGAGCGAGGAGATCTTCCTTGCTCTCTCCTCTCTTGAGCGGCAACTCTTCCTCTGAGATTTCCTCCATCAACTGATAGAAGAATTCCTCAGAGAATCCCGGCTTGAATTTCTCGCAGCCATAATGATGATGGATGCCGCTGGCAAACCATACGCGCTTGAGATATACTTCGAAAGCCTTGAATTCTTCGGAAGAAGTTTTAATTTGAGTAGTAGTATCGCTTGCAGTCTCCGTGTTTTCGATAGCCTCTCCGATGATACCCTTGTAATGGCGATAGATTGCCTCCAGGGTTTTGCGAATGCGCAGGTTGTACTTTCCCTGCTGGTCGAACGTGATGTCACGTCCCATCAGGGTAGCCTTTGCCAGGCAGTAAATATACAATTTCTGATTGAGCGACAATGCCTCGAATCCCTTCAGCTCGTAACGCAGCATCTGGATGTCGGCAAAGCGCTCGTGGGTGTTTACATTACAATTTGCCATGTTCTAAACCTTTATTTCTAGCGCAAAAGTACGACAATTATTTGGATTTTCAAACTTTTCTGCCTACTTTTCGCACTTTTACTACTATAAAGGAGAGTTTTCTCCTATTTTTTTAGTAACTTTGCAGGAATATAGTAGAAAATAAGTAGAATAACCACCCTACTTTCACCAGGCACTCTAGATGGAATAAAGGGGCACTGCAAATGAAAGAACTACCTGGAGAAAGTGAGAAGGAATTCTAAGAAATGATAATACGATTATGCAAATCAACGAGATATTGAAATCTTACTTCGGATACGATTCCTTCCGACCCAACCAGGAAGCCATCATCCGGGAAGTGATGCAAGGTAACGACTGTCTGGTGCTGATGCCGACGGGCGGAGGAAAGAGTCTGTGCTATCAGGTTCCGGCGCTGGCTATGGAGGGAACAGCAGTGGTCATTTCACCACTCATCAGTCTGATGCACGACCAGGTGGAAGCCCTCAAGGCGAACGGCATTCCTGCCGAAGCTCTCAACAGCGGCAACGATGTAACCGACGACCTCATCATCCGCAGAAGATGCGAGGCGGGCGAACTGAAACTACTCTATGTTTCACCCGAGAAACTCCTCAGCGAGATACCTTATCTGTTCTGCAACATCAAGATTTCGCTCTTCGCCGTAGATGAAGCCCACTGTATCAGCCAGTGGGGGCACGACTTCCGTCCGGAGTATTCCCAGCTCGGACTCCTGCACGAGAAATTCAATGGCGTGCCGGTGATGGCGCTCACGGCTACAGCCGATAAGATTACCCGAGAGGACATCATCAACCAGCTGCACCTGAATGGGCAGACCTTCGTGAGCAGTTTCGACCGTCCGAACCTCAGCCTCACCGTGCGCCAGGAAAGCACGAAGAAGGAGAAGCTGAAATTCATTTACCATTTCATCGCCCGTCGCCCAGACGAGGCAGGCATCATCTACTGTCTCTCGCGCAAGAATACGGAGATGGTAGCAGAGGCTTTGCAGGAGCATGGCATACAGGCAGAAGCTTACCATGCCGGACTCTCCGCCCAGCAGCGAGCCTCTGTACAGGAACGTTTCAAGATGGACCAGATAGAAGTGGTGTGCGCTACCATCGCCTTCGGAATGGGTATCGACAAGGGTAACGTGAGATGGGTGATTCACTACAACATGCCGAAGAGCATCGAGAGTTTCTATCAGGAGATAGGACGAGCCGGAAGAGACGGCGCTCCTGCCGATACGGTATTGTTCTATTCGATGGCAGATATCATCACCCTCCGTACTTTCTGCGAAGAAAGCGGACAGAAATCGGTAAATCTGGAAAAACTGCGAAGAATGGAAGAATACGCCGAATCGAGAGTCTGCCGGAGAAGAATCCTCCTGAATTATTTCGGAGAGACCTCCAGCAAGGATTGCGGGCATTGTGATGTCTGCAACAATCCTCCACGTACCTTCGATGGTACCGTGCTTACCCAAAAGGCGCTGAGTGCCGTGGTCCGTGCGGGAGAAAAGATTGCCGTGGGTACCTGTATAGAGATATTGAGAGGTATGCAGACGCCTGCCATTGCTAGAAATCACTATAACGAATTGAAGACCTTCGGAGTGGGCAAGGATGTAAGCGTTCGCGATTGGCAGACCTATCTGCTGCAGATGCTTCAGATGGGATTCTTCGAGGTAGCGTATAATATGCATAACCAGATGAAGGTCACGCCATTGGGTTGGAAGGTTCTCAAGGGTGAACACCAGGTTTCATTGGCGATTATGGAGAACAAAGACCTGCAGAACCAGACTCAAGGAAGAGGAGCCAGAGGAAGAGCAGGAAGAAGTGGATATGCAGGAAACAACATCCCAGTGGTACATGCCGAGCGTGTGATTTTCGAGAATGAAATGGCGGATGTAGAAGATAAGAAGCTTTTCGAATATCTGCGTAAGATCCGTAAGAATCTTGCCGATGAACAGGGCTATCCTCCATACATCGTATTATCGGATAAGAGTCTGCACGAATTGACGAAGATGAAGCCAACCACCCTCCAGGCATTCGGTCACATCAGCGGTATCGGCGAATTCAAGATCAAGAAATACGGCGATACATTTATCAATGCCATCAAGAAATATACTGGCAAATAAAGATGAAGAAAAAAACAAGAAAGAAAACAAGTAAAAGAAAACAAAATAAAAGAAAACATAAAGCATAAGACATAAGACATAAGACATAAGACATAAGACATAAGACATAAGACATAAGACATAAAAAAAGAGGTAACCACCCCAAAACGGGAAGTTACCTCTTTTTTTATGATAAAACGGGGAATTTTGGTATTTAATTATTAATTATTTACGCTACCTCCCACAATATCCAGCAATTCATTCGTAATGGCCTGTTGACGACTCTTGTTGTACTGCAGATTGAGTTCACGCAAGAGTTCATCGGCATTATCCGTAGCAGTCTGCATGGCAACCATACGGGCTGCATGCTCACTCGCCTGACTATCCAACAAAGCAGTGTAAACCATCAGATGAAGCTGCTTAGGAATCAAGACTCCCAATACAGTCTCCAGATCCGGCTCCACGATGAAGTCGTCGTTCAGAGGATGTGCCTCTGCACGCTGTCTTTCATCCTCACTAGCCTGCTTCTTGCGCAGATACTCCTGAGCCTTTGCCGTAACCACATTCGATGTGAGGTCACGGTCGTTGTCCTCTCCTATCGCCTCAGTGCTGAGGTCGATAGGCAGGAAAGTCTTCTGGGTCAGGATCTGCGAACCGGCACTCTTGAAGTGGTGATAGATCATCTCCACCTTGTCGAGTTCGCCAGCAGCATACTGCTTGGCAAGCTTGCGGGCGATGTCGGCACAAGCACTGGAATTAGGATGATCGGCGAGATCCATGAAGTTACCGCCAATCTTCAAACCCAGCTTCTGTGCCTTCTCAGCCACCTTTCTGCCGATAGGATATACCGTGATGTCGTCAATGCCATGAGCCTTATACTCGTCCACCGCCTGAATCATCATCTTGATGACGTTGGAGTTGAAACCACCACACAAGCTGCTGTTAGAGCTATATACGATGAGAGCCACACGCTTGATTTCCTTGTGCTCCACCTGCAATTCATGGTCCACATTCGGAGTACTCACCAGGAAGCTCTTCAGGATATGCTCCAGCATATTCTCATAAGGCAGCATATTCTGGATAGCTACCTGAGCATGATGCAACTTGCTGGATGCCACCATCTTCATCGCACTCGTAATCTTACGGGTACTGTTGACGCTGGCGATGCGAGTCTTAATCTCTTTTAACGACGGCATAGGCTATTACGCTTTATATTGTCCTGCTACATTAGCCATGGTTTCCTCAATCACCGCAATGCAATCGTCGGTGAGCTTACCATCAGCCAAAGTTTCGATTACATCGGCGTGCTGGCTGCGCATAGCGTCGAGGAACTGATCCTGGCACTCGCGTACCTTATCCATTGGCACGTCGTGCATCAATCCGTGCACACCACAATAGAGGATAGCCACCTGCTCGCCCACTGGCATAGGGCGATACTGAGGCTGAATCAGCAACTTGTCGTTCTTTCTACCACGGTCCAGTGTCATCGCTGTTACGGCATCCATATCGCTAGAGAACTTAGAGAAAGCCTCCAGCTCACGATACTGAGCCATATCAATCTTCAGGGTACCAGCCACCTTCTTCATACTCTTGATCTGGGCAGAACCACCTACACGAGATACAGAGATACCTACGTTGATAGCTGGGCGGAAGCCCTGGTTGAAGAGGTCGGTCTCCAGGAAGATCTGACCGTCGGTGATGGAAATCACGTTGGTTGGGATGTATGCAGAAACGTCACCAGCCTGGGTCTCGATGATTGGGAGGGCTGTCAAGGAACCGCCACCCTTCACCTTGCCCTTCAGGCACTCAGGAAGGTCGTTCATCTGCTCGGCTACCTCCTGCTGGTCGTTGATACGAGCGGCACGCTCCAACAGACGAGAGTGGAGATAGAACACATCACCAGGATAAGCCTCACGTCCTGATGGACGGCGGAGGATCAATGATACCTCACGATAAGCCACAGCCTGCTTACTCAAGTCATCATATACTACGAGGGCTGAGTAACCGCGGTCGCGGAAGTACTCACCGATGGCTGCACCGGCGAATGGTGCGTAATACTGCATGGCTGCAGGATCGGCAGCGGTAGCACTTACGATGATGGTATATGGCAGGGCGCCGTGCTCCTTCAGGTTCTGTACCAATGCTGCAACGGTAGATGCTTTCTGACCGATGGCTACATAGATACAATATACAGGCTTGCCTGCCTCATAGAAACTCTTCTGGTTGATGATGGTATCCACTGCGATGGCAGTCTTACCAGTCTGACGGTCGCCGATAATCAACTCACGCTGTCCACGACCGATAGGAATCATGGAATCGACAGCCTTCAAACCAGTCTGGAGAGGCTCCTTCACTGGCTGACGATAGATCACACCAGGAGCCTTGCGGTCCAGCGGCATCTCGAAAGCACCGGTGAGATCGATATCACCGAGACCATCGATAGCCTGACCCAGAGGGTTAACGACACGACCTAAGAAATTGTCGTTCACGCGGATAGAAGCGATACGGTGAGTACGCTTCACGCTCTGTCCCTCCTTGATGCCAGCAGTAGGACCCAGGAGGACACAACCTACATTGTCTTCCTCAAGGTTCATGACGATAGCCATCGTGCCGTTCTCGAACTCAAGAAGCTCATTAGCCTCTGCATTGCGCAGACCGTAGATACGAGCCACGCCATCGCTGACGGTAAGCACAGTACCCACCTCGTCAAACT
>USRA01000051.1 GCA_900557035.1 uncultured Prevotella sp. | reverse complement strand
CGGCAATACGCTTGCCGCTGGTATATTCTGCAAAAGAGATAACCTCCGGAATCAATGCCCACATATATCCAGTAGCCACGATAACACCTGTTGACTTGATGAACTGTGCAATATAAACCAGCGTAATATGATCCTTTACAGGTCCCATCTTGCTGATGAAATAAAGCATCGCCATACCCACGATAGCCACGGTGAGGAAGATGTAGAACATATTTTTCTTACCCACCTTTTTCTTGATGGCAGGAACCAGTGGCATAAAGATGAAGGATGGCAGAGAGCCCAAACCCATGAAGAGTGCCATTTCGATAGGGAGATCCTTGGCTGCAGCGAGCATCGCCACCAGGATTGGAACACCTGCCGATACACAGAGTCCACCCACATTTGCCATGAACATACGTACAGAAGTAAGAATGGTTATCTCGTCTGTATCGCGAGTCAGCGAAGAGTTCAAGGCTCCGTAAGGCACATTAATCAATGTATAGAGCATTGACAAACCCACGTATGTAACATAGGCATAGATGAGCTTGACGGTTTCTGTCTGTCCCTCCATACCATTCCAGAAGCAGAGGATGGCAAGCACGGTGAGCGGCAAACCCGCCAATACGAGATATGAACGATACTTACCCCAACGTGGATTATGCTTATCTACATAAGTTCCCACCAGTGGGTCCCAAAGCACATCGACCAGGCGAACCACCAGGAACATGGTGGCTGCCACACCCGGATTGAGCCCGTAGATGTCGGTGTAGAAGAACAACAGATACATACAGATGGTCTGGTAGATGAGGTTTTGTGCCAAGTCTCCAGATCCGAATCCGATGCGTTGTAGCCAATTCAGTTTGTAGAATCCCTTAGATTCCTGTGTTACAGATGTCTGTTCCATATTTTATTCTGTCATTAAGTTTACACCTTATTATATATAATATAAAAGATGCATATAATATATTTACTTCAATTTCTCTGCGGCAAACTTGCCCATTGCCTCATATCCCTTCGGATTGAGATGCAGCCAGTCATCAGAATACTCAGCCTTAAGACGCTGAGGATCTTTTGGGTCGCGGGTCAATTCATCGAAATCGATGACCCCGTCGAACGCACCGCTCTTTCTAATCCATTCGTTCACGGTCTGGCGCATAGCCTCATGCCAGAAAGAATACCATCCGTTGCCCTTGGTTGGGGTGATGGTTCCGCCATATACCTTGATGCCTTTTGCCTTGGCTTTTGCTATCAGCACCTTGTAGCAGGCTATCAGGGTATCTGTTACATGTTCATAATTTCCTCCGCAGCAACCGATATCGTTGGTTCCTTCGAAGATGATGAGTTTATCCACACCAGTCTGTCCCAGAATGTCACGGTCGAAACGCTTCATGGCAGGTTCGCTCAATCCGCCTTCCACTACGCAGTTGCCACCGATACCAAGATTCAATACACCGTATGGCTTCTCTGCATTCAGGGCATCCGAGAGGAAATCGGTCCATCGGTTCTGATGGTTGGTGGTACTTCCACGGCCATCAGTGATAGAGTTTCCGAGGATAGCCACCACAGGAGTAGCCTTATCGGTCTTCACATCAATGGCTGAAAGATTATACCAGTGATCCACCTCCTCGCCATCATCAAAACTCTTATCCATCGGTTTAGGAGTACGATGCAAACCGTTTACTATATAAGATGTGGTACGTGAACCACGATGGGATGTTGCATTCACTGGAGTCTGCTTGCCATAGTCGATGGTAATCGTAAGGCGCTGTCCACTTTTCAGGGCATATTTCAAATCATCTGAGAAGATAGCCTTGCCAGGAGCAATGGTTACATTCTTCTTGCCATTAAACTTGAGATACTTCACGGTCTTACCATTCACAAACCAGTTGCTGTCCTTATCGGTATCTGCAATATACACCGATTTGATTTCTACCGGTTCCTTACTCTGCTCGTTGCTGAGCTTCACTCTGAGTTCCTCTCCACCAAAGGATACATGAACCACCTGTCGGCAAGAACGGTTGCTCAAGCTTTCCTTAGGCATATCCCCTTTACCAGTCCATTCCACGGCTGTCGCCCAAGAACCCTTCCACACTTTCTGTGCGAAAGCCAGGCTATTACTTCCTGCCAGCAAGAGAGCCAACGATAAAATCTTTATTGTTTGTTTAGTCATTGTTATTACATTTTTGTTAGTTACAATTCGCTATTCACGTTGCAAATGTACAAAAAACTATTGAAAGTTCTCTTATATATAGTTACCAGAACATTTCTATTTGTTTCAGGGACAAAAGAAAAAACATAAAAGATAAAGAAACAAAAGGAAACGAAACATATTATCGCATTTTTATTTGTTGCTTTCGCAGTTTTTTACTACTTTTGCAGCAACAATAACTAATAGGACTAGCAAACGACTAAGAAATATGAAGTATATAAAAAAATGCCTTGCAGCACTTATTGCATGCCTTGCCTCGCTCATGCTATGGGCTGATGGTGGCGAATTATTCACATCAGGCAAACTGTCCAGTTCGCTCATCAACTGTGTCGTACAAGATAAGTACGGATACATTTGGGTAGGTACGGAATATGGACTGAATAAGTTTGATGGTTATAGATTCACCAATTATCTGCACGACGAGAAGGATACGACATCCATCACGGACAACATCATTTCAGATCTCCTTGTTGACAAGAAAGGAGACCTGTGGATAGGTAGTGCCAAAGGACTGATGCGCTATAATTATGAAACAAACGACTTCTCCCGTCTCAATTTTCCTGATGGCAGAAAGCCACGTATCTACTCTATCGTAGAAAGTCATCGTGGAGATATTCTGCTGGGAACAGCCGGCTACGGACTTTATTCCGTAAAGAAAGCAGTTTCTACCCGACCATCTGACAAACAGTTCCTGATTAAGCAGGAAAGACAATACGCAGAGCGCGACTCTGACGTATTCTTTACCCATATCTATGAAGACCAGCACCACTATCTATGGCAGAGTAGTCACCTATCCACCTTTACCCGATTCATCGAAAACAAAGGAAAGGTGAGCCGCAAAGACTTCAAATCGCCATACGGAGCGCCAGTGGCTTTCATTCAGCATCGTCCACAAACCCTGCTCATTGTATGTATGTATGGCATCATCTATTATGACTATAAGACAGGCAGAATAGCAGATGCAGGCTACGATTTTGGCACCTACGCCAATAACGTAACCATCAATAATGCAACCTTCGACCATGAGGGAAACCTCTATATCAGTACCTCTGAGCATGGAGCATTGCTGATCAGGAAAGGCAGCAACCGGGTGGAGCAACTGGAAAGTAGCAACAGCAACTTCAATCTATCCACCGCCTTCGTCAATGACATCATCGAAGACAAGGACAACAACCTCTGGATAGGATGCTATAAAAAGGGACTCTATCTCATCAACCAGCGCCAACAGGCATTCAACTCATGGAGTTTCTCGGCACAAAACTATATAATAGGTAGTAGTGTATCCTCTATTGCACCAGGCGATAGAGGAGAAACATGGTGTACCGTACAAAACAGTGGCGTATTCTGCTTTGATGCAGCAGGCAAGATCATTGCTCATCCTCAATCACCTGCCGGAACCTGTATCATCTACAAAGACAAACGTGGCAACTATTGGATCAGCAATGGCAGTGCTCTCTACAGCTATAATCCATATACAGGAACTTATCAGCAGAAGATCAGCTTTACAAGCGCCGGCATCTACTGTATGACCGACGACAACCGGGGAAACCTCTACATTTCGGTCTATAGCAAGGGACTATATATATATAATGTGGAAACCGGTAACGTAAAGATTCTCAATATGAGTACCCGAGGCAAAAAAGGTTATCTCTGTAATGACTGGGTTCGCAGTATGACTCTAGACCACACCGGACATCTATGGATTGGTACTGCCAACGGTGTATCCTGCCTCAACACCCAGACTCTCAGTTTCAAGGATTTCGGATGGCATAACATCCTGAAAGACAAACAGATCAATGCCATTTGCGAAGGAAAGAACGGAGAAATCATGATGGGTACAGAGAAAGGACTCTATCTCTTCGACAGAAAAAAGAACAAAGTGGCTGAATTTCCTCATGCAGACCCACTAATAGGCAAACAGACTTGCGGTATCGTAAGAGACCGCAAGGGTGACTATTGGGTTA
Source organism: uncultured Prevotella sp. (assembly GCA_900557035.1). Classification (GTDB taxonomy): domain Bacteria; phylum Bacteroidota; class Bacteroidia; order Bacteroidales; family Bacteroidaceae; genus Prevotella. Next base: position 11,692 of record USRA01000051.1, on the reverse strand, counting down.
GTACTACCATGGGAATCTGGCAGTATGATCAAAACGCTAAACGATTCATCGGTCATATCAATGGCAACGGACTCACCACACGTGAGTATGTTTTAGGTTCCATGATGCATACATCCGATGATATGATAGCCTTCGGTACAAGCGATGGCATCACCACTTTCTATCCTAATGTGGTAAGAGCCAACAAGATGGAGATGGGTAACGTATATCTTACCAACTTCATCATAGCCGGAAAGGCAACCAACTGTCTCAGCGACAACTTCAAGATACCATACTCAGAAAACTCATTCACATTGGAGTTCTCACTGCTCAACTATAAGAACACTGACAATATCAGTTTCCAATATCGCATCAATGGCGGCAACTGGAGCAGCACCAATGAGGGAGCCAATGCTGTATCCTTCAACAAGTTGAAGCCTGGCAATTACAAGCTGGAAGTAAGAGCCACCAGCAATGGTCAATATTCGAAGAAGCCAACTGTCATCAACATCAAGGTGTGTGACCCTTGGTATGCATCACCAGAGGCCTACCTTCTCTATTTCCTGGCTATCGCGAGCGCTGTTCTTTACGTATTCTATACTTACGAACGCCGTCGCAAAGCAGACTTAGAGGAAACCAAGATGCAGTTCCTCATCAATGCCACCCACGACATCCGTTCACCGCTGACACTGATTATGGGACCTCTCAACAAGTTGAAGAATAGAATAGAAGACCCAGAAAGCAAACAGGATATCGACACGATAGACCGCAATGCCAAGCGACTTCTGCTTCTGGTTAACCAGATTCTTGACGAGCGCAAGATAGACAAGAACCAGATGCACCTGCATTGCCAGGAAACCAACCTCAAGGAGTTCCTGCGTGGCATCATATCGCTCTACAACTTCAATGCCCAGGAGCGCAGCATCACCCTGAGCCTGAAGGAAGACGAGAGTCTGAAGGAGGAAGGTAACCTGCAAGTATGGATAGACCGCATCAACTTTGACAAGGTTATTTCCAACCTTCTCTCCAACGCCATGAAATATACTTCAGACGGTGGTGACATTACGCTTATCATAGGAAAGAACAAAGAGAGTGCCATCATCAAGGTAGAAGATACAGGTATCGGACTGAAGGAAGAAAAGACCGACCGTCTCTTTGAGCGCTTCTATCAAGGCAATAACAACAGCGACATTCATATCGAGGGAACCGGAATTGGTCTGAACCTCTGCAGAGCCCTCGTCAAGATGCATGGAGGAACTATCAGAGCCTATAATCGCACTGACGGAATCAAGGGTTCTTGCTTCGAGGTAAACATTCCATTGGGAAAGGAACACCTCAAACTAGAGGAGATTCTACAGGAGGACGGTACAAAAACTGCCGAATCCACCGGTAAAAGAACGCAAGCCAACCGCAATTTCAATATCCTGATAGTAGATGACGATGCAGAGATTGCACATTATATCAAGGCCGAACTGAGCGGCTGGTACCGATTTGAACATGCCAGCAACGGCAAGGAAGGTCTCAAGATGTTGCTCACCGGCAAATATGATCTCGTGATAAGCGATGTGATGATGCCGGAAATGGATGGTGTTACCATGCTCAAGAAGATTAAAGGTAACTCTAACGTAAGCGATATTCCGGTCATCCTGCTCACCTCCAAGAGCGAGGTAGAGAATCGACTGGAGGGATTGCGCAAAGGTGCCGATGCCTTCCTGGCTAAACCTTTCAATATGGAAGAGCTTCATATTCTCATAGACAATCTGGTTGACAATGTCCGACGCATCCGTGGCAAATACAGCGGTGCGCAGGGACAGAAGGCTAAGATTGAGCAGATACAGGTAAAGGGAAATAATGATGCTCTCATGGAGAGAGTGATGAAATATATGAACGAGCACCTCGCCGACCCTGACCTCAACGTTGAGAAACTGACAGAAGATGTAGGCATCAGTCGTGCCCAACTGCACCGTAAGCTGAAAGAAATAGCAGGTGTCTCTGCCGGTGAATTCATCCGTAACTTACGATTAGAGCAGGCTGCACGTCTTATCGAAGAAGGACAGATTAATATCACACAAGTAGCTTATTCTGTGGGATTTAACAACCAGACCCACTTCTCTACCGTGTTCAAGAAACACTATGGCATGTCACCAAGTGAATATGCTGAAACAAAGAGAAATGAGAAATAAACAACAAATAGAAGAGAATAAGGGATTTTTTCGTATCTTTGCAACAGAAACAATAATAATACAAACTAACGATCTGCAAAGATATGAAGAAATACCTTATTTTATTATTTACGGTACTTACATCACTCCATGTTTCTGCACAGAGTGATGGCTCACAGTTATGGCTGGGAAAGCAGTATGCTAACTCATGCCAAGTCATCTCACAGTTGCCTGATGATGCAACAGCTAAGATTGCCAAGCAGGAGTTGGAGAACAACTGGCGAGGTAAGAATGTAGAACTCAAGATAGACAAGGCTCTGAATCTTGGCGAGGGCTATAACCTCTATGCCCGTCCTGCACAGCAAGGCGACAACATTCAATATGAAGCAACCATCACCGCCAGCAATCCTATCGGTTTGCTCTATGGTGCCTACGAGCTGATCCGTCTTCAGAACACCGATACCTACAACACAGGTAGCGGCAATCAACAGAACTTCGGTAAAGCTATAGATGAAACCGAGAAGCCACAAGTGGGTCTCCGCATCCTCAACCATTGGGATAATCTCGATGGCAGCATCGAACGTGGCTATGCCGGCAAGAGCATCTTCAAATGGGAAGAAATCAAACTCGGCAAAAACGGCAAGGGGGGCAGCATCAGCAAGAGCCTTCACGACCGTCTCATCACCTATGCACGTGCCAACGCATCGCTCGGTATCAACGGAAGCGTACTGAACAATGTAAATGCATCGCCAAAGATGATGACGGCGGAATACATTAACAAGGTGAAGGTCATCGCCAACATCCTGCGTCCTTACGGCATCAGAGTGTATCTCAGCATTAACTTTGCTTCGTCTATGGCATTGGGCTATACCAAGACTGCAGACCCATTGGATAAAAAGGTACAACAGTGGTGGCAGAAGAAGGCAAAGGAGATTTATGCTGCCATTCCAGACTTTGGCGGATTCCTGGTAAAAGCTAATTCTGAAGGACAACCTGGTCCTGGCGATTACCACCGCACTCATGCCGAGGGAGCCAACATGCTTGCCGATGCCGTCAAACCATACGGTGGCATTATCATGTGGAGAAGCTTTGTATATGGTGCTAACCATAAGGGAGAAGACCGTGTAAAGCAAGCTGTCAGCGAATTCAAAGGCATGGATGGAAAGTTCCGTGACAATGTAATTCTCCAGTCAAAGAACGGTCCGCTCGACTTCCAGCCTCGTGAACCATACGCTCCTATCTTCGACAACATCAGACAGACACCTCAGATAGCAGAACTTCAGATTACCCAGGAATATCTCGGACAGTCTAAACACCTCACCTATCTCGCCCCAATGTGGAAGGAATTCTTTGATTTTGTCAATCCAAATAAGCTGGTTGGTATCTCTGGCGTAGCCAATATCGGTGATGATGCCAACTGGTGCGGTCATCCTTTCTCTCAGGCTAACTGGTATGCTTTCGGCAGATTGGCATGGAATCCTTCGCTCAGCGCAGAAGAGATTGCCCACGAATGGCTCGTTCAGACTTACGAGAACCAGGACGAAAAGTTCACCAAACCTGTGGAGATGATGATGATGACCTCTCGCGAAGCCTGCGTCAACTATATGATGCCACTGGGATTGCATCACATCTTCAAGTTCGACCACCACTATGGTCCGGAGCCGGATGGTTTCATCGCCAGCTATCCATTGGAGTGGTGCCCTGTTTATTATCACAAGGCAGATGCCAAGGGTATCGGTTTCGACCGCTCATCCAAAGGTACAGATGCCGTAGGTCAGTATCCGGAACCATATCGCAGTCTGTACGACAACATTGAGACTTGCCCAGAAGAATATCTCCTATGGTTCCATCATGTAGCCTGGGATTACAAGATGAAATCAGGAAGCACCCTCTGGCAGGAACTCTGCATGAAGTACAACATGGGTGTAGCCATGGTTGAAGTATATCGCGACTTCTGGCACACCTCAGCCAAACAGTATATGAAGGGGCATGAACAGGAATGGCAACATACCGATTCATTACTAAATGTACAGTTGGAAAACGCCAAGGAATGGCGCAATACCTGCCTGAAATACTTCCAGACCTTCTCGAAGATGGAAATCCAATAAAAGCGGAAACAAGGAATATCGAATATCTATCAGCAAAAACAAAATACTATCAAAATAAAAAAGGTGTATCCCGCTTGCCCGATGTATGGGGCAAGAAGGATACACCTTATTATATAATATTGTATGATGCATCTTTTGAAGAGACCTATGCATCATTTTTCTTATAAAGACCTATTGCATCACTTTCTTTCCATCCTTGATGACGATACCGTGATAGCTGGAGTCAACCTGCTGACCATTGATGTTGAAAGTCTTGGCAGAACGATACTTGGCTGGAATAGCATGTATAGGAGTAATGCCGGTAGTTGTCCACGAATCATCGGCAATGCCCTCGCCTACAGAAGCCAGTTTGCCATCAGCTATGGTAAGCATATAACTGTTGGCAGTTCCCTCTGGAGTACGAATCAGACGCCAGTCAGTATCCTTGTCACACTTAGAGGCTACATACACTCTGTAATCACCATCCTTCAAGGTAGAAGGCAATTTCAGCACACCTCCAACTTTCACAGCATCACTACCGCTATTCACATAATAATAGGTAATCGCCTTATCTACATGAGCAGATTGAATTACATTCTTTACACCATCAGAAGATTCCAGAATCACAGCGATATCACCAGTGATGTTATCACCTGTCTGATTATAGATCTTAGCCGGCTGCACATTCAGCAAGGAAGCCACCTTGCTGGCTTTCAATCCTTCATCAGCATAAAAACGGGATTCATATTGCAGACAAGTAGTAGGAGAAATACCTATCAGCATATCCTGACCTTCGCTGAACTGAAATCCTGTAGGATTCAGGAGAGCAATGTCGAAGTATCCATTTCCGCCTTTTAGTCCCCATCCCCAGTTGATGTGAACCATACCCTGCTTGTCATATCCGTCAAGCACGAAGGCATGACCGCCATTTCTTTCATCATCACCCGTATAATAGATAGGACGGTTCTGATTCAATTCCGTATAGATATACTTCATCCATTCGGCAGCCGAATAGAAAGAACGGTTCAGCCAGTTGATATTCTCATTATAGCAGAAGTAATTGATCAAACCATAACGTGCTTCCCTTGACATGGCACCAGAGCCAGACTCTGTATATTGCATATCTACGGAAACTCCTACAGCAGCCATCAGGGTTGCCACGGCTTTTCCCTGCTCCTCCGTATAATCTTTATGACTTGCATAATCCTCCAGCATATTTTCCCAGTCGAAAGTGGTATTTGCGAAATCACAACTCAGCAATCTACCATCTCCCACGGCTGGGGTAAAGCTATACTGATGGCTGCCCTTTCCCTTAATAGGATACTTGTGATAATACATAATTTGCGATAAAGCCGTAGCCACGCATCCCGAAGGATAAGCCTTGCCTTTAGAAGTTGTAGGACAAAGATTATTGAATGGTTTATCCTGCGCCCAGAGCGTCTTGCAGAGAGGTTCTACCGCCTCCTTGAAATCGCCCGAAGGAATCAACAAAGCTCTTGTTACGGCAGAGCCTTTCTGCAAATCAGCCTTCATGGATTCAGAGGCAGCACGAAGATACCATGCCAGAGAACTATTGGCAGAAGCATCGAAAGGAGAGTCTGCATAACCGATCACGGCATCGAAAGCATCATCATTGCTTACAACTACAAAGCGGCTGTCGTCTCCCAATACAGTATAGGTATCAGAAGCCTGCAAGAGTCTGAGCGTAAGTTCTGCCTTACCACGAGTCTGTGACTGCATTGTCAACACCGAAGCTGCAATGGCTTGCTTCTCATCCATCGTTCTCTCCTTAGCCTCGGCACCGCTGAGGAAGAGAGATACTACCAAAGCTAACGTAAAATATCTTTTCATAGGCAAAAAAATGAAAAAAGCCAGATGGGTACTGTCCCATCCGGCTTTCTTGTTATATTAAATTAAAGAGCTGGCTTCTCGTCAAATACAAAGACATCGTCAAATGTTCCGAAAGAACCGGTATTAGGTATGAAATTATACATAGCCATAGTTACCACGCCAGTTTCTGGATCATAAGTACCAGCAACACCAGAACCAGAGCCATCAGCTGCAGCATCACCTTCGGCATTACCCATTACATATACTGCGCCATAAGAAGGATGATTCCAAGCTGGCTGTGGAGCTACGATTACATTATTGTCCTTATCGATAGAGAATACTATATCATACTCATATCCGTTCGCAGGATCAGCAGGAACCATAAACTTACCAGCACCAATCATATAGCAAGGAGTCTGGATTTGGAAACCAAGACCATTAGCTACGTATGTACCAGTGTAAGACTGATAACGGGTGATGGTATAATCAAGTACGGTTGCAGCATAGTAATACTTCTCTGCATCAGTAATGGCGATACGGGTATTCTCAGATGTACCTGTTGCGATATCAAAAGAAACCTTTACCTCTGCTGTCTTCTGACCAGCAGCAAATGAAACGGTTGCAGGAACGGTAAACTTCTCATTACTACTAGACAGACCTACTGTCTGAGCCTCTGTAGAATCTACACGAGACACCTTGAATGTAAAGCTCTGCTCTGCAGTTGGCAAGAAAGATTTAGCTGTAGAGCCTTCACTTACCAGGAAAGCATTACCACCCAACTCTGTCTTAGAAGTTGGAGTATATTCATATTCATCTGTACAAGAGCTCAAACCGAGGGTAAGAACACCGAGCAGTGCTATAAATGTATATTTAAAAAACTTGTTCATAACTTTTTTAATCTTTTATATAACGATTCGTGTTATTACTCTGTCCAAAGTGGATACTTACCAGATGGGTCTGGGTTGTTCCATCCCTTAAGAGCTGTATTGTTCTCTGCCTCTGTACGATAGAAAAGGAAGTTGGTTGTAGCAGGGCGGCCATTTGTGTTGATGCGAGCACCTACAGAATGGTTTGTGCCATGATAACCACGAGTCAAAGAGTAGTTCAAACGCTTCATATCGAAGAATGTGATACCCTCACCCCAAAGATCAATACTCTTCTGGAAGTAGATTTCCTTGATGATATCCTCCTTGCTTGTTGCCTTGCAAGTATATTTAGGGTCACGAGTTCTCATAAACAACTCCAGGAGTTCCTTGCCCTTCTCTGCATCCTGCTGTGCAACAGCCTCAATGCGGATGTAGTACATCTCCTCAACACGCATTACTGGGAATGCTGTAGCAGCAGCAATAGATGGAGCATCCATCTCACCCTGGTTAGGACGGAACTTGACAGATGCCATAGGAGGCATTGAAGCACCATAAGTCTTATTGACAAATGAAACCTTGTTTGCGATTGGAGAACCCGCTGGTGCTACCCACTCCAACTTACGGAAGTCGGTATCATTCAAACGCTCATATGCCAAGGTATCAATTCTAATATAGTCACCAGTACCTGCACCGCAATAACCGAAGGTCTGCTCGTTACACATAAATGATATCCAGTTGACGATACCTGTAGAAACTACAACATCCTCTGATGTCTGCTGAGAGCCCCACATGAAGTCTGCCAGGTTGTTGAAACCTGTAGTGGTGTTCAGGCACTGAGCCTGAGTCATAGGCTGTACAGAAGAAGCCTTGATAGCATTATCTGCTGCAGCCTGAGCCTTGGCATAATCGCCTTCCCACATATAGAGACGAGCCTCCAGACCATATACGCAGTCCAAGTGAGGCAAAGTCTTCTCTGTCTTTGTGAGCTTACCGATATTCTGCTCAGCATACTCCAAATCCTCCTTGATGAATTTGATCAAGTCCTCCTTCTTAACACGAGGATTGTTACGTGCATCAGCCTCAGCCATACCCTCCTTCACGATAGGCACAGTCAAGCCAGTAACATCGTTACCATCTGCATTTACACCAGATGTAACATCTGTTGGCAAGTACTCATACATACGACCGAGGTCGAGATATGCAAGCGCACGGAATGCCTTGGCTGCCGCAATGTAACCCTTCTGCTCATCAGTAGCAGTCTCCTCATTGATTGTAGAGAGCACTGTATTAGCTGTCTGGATGAACTTGTAGTAGTATGTCCAGACGAAGTTAGAACGGGCTGCATCCTGGTTAATACCCTCATTCTCTGCCCATGGCGCAAACCAGTCGTAACCAGAGCCTGCTGTTACGAAAGGCTCTGTCAATGTAGCACGGATACGGATCATTGATCCGTAACCGAAGTTGAAGTGGTAGTTGTCTGGCGTATAGAATGTCTCGTTCAAGTTGTTGAAGAACGCTGGCATTGCCATCACCAATCCTTCTACGGCTGCAGCAGACTGGCTAACCTGCTCAGATGTTGCAATATCGGTAGGCTGGGTCTCGTCGATACATCCAGTGAATGTAGTAAGACTTGCAAAGGCCAAACCTACACCTAAGATTGAATTCTTTATCTTAATCATAATTGTATTCCTATATTATATAAGTTTAGAATGTAAGTGTGATACCACCAGTGATGGTACGTACGCCTGGATAATAAGAAGCGTTGGCAGCTGTCAAGCTGGTACGTGGGTCGAGACCCTGACGCTTTGACCATACCCATACGTTGTTAGCCTGAGCGTAGATGCGCAAGTTGCTCAAGTTGAGCTTACTGATCCATGCCTTAGGGAAGGTATAACCCAAGTTGATGTTCTGGAGGCTCAAGTAAGAAGCGTTTGTCAAGAAACGGTCTGACTGAGAAGCCATATATGTATCACCATACTGCAGACGTGGGATATTGCTGTTCTTGTTCTCAGGAGTCCAAGCATTCAGGATATCCTCGTGGAGAGCCATACCACGCATAGACTTACCGCTTGCGCTCATCGCACTAGCATAGTCGTTATCGTAAATCTGACCGCCAATCTGATACATGAAATCTACAGAGAAGTCGAAGCCCTTGTAAGATACGCTTGTGCCGAAACCACCGAATACGTCTGCCAAAGCTGTACCACACAAGTAGTAATCAGACTCTGAAGAGTTCTTGGTTGTGGTCAGACCGGTAACATTACCATTCTCATCCTTCACATTCTTGTAATAGAGAGCCTCACCAGTCTCATGATCTACACCAGCATACTTGTGGAGGTAGTAAGTGTACATAGGCTCACCCTCACCGATGAAGTAACCACCGTTAGTATAACCCTGAACACCATCAACAGTCAAAGTCTTCTTTGCATCTGGCAAATAGCTTACGTAGTTGTGGTTGTAAGTGATATTCATATTGGCACTCCAGACGAAATCTCTTGTACGGATGATGTCACCGTTCAAGGTCAACTCAAGACCATTGTTGATCATATCACCCACGTTGTCATAGTAACCGGTGTAACCGAATGACTGTGGCAATGAGAAGTTGAAGAGCATATCAGTAGTCTTACGAGAATAGAACTCGAAAGTACCGCTCAAACGGTTCTTGAACAATCCGAAGTCAACACCTACGTTGAACTCACCAGTTGTCTCCCAAGTAATCTTTCTGTTACCATAACGGCCTACAGGAACCAGAGATACAGAACCATTAGAGTTCACGATATCGTAATTGGTAGTATAGTGATAGTAACCCAAAGAAAGACTCTCGATATTGTCGTTACCTACCTGACCATAGCTTACCTTCAGTTTCAAATCATCTACCCAATCTACATTGAAGAACTTCTCCTTGTTGATTACCCAAGAAGCACCCAAAGAATAGAAGGTACCCCAACGGTTCTCCTTTGCGAAGCGTGAAGAAGCATCGCGACGGAGAGATGCATCGAAGAAATAGAGGTCATTGTAGTCGTACTGTACACGACCGAAGTAACCCTCGTTGTTATACTCACGGGTATAGGAGTTAGTAGAGTTCAACAACACAGCACCAGCCAACTCATCGTTAGAAGGGCTATACTGATTGCTCTTGCTACCATAGAGGTAAGCATAACTCTGGTTGTAGTACTCATGACCGAGCATCAAAGCTACAGAGTGCTCACCGAACTCATGAGCCCAGTTCAAACGCTGCTGCAGGTTATAGTTGAAGTATCTTTCATGATTCTTGTAAACCATACCATTAGATGATGCATACTGACCGAAGTAAGGGTTGGTTGTTCTTGTTGTACGATACTCATCAACATAAGCATTGTTGATAGATGTGAAGGTAACATCCAAAGGCAAGCGAACCTCTACGGTACCCTGCATATTGAAGTTGTTTCCTTCTACCTTATACTTGTCAAGCTGATTAGCAGCAAGAGGGTTAGACTGTGCAATATAAGCACGCTTCTGACCATTGATAGACGCATCACCATAATCATACAACTTTGTACCACTAGCCTCGTGCATCATGATGTTGCCCTGAGCGTCGCGGATATAAAGAGGATAGATAGGAGCCATTGCTACGAATGCGAACACGTTGCCAGATGAAACAGATAAACCCTCATCACCCACACCTGACTGATTGTTGGCATAGTGAGCGAAGTTGACATTAGCACCAACCTTCAACCAATCCTTGATCTTGTACTCTGACTTCAAACGAGCAGAATAACGCTCGAAACCAGAACCGAAGGTAATACCCTCATTGTTCAAGTAGTTGAAAGAGAGCATAAAGTTACCCTTCTCATTAGCACCCTGTGCAGAGATGTTATACTCCTGGCGGAGGCTATTGCGGAACATGGCATCTACCCAATCATCAGCTGTAACATAATACTGCTGACCATTGTTAGATACTACGCGACCCATTGTAGCATTAGGATTCATCTTGCCGTTGGTACCAATCAGCACCTCACCTGCAGGAGCCTGGAATACGCTCATACCCAAACCGAAAGCATTGTCTGCAGTCAGGTTCTTGTTAGCCCAAAGGTTTGCATTATTTGCATCATACTTCAAAGTATTCAAAGCATAATTGTTCAATGCAGTGTACCAAGTCTCGTAGTAACCAGCAGCATTGTTGATATACTTGTAATCTGGCACTGCGCGAGAGTTAGAACCCCACTTAGCATCGAATGTAATAGAAGAAGAACCTGTCTTACCAGTCTTGGTTGTAATCATCACAACACCATTGGCACCACGTGCACCATAAAGAGCAGCAGAAGCAGCATCCTTCAATACGGTAAGGCTCTCAACATCGTCCGGGTTGATAGTGTTCATATCACCGTCATAAGGCACACCATCAACAACAATCAATGGGTCTGTACTAGCATTGATAGTACCGATACCACGAATACGAATCTTTGAGCTCTCGCCTGGACGACCAGAAACCTGAGTCATCTGTACACCGGCAACCTTACCCTTCAAAGACTCAACTGGGTTAGAAACCTGAGCCTTACCAATTTCGCCAGCACCTACTACCGCAGCAGATCCTGTGAAAGCTGAACGCTTCTGAGTACCGAAGGCAACGACCATCACCTCATCAAGGCTATGCTCGTCTGGATCAAGAACAATCTTCATGTTATTACCTGCCTTAACATGAGCAGGATTCATACCGATGTATGTGATTTCCAGCTTAGCTCCGGCAGGAGCGTTCAATGAGAAGTTACCATCAATGTCGGTAACTGTA
>USRA01000050.1 GCA_900557035.1 uncultured Prevotella sp. | reverse complement strand
TGAAAAAAGATATGCCCTTAGAGGGGCTTAGGTGGAGTCGTGATAGCGGTTCTGCCCTCTATGATACACCCCCAAACGGCCGTTCTCGGACGGGCTGGGGGGGTATTTGAAGCCCATTCTCCTGAAGAGTTGAGAGACAAACTCTTAGCCTACTATACCGTGGATGGATACTCAGCAGAAGTAACCATCGATGGAGATTTCGTAAAAGTAAAAGTTGACCAAAAAGATTTAGAGCAATCTCAGAAAGAATTCAATGAGATTACAGCGCTCTGTGAAAAACGCCAATTCAAAGAAGCACATAGCCGCCTGGAGCAATTCCTGAAGAAGCACTCACGCCATAGTGAGGGTTATCGTATTCTTGCCCAGATGGAGATGGAGGCAGGCAATATCGATAAGGCAATTGATATCGATATTGAGGCCTTGAGATGTAATCCTAAGAATATTTGGGCATTAATTCTGATGGGTAACCTCTATAGTAAGTATAAAGACAACTATGAGATTGGACGTACCTACTATGATAGCGTGCTGAAATATTCACCAGATAACTTCATCGCCATCAATAATGTTGCAGCTTTGATGATGGAAAACGAGGATTATGAAAGTGCTATACCTTTGTTCGAGAAATCATTGGAAGGTGATAAGAAATATGCAAACGCTTATTATGGTTTGGCTGTTTGCTATTATAATCAGCGTGAAAATCAGAAGGCTTTTGATACAGCCTTGAAGGGCTGCCTGCTGGCTAATATCCGTTCAGAGAATCCTCAGGTAATGGATGAACTCCATAAGATTATGCTGGCTTCAGCTCACGCCGTAGTAGAGTCTACCAACTATATGAACGTGGTTCTGGGCATCAAGGATGAGATAGAGATGAAATATAACCAGAAGATAGAAATCGTGAAGGATGATACTCTCGATCTTTCTGCTAAGCTGGAATATGGACCAACCCATCATCGTGATTATCATCTTATTAAGTATAATCCTAAGAAGCCTTTTATGGAGCATCTCGCTATCCATGAAATGATGCACCTTCAGATGAATTTGGAGGCAGATAAGGTGAACAACAATAAGGTCATCATTTCAAACAATGATAACGTCATAGCTTTCAGAACCAAATATGCTGCTTGGATCAAGAAATTGGTGAATCGCTTTGAGCATTCCAAGGCAATGAATCTGGTAGAGCAGATTCATAGAGGATATATGCTCCAGGTGATGAACTGCCCTCTGGATTTGTTCGTGGAAAAGCGGATGTATGATAAGTATCCTATTGTTAGGGCTATTCAGTTATTGTCGTTGATGGAGCAGGAAACCTACAATATCAAGGCGATAAAAGGCTCTGAAAATTCAAAATTCGTTCCACTCGATATTGTACAGAACAGCAAGGTGATGAATATTGTTACCTCAATGCATTTCGAGCATCTCTTCGGTTTGAGATTCTATCAGGAGTATAAGCCTACAAGAGCTCAATTTGATCAGGCAAAGGATTTCTGCGATGAATTCCTTGCTTATGATGACTACAAACCGGGCGAGGAGTATGAGCTGGTAGAGTATTTTATGGATTCTCTCCATGCCGAAAGATTCATGTCAATCTTGCCGTTGTCTGACTATTTCGATGATAGCTTCGATAGAATGGAGAAAACCAAGGCTATGCGTGATGCTGCGCTGGGCGAGGATGCCCCTGCTGGTGGAAACTCCTTTGATGGTCTGACTGAAGAGCAGAAAAAGAATCAGGATGATTTCTATGCCCAGAACAAGGATGGTGAAGACCCGATGAAGACCATGATGATGTCTATGTATATGTTGGGTGCACTGGAGTATTTCGATGGTATGGATAAGATGGAAATCAAGAAGATTGCTTTCGAAATCGCTATGATTGGTACTACTGGCATTTCACCGGACAAGAAGAGTGGCTACAAAGTTCCTTCTATTCCGGAGAAAGACTTTGGTGGCTATCAGCTCTTGGCCTACTATTATGTAAGCTGGGCATTGGCAATACCAGAGATGCTGGCATCCCTGGGACTTCCATTCGATACAGCCTGGGCTACAGCTCAGGAAATGTGGAAGAAGAAAAAGGGCAATCAATAAACTAGTAATTGATAATAACAATCGGAGAACTTACCATGATTATCTATAACAATACCAAAAGGGGATTCCTGAATGATATCCCCCACATTGAAGGCATATTGTCATCCAATGTAAAGGCCAAAATGGGTGAGGATACGAGTGAAGGTGAAATTCGCTCCTGGCATAATTCGTTAAGATTTATGGCGAAGGTTGTAGATAGTCAGGTAATTCCTGATGATACGGGAATAGCCCTGGAATATAATATTCCCGTAACCAATAATCGTATTGACTTTATCATAACAGGATTGGATAGCGAAGAAAAATCCAATGTTGTTATGATAGAGTTGAAACAATGGCAGCATGTTCAGGCTACAGAGAAGGATGGACTGGTGGTAACCCATTATGAAGATGGGTTGAAGGAGACTACCCATCCCAGTTATCAGGTGGCTTGCTATGCTTCTCTTCTCTATGATTTTAAGGAGGCGGTTCAGCAGCGAAAGGTAAGTCTGCATCCTTGTGTGTTTATGCACAATTATGTGGATGACGGAAGCATATCTGATGCCCGCTATCAGAAATACACCCAGAAGGCTCCTGTATTCTGCAAGGGCGAAGAAGATAAGCTGAGAGAATTTATCACTACATATGTTTGTAAGAGTGACCAGAATAAATCTATCTATGTTGTGGAAAACAGCAAGATTGCACCTTCCAAGAGCTTGATAGATAGTGTTGTTAAAATGGCACAAGGCAAGCCTGAATTCAAGATGATTGATGAGCAGAAAGTGGCTTATCAGAACATTCTCTGGGCTTATGACGAATATCTTAGAACTGGAAGAAAACAGGTGGTTATCGTGAAGGGCGGACCGGGAACCGGCAAGAGTGTGATTGCTGTCAAGTTGTTGGTTGAGATGACACGAAGAAAGTTGCTGGCTCATTATGTATCTAAAAACAGTGCTCCAAGAAATGTGTTCTATAAGAAGTTTATGGAATCAAAAGATGTTCATTCTTCCATCAAAAATCTTTTTAAATCAAGTGGGGGATATTTTGATAAGAAGGTAAACGAACTGGATATGCTGATCGTAGATGAGGCTCATCGCTTGCAGCAGTTTAGTGGTCGTTATGGTAATCTGGGTGAGAACCAGATCAAGGAAATCATATTGGCTGCAAAAGTAAGCGTATTTTTCATTGACGAAAAACAATTGGTTGATTTCAGGGATATTGGCTCGGTAGCAGCAATCGAGGCTTGGGCTGAATATGAGCAGGCTGATGTGCATCATCATCAATTGACAGTACAGCTTCGTTGTTCGGGAAGCGATGAGTATTTGAATTGGCTCGATCATCTTCTGCAATATAACAATCTGCTCCCAATGAAGTTAAGCGGCACTACCTATGAATTCAAGATTTTTGATTCTCCTTCGGAAATGATGGCTGAAATCAAGAAGCTGAATAGATATAAGAATAAAAGCCGAATGGTTGCAGGTTATTGCTGGGATTGGAATTCCAGAAAGAACAGTCATCAGAAAGATATTGTCATAGGTGATGATTTTGCCTACAAATGGAATCTATCTAATGATGATACTTGGAGCATATCAAAAGGTTCGGTAGATCAGATTGGTTGTATTCATACTTGCCAAGGATTGGAATTCGAATATGTAGGAGTCATCATCGGAGAAGACTTGGTCTATAGAGATGGCATTATTAAAGTAAATCCTTCTAAAAGGTCTTCTAATGATCGCAGTATCTGGGGGTGGAAAAAGATGGAGCAGGAAGACAGGGAATCTACCCATGACAAGCTGCGAGCTCTAATTAAGAACACCTACCGCACGCTGATGACCCGAGGTATGAAGGGCTGTTACGTTTATGTCTGCGACGAAGAACTTAGAAATTACATAAAACAATGGGTATGAAATATTGGATATACATACTGGATGAGCCAGATACCTTCTCGGTGGTTGATATGATAGAACATTCCGGGACAGCGTATCTTCCTCAGCTGGATGAAATGAAGCGAGGTGATATTGTTTTTATTGCCACGCTTGAATATGGGGCACGATTGCTTTATCGCCTCTCTATTTCAAGACTGGATGCATGGATAGCTGACGATGGTGAGATCTTCTGTGACACGATGGCCGTACAGAATATGGAAATTTCGGATGACTTGTTGTTGAGCAAATATCCATCCCTAGAGTTAAGTGAAGAAGGAGATGAATACCCGCGTCTTTTTGACATATCGACAGCATCTGAAATTGATGATAAATTTGAAGAATTGATGCAAGCATCCATAGATGAATTATCGGATGAGGATTATCTGCTCAAGAGAAAAATCATCTATGATGCACTGGAAAACGAATAATAGTAAATAACAATCTTAAGAAATAAAGGCTTATGCTATACACAGTTAGAGAATTTTGTGGTTATGTCCAGGATGATCTCAATGGTCTGATAGACGAGGTGGCTGGCATCACTCGTTATGTGAGTGACGAGGAGAAGAAGGCCTATGCTGGTTCTTATCCTGTGGTGGCAGATATGTTGGTGCAAGCTATGAAGAAGCAGCCGGCTATTGGCGATGCCCATATCTCTACTACAGAGTTGCTGCTTGAATATAAGCTCCCTGCTGCATCGGCTTGGTGCGACTTGGTATTGCTGGGTGCCAACGAGGAGAACAGGAAAGAGGTGATCATCGTGGAGTTGAAAAACTATCTGGAAAATCCCAATGATGCTCCAGGCTCTTATGAAGGCTTGATGATACATAAGGGAAGCGTGATCAAGCATCCTGCCGACCAGGTTAAGGGATATACCGAATATTGCAGAAGATTCCATTCTGTGGTGCTCGATGAAGGAGCTGAGGTAAATGGCTGTGTATATTTTACGCAACCTATCGATTTGAAGCCTTACCGCCAGGCACCTAATGATCAGCTTACTTCAGAGTATCCGATGTATAATAAAGATTCTTCAGACAATCTGGCTGAGTATGTAACATCCAAAATCTGCAAGGGTGACCAGGCTTTTGCTGCCAGTTTTGTAAATGGCTATTACAAGCAGGATAGAAACATCTTGCGCCAGGTTGCCGAAAACCTGAGTGCAAATTCTGCTACGGCTCGTCCTTTCGTGTTGCTTGATGAGCAGCGTCTGGGCTTTAACCTTGTGATGCAGACTTTGGAGCAGAGAGTGAAGGATGGCAAGAAGGAAGTGATTGTGGTGCAGGGTCCTCCGGGATCAGGTAAATCTGCCGTAGCCATCAATCTCTGGATAGAAAGCGTCATGAAACACTCTAAAAAGAAGGATTGCGGCAATATCGTGTTTGTGACGACATCGGGAAGCCAGAGTGATAATTGGAGTGAAATCTTCAATTATTATGGATACCAATATCATGCTTCTGATTTAATATTGAAAGCCAATGATTTCAATCCTGGTATGAGTGGTGGCAGAATGAAAAATGAATTGTTGCCATTGATGGAACAGATTGATCCAAAATACGTGAGTGATGATAATGAAAATTCTCTCAAGTATGAGTATTTTGAAGATTATCTTGATTATATGATAGAACATGATATGACTAGAAATTATAAGGATAACCTTCATTTTCTTTCAGTTGTCGACGAGGCGCATGCTTTGATTAATCCTGTTGCAGATGGATTTAGTAGCAACAAAACTGCTGGCTGGTGCTTTCAGATGGGACCGCAGGTGTACCATATCATCCGTGAAAGCCAGGTGAGCATATTCTTTACCGATGGTAAGCAGTCTTTCCGAGACAATGAGTCTACAAAAATAGAGGATATAGAAAGATGGGCTAAAAAACTGGGTGCTGAGTTTACGCTTATTTCTCTTGAGGATATGCAGTTCCGTTGTGCCGGTTCCAAGGAATATGTAGATTGGATTGACGGCCTGTTTACTGAGAATCCGTTGAAGAACGTTACAAAGTGGAAGTATAAATTCAAAGTAAAGGTTGTGGATTACCCTTCAGATATGGAAGCTGATATCCGGGCTCAAATGGTAGGAGGCGATAAATCTTGCCGAATTCTTTCTTCTTATACTCGCAAATGGGAATCAATGAGCAATTTGGCTCCTTTGCATGATGCGGATGCTGACTTCGATTTCGATTTAGCTGATAAGAATGGAAAGCGTTGGCAGCGATATTGGAATAATCCGAATGGCTATGCTATCTATGTGCAGGGTGCAGGAAATTCTATGATGCATCAGGATCCTCTTTCGGAAGTGGGCTGTCCGTATGTAGTAAGAGGCTTTGATTTTGACTATGTAGGATTGCTGTGGCTAGAGGATGTTTACGTTAGAAATGGCAAATGGTATGTGAGTATCAAGCACAATGAAGAAACGGCAACAGCCAGTTCTCGCAAACGTGCTAGAGACGAGCAGAAGGAAGCTATCCGAAACAAGTTCATTAAGGGTAAGATGAAAGATATAGACGAGGTTCCTGGTTTTGATCCTCGTTTTCCAGCAGCCCATACATTGTTCGAAACCGTAGCCCAAGCCTATCGCATTCTTCTAACCCGAGCTATCAAAGGTGTAACCATCTATATTAAGGACGAAGAAACAAGGGCTTACGTACGCGAATTACTTAATGGAGAATAAAGATATGGAGGAAAATTTAATAGAAGATATGCACCAGCGTATCTATGATTATTTGCAGCAACAAAAAGAGTTGGAGTTGGCTGATATTGAAGCTAATTCTCTGCTTACCGATGAAGAAAAAGTAGAGGCTGGCTTATTGATCAAGGATGCTCTGGTGGTGAAGGTCTGCGACAACCAGTATGAACTTCATACCACGGAAGATAATACCAAGCTCAGGGTGGGCGATAGCGTTAAGCTCTCTAGTTGCTC
This sequence comes from uncultured Prevotella sp., assembly GCA_900557035.1. Classification (GTDB taxonomy): domain Bacteria; phylum Bacteroidota; class Bacteroidia; order Bacteroidales; family Bacteroidaceae; genus Prevotella. Next base: position 9,092 of record USRA01000050.1, on the reverse strand, counting down.
TTTCTCTGATAAGGCTAAGATTATTGACCTTTATCTTGATGGCTTGAGTATAGAAACTTCTGTAGCCTTATCTGTTAAAGATTTGGTAGACATAGAAGTTCAAGAACATATGATGCTTGATCCTATGCTCGAATTGCTTGATGGAATCCGTGAAGGTTATCCTGGGTATAGCTTCCTGAATCTGCTGGCTGGGAAGGATGTTCCTCGTGCAAAAGGCTTAGGTGCTATAGATGCAAGATATGTTGCAATACCTAAAACACTCAACACAGGTCAGAATAGGGTGGTAGTAGACTGTCTGAAACGACCATCCGTTTACTGCTTGCAAGGTCCTCCAGGCACAGGTAAGACGGCGGTACTCTCTACAATAGCGCAAGTCTATGCATCCATGCGCAAGGAGGTTTTGGTGATATCCAATACTCATCAGGCTGTAAATAATGCATTGAATAAGATTGCAGAGCAGACTGGCAATTTCGATGTGGTGAAAATAGGAGAGAAGATTAAGGGTGAAGGACTGAACAAGAAGATAATCAAGGCAGGAACCTACAACAATTATCTTGCTTATCGAAAGAATAGCAAGAAGCGAATGGCTCCAGCCGATGTCGTGGGTATGACGCTGCATGCTGCCATCATCCATTTAGGTTTACGAAACTCAGGTTTTAAGCCTAAGATTGTTTTGGTAGACGAGGCAGGTCAGATGCCTTTGGCATATGCCAGTTTGATTGGTGCCTTTGGGTGCGGTAGTATCATTTTCATCGGAGATGATAAGCAGATGCCGCCAATCTTCCATCCGCAGCTGGCAGAGAATCCGTTGTCGGTAAGTATCTTCGAATATCTCTGTAACAGATATCCTACTCTTCGTCATACTCTCGATGTTACCTATCGCATGAACGACGAGATTACTGATTTCATCAGTAGAAATTTCTATGAGTCTGATGAGAATGGGATCAAGTTGATATCAGCTGATTCCGCCAAGGACAGAAGGCTGGATGTAGAAGGGATATCCCAAGAACCGATACAGACAATAGAAGTTGTTCCTGAAGAGAGCGAATTGATGGAGATGGAATGTGATGTCAATGTAGCGGAGGCAGAGCAGGCCATAGAGCTGGCTAGGAAAGCCATTCAAGGTGGTATCCGACTGAAAGATGTTGCTATTGTTACTCCGTATCGAAGACAGGTTAAATGCATCCGTACCTTATGGAAAACGAAATTTCCTAAGGAGAAGATGCCGCTTATCAATACAGTAGAATGCTTACAGGGGCAGGATGTAGAAATCATTATCCTCAGTTTCGTGCTTAATGCCCGTTATGGCAGTATGGAGGCACAATTGCCTTTCGTTCTGGAGAAACATAGGCTGAACGTGATGATTAGTAGAGCTAAGAGTAAGGTTCTTCTGTTGATGAGTCCAGACTTGAACAGATGTATACCTGGAATTCTAAAATAGAAATGCTTATGCATGAAATGAACAAAGACCTGCCTTACGAGCAGCAGGTAAAAGTCTTGCTCCGCCATTATAACCAGCTGGTGGAGGAGAACAAGGCCTTGAAGGCTCGAATAGAGGAAATGACCCGGTATGGAGATCCTGCCGAGCTGAAGAAAAAGCTGGATTCTCTGCCTTCCAATGTCAAACAGCTCAGGGAACTCTATCGTGAAAGAGATTCCAGAATCAACTGGGGCAAGAAGAAACTGGTGAACTATCTGAGAAGCGCTGGGGTGAAAATTCCTCCTCTCATGTCGTTCACAAGAGCTGTGGAAATGGTAATAGAATTGCCTATCCATCCATAAAAGTCGAGGAGAGGAAGTGTAGCACTAAAAATGCTCACTTTCTCTCTTTTTTTGTTATTCTGTAGTTAATTTTTGTTCAAGTATTAACGTTTCTGAAAAATATACCCTCCTATTTTTGCTATGTGGGTAATGCATTTGGCTGTTCCAACTATTAGTAGTAAATTCGCATAAATTTACAATTAATATGCTGGATATAGCAGAACATAGAAGGGTGTTGATTCTGGAGAATTTAGCTCAGCTAGACAAAAGAATTGATAAGATACAGGAAGAATGCATCATCTTGTATCTCAATTCATTTATTGGTGGCAAAGCTGAACAGATATCTGCATATCAGTTTTCTAATATCACGCATATAAAGTGTGATACAGTGCTCAGAGTGCTGAAGAGAAGTGTAAGTCTTCAGCCTTTGCAGCAGAGAAGATGGTGCTGCTGTATCCTATATAATTGGGATAGAATCGTTGATGAATTGATCAAACGACATACGGCGGAAGGTAAGAAGTTTGACAAGAGTCAGTTTGAGAAGAATTTCAATGAAGCTTTTTCGCAGTGGATTACTTTTGCGAGAGACTTGAAGCAACTTAACAATTTGGAAGCACATATAGCAAAATACCAAAAGCTTTTTGTGCCTAAAAATAAATAATGAATAACAATAACATTTATCTAAAAAAATCAACATGAAACGAACTAATACACTTACCTAGGGAAGACTTGTCTACCGGCATCGAGGATGCCACCCTAAGAAGCTCTCCTTGGCTATTCTAGTCTAGCCCTCCGCGTACCAATTAGAGGACCATATCAAGTTTTAGTAATAATTTAAACTACTTAAGATATGGATAGAATATCATTTTTTAGAATTATCCGTTTTTTGTGTAAAAACGGTGGTGTTTGCTTGTACAAGAATGTTGTGTATGTACAGTCTAATAGCAAATATATAGAGAATAATTACGAGAATTCTGATGAAGACACAAAACCACATACTGATGAGTAGAAATTTCCATTTTGCAGGTTCCGTAACCTATATAGAGAACTATTATGAGAGTCATGAACATCAACATAAGGATTCCGATGATTCTTCTGAAATGAAGAATGATACCGATGAAGTTGTTTTTGAACAGAGTGTTAAGGTGAAGTGTGCTTCATCTTCTGCGGGAAGAAGTGCCGAGAATCTCTTTTCTACTCCTGAGGGTGAAAAGGATGTGGGGCTTACGGGGAAGATGGCGGATGCTTTTGTGAAATATCTCAAGCTGCATCATATTTCAGACAGTCAGCTTTCCACTTCCGATGGTTTGTTGAACAAGAGTGTGGTGGCGTTTTTCCAGCGTTGGTCTAATCAGGGCTATGTGAACGCTGGTGTTCCTAATGGTTCATCCATTACTCGTTTTCTGCACGATGATTGTCATCTGGAACTGGGTGTTACCCAAAAGTCGTATGGCAATTATATCAGAAAGAAGATCAATGACGGGAATGTAGATTATGAGGTAGAGGGTTTTGTGGAGGATTTCGCAAAGTCTCACAATATATAGAATCTTGCGCCGAATGATAGACTTCATTTGACGTAAAGAAAATAATTATATCTCTATAAAGTATTGATATAGAGGGGCAAGATGATGGTTTTGCCCCTTTCTTGTTTCCGCCGAATTCTATTTGGCGCATTCGGCGGAAAAGGCGTAACGGAGTATTCTTTCTACTTTTGCCCCAGATTTCAGAACGATACCGGTTCTGAGGTCTGGGGCTTTTGCGTTTTCTATCGCCAGGATGCTGGGATAGGTTTCCTGCCATGTTGTAAGTGGCGCAGCGTATCAGCCCATCGGTCTTTGACAAGGTTGATACATTTTTTTATTGTGGAAACTTTTAGTGTTTTTTTAACGAAGGTATCCATCGGGTACCTTTTATATATTTACTTAATTTTTTTTGCTTATGATGAATTCAAAAATTCAGAAGGCAGAGGATGGCAAGAATGCCGGCTCTGCCAAGAAGAGTGTGCAGACTGGTAAGAAGGTGGCTGACAAGAAAGAAGCCAACAAGAAGCAGGCTGCACAGGTGGCTGTTTTTGAGAATCCGGAGTTCGGAACGGTAAGAACCGCTACTGATGAGAAGGGCGAGCCTTGGTTCTGTGCGAAGGATTTGTGTGATGTGCTGGGATATAAGAAATCGTCAGACTCTGTAAAACAGCATGTTAGGTATGATGACACCATGAAACGTGGTGTATGGGTAGAGGTGGGCAAGAAGAAGGATGGGACTCCTGCCAAACGTTTAACGCAGATGATCTTCGTAAACGAGAGCGGCTTCTATGCTCTGGTGCTGGGTTCGAAACTGGCTTCGGCGGTGAAGTTCAAGGATTGGGTTACCTCGGTGGTGCTGCCGCAGATTCGCAAGACGGGCGGTTATATCCCGGTGCACGAGGGGGAGAGCGAGGAGGAGACGATTCGCAATGCCGAAGAGATTCTCCGTGCCACCCTAAAGAAGAAGGAGGAACTGCTGGAGCAGCAGAAGAAGCTGCTGCATCAGCAGGAGGTACAGTTGGGGCTTGACAAGAAGCTCATCGGCGAGCAGGATGTGGAAATCAGACGTCTCAACGGCGTGCTGGATGAGCAAACGAGATGGGCTTCCATCCAGGGCGAGAACGTCATCAACCTGGAGAAGCAGGTGGATGGGCTGATGCCGAAGGCGATCTACTCGGATAATGTCTTGGATTCCGTTTCCTGCTTCACCACCACCCAGGTGGCGAAGGAGCTGGGGATTACGGCGCAGGAGCTGAACCGCTCGCTCTGTGCCCTGCATATCCAGTATTACCAGAGCGGGCAGTATATGCTCTATGCGGAGTATGCGCACATGGGACTGGCGAAGAGCCGCACCCGATACAATGCCTTCCTGGATCCGAAATGCGATGGCAGAAAGGAAAAGATGGGCAAGGCGGTGACGCATACCTATCTGGTATGGACCGAGAAGGGCAGGAAGTTTATCCATGATCTGGCCCACAGATTCTGGGAGCTTGCTGAACTGTATGAGGTGAAGAATTTGGGATAATCATTAAAAATGGAAATATGGCGATAAAGCAACAGGTAATGGCTTTAAATCCGGCACGCAAGGGCAATATGGGAAGATTGAATTCTTCCCAGCCCCTGTATGTCTATGACACCCTGATAGCACAGCCGTGGCTGAAGGGTATGATTGCGCAGATACGTGGGGAGAAGGCTATCCCCGGCGTAGATGCTGGTGATGAAAAGGCGGTGAAGAAGGCACGCGAGGGGCTGAAAAGACAGCTGCCTATCCGTGCCATTCATTATTCTAAGTTCAGGAATAATCACCGCTCTAGTGAAGATGCGGTGCCTGAAAGCTTCCTCTTTCAGACTACCATCGATGTGGATGATGTGGATTATGTGGATGCTGCATTGGAGAAGGCTCGTGAGCTGAACTGCAGCAACACGATATGGAAGGGGAAGCTGCTGCATCTGGAGTATTCGGCTAGAAAGAAGCTGCATATCGATATCCGCATGCCGATGGGCATGACGATAGAGGAGACGCAGAAGGCGTATTGCGAGGCGGCTGGGATTCCCTACGATAAAAGTTGCATCACGCCGGAGCGAATCATCTTTATCACGGATAAGGACTCCGAGATTTATCGCTCGAAGGAGTGGTATGGGGTGTTGCCGGCTGAGGAGATTCAAGCCCGCAGAGAGGCTTTCCTGAAGCGTGGGCTTACGATTGATGGTAAGGGGACTCCTTCTGGCGCTGCTATTCAGCCTGCCCAACCTGGTAATAGCCATCGTACTGATGATGATTATATCAGCCATACTGGAGGTTCTCAGAAAGCTGGCGGACTGGCAGCCCAAGAAGCAGAAAGTGCCAGTGAGAAGAATCTCATAGCCTTCGACCTCTTCCAGGATTCCGCAGGCCTCAAGGGGATGAATATCGATACCATCGGGTCAAGGCATTCTTCCCTGCTCGCTATTATGAGTGCTGGCGCTTCTCGTGTGATGAGTGAGGAGGACCTGATGAAGGTGGTGGCGAGGAGAATGCCGAGCTATTATCAGGAGAAGGATTGCCATCAGCTGATTCACGATTTCTATGCGAAATATGGGGATAGCTCCAAGCCGTTTTCGAGGGATGTGATTCGTATCAATGCTACGGCTGAGAAACAGGCTAGCGGAGCTAATCATACAGCTCAGGTTTCCATGTCGCGAGTTCAAGGTAGCAAAGATGAATATCCTGCTCCGCCACCCATGCCCAAGAAGCTTCCCAAGCTCGTGGAACTCCTTGTATCCAAGACTCCGGAGATTTATCAGCCGGCTGTGGCACACGCCATTTTCCCTCCGCTGGCTACCCATCTCTGGAATACCAGATTCAGATATATCGACAATGTGGAGCACGAAGCCACCCTGATGACCTGCCTCCTTGCAGGCACAGGTGCAGGTAAAAGTTGTGTGCAGATGCCGATTTCGATGATCATGGAGGATATCCGTAAGCGTGACCAGGAAAACCTGAAGCGTGAGAAGGAATGGAAAGAGGAGATGATGCGTAAGGGTGCCAACAAGGATAAGCGCAAAAGACCCGATAATCTCATTATACAAGAGATAGATGCGGATATGACCAACCCTGCCTTCGTGATGCGTACGGCAGAAGCCAAAGGCCACTTCCTCTATACTTCGCTCAACGAGATTGACCAGTTTGATGCCCTGAAAGGTATCGGCAACCAGCATTTCCGTATCATGTGCCTCGCCTTTGACCCGGGTAATCAATATGGACAAACACGAGTGGGAACCCAAAGCGTCACCGAGCGAGTAACCGTCCGTTTCAACTGGAATGCCTCTACCACCATCCAGAAGGGACAGCGTTATTTCTCCAAGGTGCTGACCGACGGTCCGCTGAGCCGAATCAACTTCTGCACCATTCCCCAAAGAGAAATCGGCGATAAGATTCCAGTGTATGGCACCTACGACGATCAGTTTCGCAAGGAGCTGAAGCCCTATATCGAGAACCTCTGTATGGCTACCGGCCTGATAGATTGCCCCGAGGCTTACCGCTTGGCTGAGATTCTGAGTGAGGAGAATGCGGATTTTTCGCAGGTTACCCAGAACAGAATCTACGAGAACTTCACGTTCCGTGCCAACGTGATAGCCTATCTCAAGGCGTGCGTGCTCTATGTTGCCAACGGCTGCAGATGGGAGCCGGAAATAGAGGATTTCATCCGCTGGAGTGAGCGTTACGACCTGTGGTGCAAGATGCGTTTCTTCGAGGAGGACATCCAGAAGGCGAACAATGTGGGCGAGCATTCCAACAAGCGTGGTCCTTCCAATCTTCTCCAGTCGTTGCCGGATACGTTTACCGAGCAGCAGGTGGTGGAGGCTCGTGCAGCCCTGGGACTCTCGGAAGAGGGGACGGCGCATCTGCTTTCTACCTGGGTCTATAGAAAATACGTGAAACGTGGCAGCGATAACTGTCACAATAACAGTTATCACAGTTTTACGAAGCTGAAATACAGATGTGATGGGCAGGATTTGAGTCAGTAAACCGCCGATGCTTATGATTCACACATTTTAGTCATTCATTAAAATTCAGAATTACTTATGGAAATAGTTTTAGAGCGTATAGCTAAGAAGAATACTTATACCATCGGCCGACTTTATCTGTTGGCTGATGGTGATGTGAAGCGCAAGGTTCTTTCCGGCAAGACTGCCGGTGACAAGCGCAGTTTTGAGCATAGTTTCGATATGGAGAAGTTGTCTAGGGAGAGTTACTTCTGTGACACCCTGGAGCCAACCTGGCGCAACCTGAAGGGGATAGAGCTGAAGCCGGAGGAGGAGAATGCCCGTTTCAGCAGAGAGAGCGGCAAGGTGGCGAGAAAGATTCCGGGCCACACCGCCATCCCCGAGGGCTCGTATCGTGTGCTTATCACCAAGTCGCCGCGATTCAAGAAGTGGCTGCCGTATGTGCAGGGTGTGCCCGGTTTCGAGGGCATCCGCATCCATGCCGGCAACTATCCCGACGATACCCAGGGCTGCATTCTGGTGGGCGAGAACCGGGTAAAGGGAATGGTGGTGAACTCCCGCATCTGGCTCCATCGTCTGATGAATCGCATCATGGCAGCGGAGAATCAAGGGGAAGGTATCTGGATTACCGTCATCTGATGAAGGGATCGTTTCATAGATATGGTAGTAATCGTATATTTAAGTTCTTTTTCTTTAGATTTTGACCTTGAAAAAAGATGAGTTAGGTGGTAAAAATCGTTTAGGGAGGGGTAATTTTGGCTTAATATATGCTGAAAAAATAGATTTTGCCCCCATATATGATAAAAATTACCCCCTAGCATACGGTTTTTGTTGTACCTTTGCATCAGAAAAAATAAAACGGCGTTGTGAAACGCTTTCATCATCTTTTACTTATACAAGAATAACAATGGGGTTTCGATAGGGGTATCGAAATCCCATTGCTGTTTTTATGCCCTCATATACCTTATTATATATAGAGAACCAAATGGTTTTTAGAGAGAATGTTTTGTTTATACTGTGGATGCCCCGGCAGAATGATGCTTGGGAAATGCAAAAAGCCATAAAAACGGATGGAAATAACAAAACACGACAAACTAAGTTAAATTATTATAAAAGATAGGGACTGCGGCTCGTAACTTACACATAATCAAATAAAAATGTGTAATTTTGCAGTCCGATTATTTCGGGGATACACTTAGAGTCCCCTGGGTATGGTGTGTTAATAGCACATCCTGTGGCCGGGATTTGCGGTTAGTGAATCACCTATCCGAAATTAAGTGAGTAAGAAAAGATTAAAACGTTTTTTAGTAGTAAATTTAAATTTTAAAATGGACACATTAAGTTTCAAGACTATCTCTGTTAATAAGGAGACAGCTAAGAAAGAGTGGGTTGTAATCGATGCAACAGACCAGGTAGTAGGTCGCCTTTGCTCAAAGGTAGCTAAGTTGCTTCGTGGTAAGTACAAGCCAACTTTCACTCCGCACGTAGATTGTGGTGACAACGTAATCATTATCAACGCAGCTAAGGCTGTATTTTCTGGCAAGAAGGAGACTGATAAGGTTTACACACGTTACACTGGTTACCCTGGTGGTCAGCGCTTCAATACTCCAGCTGAGTTGCGCAAGCGTCCTGATGGAATGGACAAGATCCTCCGTCACGCAGTTAAGGGTATGTTGCCAAAGGGCCCTCTCGGTCGCTCTTTGATGGACAACCTCTTCATTTACGATGGCACAGAGCACAAGCATGAGGCTCAGCAGCCAAAGGCAATTGATATTAACCAGTATAAATAATTAAGGTAGAATGGAAGTAATTAATGCAATT
>USRA01000049.1 GCA_900557035.1 uncultured Prevotella sp. | reverse complement strand
CGAAACCAGTGATGATGTTCTTGGCGAACTTAGGCTGAACCTCGAAGAACTCACCATTATCGGTTACTGCGCCGATTACCTTGTACATATCGTATGCCTGGTTAGGATCCTCAGGGATAATCTCGTTCAAGGTATCATCCATGCGGTCGATAGGGTCTGTGCACTCTACGCGTGGAGCCTCTTCTGTATTGTTGCTAGGGATGAAAGAGAGCAAGCTCTTGATCATCTCGATAGCCTCTTCCTCAGTCTTGGCAGCGAAGTGGGTAACACCACTCTTGGTTGCGTGAACAGATGCGCCACCGAGGTGCTCTGCATCGATATCCTCACCTGTTACGGTCTTTACAACCTTAGGACCTGTCAGGAACATATAAGAAGTCTGCTCCTTCATGATGATGAAGTCGGTCAAGGCTGGAGAGTAAACGGCACCACCAGCGCAAGGACCCATGATAGCAGAAATCTGTGGAATGACACCAGAAGCGAGGATATTGCGCTCGAAGATTTCTCCATAACCAGCGAGGGCGCAGATACCTTCCTGGATGCGGGCACCACCAGAGTCGTTCATACAGATAACAGGTGCACCCATAGTCATAGCCATATCCATCACCTTGCAGATCTTCTGTGCCATAGTCTCAGAGAGTGAACCACCGTTAACGGTGAAGTCCTGAGCATATACGTAAACCAGGCGGCCTGCGACAGTAGCGCTACCAGCTACCACACCATCACCGAGGTACTGCTTCTTCTCCATACCGAAGTTAGTGCAACGGTGCAACTTGAACATGTCGTACTCCTCGAAACTGCCAGCATCTACCAACATTTCGATACGCTCACGAGCTGTATATTTGCCACGTGCATGCTGCTTCTCGATGGCCTTCTCACCACCGCCAAGACGAGCCTGTTCGCGCTTAGCGATCAGCTCTTTAATCTTTTCTACTTGTTTGCTCATAATTAATTATTATGTATAATTTCTTTTTTCGTTTATAGTGATTTGAGATGATGGATATGAACCGTCATCGCATAAATCGGGCACAAAGATACGAAAAAAACCGCAGATAGCGAACTATCTACGGTTAAATATTTAGAATAATGTGAAAAATCACCATTTTTGAGTGCTAAAACTCCTCGCTTTTCCTTACTCCCTGCTTTTAATTCCTTACTCTCTGCTTTTACTTCTGGCTTATCAGAATTCCAATAACACTCTTGCATTGAGCTGTCTGCCGGTGAGATAATTAGGCACGGCATACTGCTGATTCGTGACATCCGTTACCCAATAGTAGCTGTTTACGTTGTCGATGCCGAAGAGATTGAGGCAATCTATACCCACTGTTACATTCTTGAGGAATGTTCTGTGCTCATGATGGTGGTTGTCCAGCAACTGGTAGCTCATTCCGATATCTGCACGGCGATAGGCGGTAGCTCGGAAACTGTTGGTTTCCAGTTCTCTATGAGGCGCAGCGAATGGAAGACCATCGGCAAAGGCGAGCTTGAGAGACAGAAGCCACTTCCTGCTGCCTGGGAAGTAATCGGTGAAGAAGAGATTCACCGCATACCGCTGGTCGGTAGGAAGCGGGATGCTCTTGCCCTTGAGTTTCATCCTGGTATCCATCAGCGACAGACTGAGCCAGGAGTCCGTGCCGGGTACAAACTCGCCATAGAGCTTGAAGTCGAGACCTGCTGCATGACCGCTGCATTCGTTCTGTCCGTAATAAACTACCTTTACATTACTGACAGAGTAGGGCACCAGATTACTCAAAGCCTTGTAGTAGGCTTCGGCTGAGAACTTGTATCTCTGTTCATTCACCTTGAAACGGTAGTCGTAACCGGCTATGAAGTGGATGCTTCGCTGACTCTTGATCTTCCGGTTGAGCGATGCGATGGTTGCTCCATTGATGGTGGATGTATCTCTCAGCTCCTTGAAGAAAGGTGCCTGATAATAAAGACCTGCTGCGAAACGGAGCGTCGTATTCTCATGGCTTGCCGGGATGATGGCGAGGGAGACGCGCGGGCTCAGGATGGTTTCCCTGTTGAAATTCCAATGGCTCAGACGAAGACCATAGTTTAGCGTATAGAGTGTTTGCCTGATATCGCCAGACTGGATGGAATCTCTTCTGCCAGTGAAGCGGTAAGTATCTTGAAGATAGGCTTCTATACGGTTGGCATTCAACTCGTTTCGAGCCTTCATGGAATAGTACATATAGAGGTCTTTTCCCGTGTGCGGAATGCTGTATCCGGCAGAGTCTCTCATCTCGTATTCTACGGAATTCTCTTCGATATGCTCCCGTTTCATTGTGACAGCAGCCTCCATATCATGCTTCTGTATCTTGTGCTTCAGCATCAGCTTGGCACTCATCACACGAGCCGTGAGATAATTGCGGGCATGCTCGAAGTAGGTTCCTACACCCAGGTTTTCGGAGGTTTCGCTCTGGTCTAGCCAATACTGTCCCTGAATATCGTATTTTTCCTGTTCTCTGGTGTAGAAGGCACTGCCCAGGAGCGAGATGCTGGTGTTGGAGGTGATGTTGCGGGTGATGCCCAGCGTTCCGAAATAGGTGAGGAAGCGATCCTTCTCCTGACCGTCGAAATATACTCTAAAGTTCTTGACGTTTTCCATTGTTCCGAAGGTGGTTTCACGGTCGGATGGCTCGAAATTGTAGTGGTTGTCAGAGATGTTTCCGATGAAATCAATCTTCCAACGCTTGTTGGGCTGATAGCTCAGATAGGTCTGATAGTCGAGATAGTTCGGCTTGTATTCTCCCTTGGTCTCCATCGAACCGAGCAGATAGGCTGTAGTCTTGTATCTCACACTGTTGAGCCAGGACAGCTTCCGGGTTCCCAATCCTATGTAGGCATCCGCTCCGAGCAGGCTGGCAGCTACGCTTCCTTCCAGGATGGTTTTCTTTCCCTTTGCCTTTAGTGTCTTGTAGGTGATGTCGAGTGCAGAACTCATCTTGTCTCCGTATTTGGCAGCATATCCACCCGTAGAGAATCCGATTTTATCTACCATATAGGGATTGATGATGGAGAGACCTTCCTGCTGACCGCTGCGGACGAGATAAGGACGATAAACCTCCACATTATTTATATATACGGAGTTTTCGTCGAAAGCACCGCCACGCACATTGTATTGTGATGAGAGTTCGTTGTGGGTACTTACGCCGGCTTGCTGCTGGATGATGCCTTCTACGGCATTGCTGTTGGCAGAAGGAGCCAGTCTGGCATCCTTGAGCTTGATTTCCTGTGTCTGGTCGGTCTGTATTTTTTCTCCCGTTACATTCACTTCTCCCAGCATGGCATCATCGGTATGGAGAACTACTTGCAGGTTTTGCCTGCCCCGAGGTTTTCTCAGTACTCTAACCTTGCTCTTGTATCCTATCATGGAGAATTTGACCGTCACGCTGTCGGCAAAATGAAGGTGCATGCTGAACTCTCCCTTCAGCGAGGTAAAGGCTACTTTTCCCTGGCTTGCCACGGATACGGTGACAAGCTCTATAGGATGACTGTCTTCATCAGTCACCCTGCCGTGCAGTGTAAATTCCTGTGCCATCATCTTCAGGGTGGCAATCAGGCATATTGTGAGAATGAATAATCTTTGTTTCATACATTATCTAACGCAGAAACACCTTATTTATTATAATAAAGAAGTAGAATAATGGAATGAATGAAAATAAAAAAGGTGAGCCATTTCTTTGATGACTCACCTTATTTCATATAGGGTAGGGTGGTATTTTACTTGTTGCAAGCAAAATACAAACCGTCGTTAACAGCCATGCGGAGCTGGTAAAGACCAATCTCGTTCTGCTCTACGTTCATCTTCTGTCCGCTAGGCAGGCAAGCCTGGATGCTGCCATCCTCGTTGAAGCTGAAGAGCTCGCGGATGTCGCCATCCTTGCTGTAAGACCAGCTCTTGTTCTTCTTGTCGAACACGAAGTAAGACTTCTCACCAGCAGGGTCGGTAATCTCGTAGCCATTCTTCAGAGTCTTGATGGCATACAATCTGCCATCCTTGCCGGTAACATTCTGAGTCTTGCCAACGTTGGCAATCACTTTGTCACCTGTCCAGAACTCAATGCTGTTGAGTACAAACAAGTCAGCTACTGAGCAGACTGCATAAGCAGGGCTGATGACAATGAAAATCAACTCGTTGATGAACTTGTTGTCTGTCGCACGTTTGTTCCAGCTGAGCACACTGTTGGTCAAGCCGAAAGAGCCGATGCATGAACTTAAGCACATTGAACCCAATGCGAGCGCAATGATGGTGTTAACTGTAATTTTTTTCATGTTGATTCTTATTAATGAATTACTTTGCTGATTCGAATTCACGCAGGAAGCGGGTATCGTTCTCTGAGAAGAGACGAAGGTCGCTCACACGATACTTCAGGTTGGTGATACGCTCAACGCCCATACCGAATGCATAACCGGTATATACGTTGCTGTCGATACCACATGCCTCGAGATCGTGAGGGTCAACCATACCGCAACCCAGGATTTCAACCCATCCTGTATGCTTGCAGAAGTTACATCCCTTGCCACCGCAGATGTTGCAGGAGATATCCATCTCTGCACTAGGTTCTGTGAATGGGAAGTAGCTAGGGCGCAGGCGGATCTTGGTATCTGCACCGAACATTTCGCGAGCGAAAGTGAGGAGCACCTGCTTGAGGTCGGTGAAGCTTACGTTCTTATCTACATAGAGACCTTCTACCTGGTGGAAGAAGCAGTGGGCACGTGCGCTGATAGCCTCGTTGCGATATACTCGTCCTGGGCACAATACGCGGATAGGTGGCTCGTGGGTCTCCATATAGTGAGCCTCGTCGTTAGAGGTATGGCTACGGAGCAATACATTCTTGGTAACATCGTCGGAGTTGGTCTTCTCGATGAAGAATGTATCCTGCATGTCGCGGGCTGGATGGTCGGCAGCGAAGTTCAGCATGGTGAATACGTGCTTGTCGTCATCTACCTCCGGACCCTGATAGAGAGTGAATCCCATGCGGCCGAAGATGTCGATGATCTGGTTCTTCACCACGGTCAATGGATGGCGGGTTCCGAGCGTTACAGGATAAGCTGTACGGGTCAGGTCGATGTCATCGCTTGAAGACTCTGCTTCCTCCATCTGCTCTTTCAGACCATTGATTTTCTCAAGGGCTGCGTTCTTTAATTCGTTGATCTTGATACCAACCTCTTTTTTCTGGTCGCCTGGCACATTGCGGAAGTCGGCCATGAGGGCATTGATTTCACCCTTCTTGCTGAGATACTTGATGCGAAGCTGCTCTACCTCCTCTGCGTTCTGGGCTGTGAGAGCGTTGACTTCTTTCAAGAGTTCTTCGATTTTCTCTAATAACATATCTTATTATTTGTCTGTTTACTAAATTGAAGTTTAAGCGATTTGTTTGCCATAAATGGCTCGCAAAAGTCACTAATTCATCTATTTTGAGTGCAAAGATAACATTTTTTGCTTAAAATATGAAATATCTCAAAAGAAAGTTGTACTTTTGCATAGAAAATTTGAGAAATTTTATAAGTTTATGAAGAAACTCTCTTTGATAACAGTCATGTTGGCGGTGCTTACCATCGTTTGCTTCACCTCTGTAGGATGCACAGACAAGAAGCCGGCACCCGCCGTTGATTCGACTGCGGCTGATACTGCCGTAGCCGACACACAAGCTATGGACTCAACTGAGAAATTGATAGAGGAGACTCCGATGCCGAAGGCAGCAGACGAGTTGTTTGATGATTTCCTGTTCAATTTTGCAGCCAGTCGCAAACTTCAGATGGAACGCATCCATTTCCCTCTGGCAGTATATCGTAATGATAAATTAAAGAAGCACATCGAGAAGCGACATTGGAAGATGGAACATTTCTTCATGCGCCAGGATTACTATACGCTTATTTTCGATAACCATAAGCAGATGAACCTGGTGAAGGATACCACCATCGATCATGTGGTGGTAGAGAAGGTGTTCTATAGTAGAAAGGTGGTTCAGCAGTTCCTCTTCAACCGCATCAACGGTCAGTGGATGATGACCAGCATCAATTACAAGCCGATGTATCAGAATATGAATGCCAGCTTCCTGAAGTTCTATGGTGCCTTTGCTGCGGATACGGCTTTCCAGGCTCGCCATCTGCATAATCCGGTGAAGTTTACCGGTCCTGATCCTGATGATGATTTCAGTACGATGACGGGTGAGATTGAGCCTGAGACCTGGCCTGCTTTTGCGCCGCAGTTGCCTCATGGTATGATATATAATATCATCTATGGACAGAAATATACGGAGAGCAGCCAGAAAATCTTTGTGATTCGCGGTATTGCCAATGGGTTGGAAACCCGTCTTACCTTCAAGAGAATCGAGGGTAAGTGGCAGCTGATGAAGCTGGAGATGTAAATATAGCGATTAGTGATTACTGATTAGTGATTGTGTTTTTTTATTGATTTTTAGAAATAACCAGATATGAAGGATATCCGAGACTATAGCCTGTTGGCTCACAATACGTTTGGAATCGATGCCAAGTGCAAGCGATTCCTGGAATACTCATCGGTAGAAGAGGCGCAGCAGATTGTGGCTGGGCTTACGACTGCCGATCAGCCGCTGCTCATCCTGGGTGGAGGCAGTAATCTCCTGCTGACAGGCGATTATCAGGGCACGGTGCTCCATTCTGCCATCAAGGGCATTGAGGTGCTTGAGAATAGAGAATTGGCTGCTGCTGAGCATGATGATGACCTGCTGAATCCAGATTGGGTGTTCCTGAACTGTGGTAGCGGCGAGGTTTTTGATGATGTGGTGGCCTATGCGGTTGAGCATGACTTCTATGGTGCTGAGAATCTGAGTATTATTCCGGGCGAAGTAGGAGCAAGTGCTGTCCAGAATATCGGAGCCTACGGAGTAGAGGCAAAGGATATTATATATAAGGTGGAGGCTGTAGAGATTGCTACCGGCAAGGTGGTGGTTTTCGATAACCGGGATTGCCAGTACAGCTATCGCCAGAGCAAGTTCAAGCATGAGTGGAGAGACAAGTATCTCGTTACCCATGTCATCTATCGTCTGAAGAAGACCTATGCTCCAGACTTGGATTATGGTAACATCCGTGCATCTCTGGCGGCTAAGAACATCGAGCATCCTACAGCCCGGCAGCTTCGTGATGTCATCATCGAGATCCGTAATGCCAAGTTGCCTGATCCTAAGGTGCAGGGCAATGCGGGCAGCTTCTTCATGAATCCTATCGTAGAGAAGGCGAAGTATGATGCTTTGGCTGCCCTGTATCCGGGCATGCCTCATTATACCATCGATGAGGAGCATGAGAAGATTCCTGCAGGATGGATGATCGATCAGTGCGGGTGGAAGGGCAAGAGCCTGGGCCGTGCCGGTGTGCATGACAAGCAGGCATTGGTGCTTGTGAATCGTGGCGGTGCTACGGGCGAGGAGATTGTCAATCTCTGTGAGACCATCAGAAAGGATGTGAAGCAGAAGTTTGGCATTGATATCCACCCGGAAGTGAATGTAAAGTGAAGAACTAAGAATGAAGAACGAAGAGTGAAGAACGAAAAGTGAAGAATGAAAAGTGAGGAATTCGTTTGTTTTTCAGAGAAAAAATTGAATATTAATGAAGATTACATTATTGGGAACAGGAACATCTAGCGGTGTTCCTGTTTTAGGTTGTGATTGTGAGGTGTGCCGCAGCAAGGATCCACGGGATAACCGTTTGCGTTGTGCGGCGATGATAGAGACTGAGCGTACCCGCATTCTGATAGATGCAGGACCGGATATCCGTCAGCAGCTCCTGCGGGTTCCTTTCCGCAAGCTGGCTGGTGTGCTGATTACGCATATCCATTACGACCATGTGGGTGGTATCGACGATCTGCGTGGTTTCTGTGTGTATGGTGATATCAATATCTATGGCGATGAAATCACCACAGAGACATTGCCGCATACGATGCCTTACTGTTTCCCTGCGGATGCGGAGAAACTCTATCCTGGTGCTCCCAAGTTGAAGCTGCATACCATTGTGCCCCATCATTCCTATCAGATAGGAGATATCGGGTTTATGCCTATCCGAGTGATGCACGATAAACTGCCTATCCTGGGCTATCGTTTCGGCAAGTTTGCCTACATCACGGATATGAAGTCGATGGGTGATGAAGAGTATGCTTATCTGGATGGAGTAGAGACCTTGGTGATCAATGCGCTGCGATTCGATAAACCTCATCATAGCCATCAATTGGTAGATGATGCCATCCGTGTGGCGCGCAGGATAGGAGCGAAGCAGACCTACCTTACTCACGTTACTCATCAGATAGGATTGCATGATGCTGCCAATGCCCAGCTTCCTGCTGGTTTTTGCTTTGCCTACGATGGTTTGGAGTTGGAAATTGACGAAGAATAAGTCTTAATGAAACTGAAAGAAATAAAAAAGCACAACATATAAGGTTAAAGAGATTTAAGAAATAGCATTTTTTTTAGAAAAAGCTTGTGGGGTTCGCATATTCTTTCTACATTTGCATGTGTGTTTTTCATAGTATTAGATTTAAGGTTAACAAGGTATTGGGTCACAGCGGTGACCCTTTTTTTGTTTTTATACCCTATTAAAACACAAAAAATGCGGTCTTTTGCAAGGCCGCATTTCTTATGATAGTTTCATTCATATCTTTCTCTTGAGATAGAAGAATTCTCTTATTTCTTTTTCTTGAATTTCCGATAGAGCTTCCACGCCAGCAGAGCTCCATCGAAAGCTCCCATACCAATAGACATCATACTTTGCAGTCTCTTGCCTCTGCTTGCGTCTTTCTTGAAGGCGTCAGGCTTGGTGAAGAGAGAGTTCCACAGGGTCTTGATCTTCTTGTCGTCTGCCTCTATGCTTTTGCGAAGTGCTTCCTTGCGCAGTCTGATGTCGTTGAGGCTGTTGTACTGTGGGCAACTGTCGTCGTCCAGGTACATATTGTCTTTGTTTGGCTCGTTTGTCATCATCATGCTCATTTTTTATTTTTGCATAAGCAGGCTGGCTAAGAATTTCACGAGTGGTTTTTCAATCCATTGATGTCGGAAAAGGATGAAGAGAACCAGTATCAATAAGTATGCTCCCGTCACGATGCAGAATGCAGGTGCCAAGCCTACGTAATCAGCCATGGCGAATGCGGCAGCAAACGAAAGATATATCAGAGCCAAGGTGAGGAGAGTCAGCAGCAGCGATCCCATGATCAGTGCAGCGAGCAGTCTTACCACCTTGTCAGCTACATCGAGTTTCATATACTCAGATCTGAGCCCGATGTAATGCTTGAGCACCTCTACGAGTTGCCCGATGGTTTCTACATTCTTATCGCTCGAAAACATTCTTATCGCTTATTCAAGTAATAATATGTTGTACTTGTCGAAATCTCAGGGTAGTTGGGTGGGGCTTAAACCTCAGGGGCAACATCCTTGATATCGTCAACCAAGTCGTCAACGTCCTTGCGTGTCAACTTGATGTCGTGCTTCTTGCAGAAATCTTCTACAGCTCCAGCAATCTTGCTGCGAGTATCCTCACCCTTCTCAGGAGCAAAAATCATACCGAGTGCTGTACCAGCGATAGCGCCACCGAGGAATGCGCCAATGTAACCTAATGCCTTCATAATCTAAAAGTTTTAAATGTTATACAATATATTGATGTTAATTGTGTGATGGCGATGGCATTTTGGAGTTTTTGCGTCCAGATGCACTTATTTCGCTTATCAATTGCAAATATACGAATTATTCTTCAAAAAACAAGCTTTTAAGTCTTAATTTTTCGTTAAAAGTGTTGTATTACCTTGTGTTTAACAATCTTTATGCTGAAAACGTTTCTTTCTTTGGGATATATTTTGTATTTTCGCAGAATAAAAGCGTAAAGCTATTCATTGCCCCTATATATAATAAGGTATAGGCTGAATTCACATTCTGGCAGGTGCCTATATATAATTAAGGTGAAGCAATATAAAATATTTAAGTAAACACAAATACAATTTTAGAAAAGATTATGAAGAAATTATCAGTTTTGAGCTTAGGATTGTGTGCTGTTCTGGCACTCGCAAGTTGTGGTACATCTAAGGAAAGCGCTTACAAGAAGGCTTATGAGAAGGCACAGCAGCAGGAGGCTCAGCAGGAACCAGCAGTTCAGGAACCAGTAGTTACTCCATTGGAAACAACAACTCCTACAGAGAGCACAACTACAGAAGTTGATAATGCTACTGTTCGTCAGGAGAATGTAGATCTCATCTCTGGTTCTGGCCTGCAGAACTTTAGCGTAGTAGTAGGTTCTTTCTCTCTGAAGGCTAATGCTGAGGGATTGGCTAGCACTCTGAAGAGCGCTGGTTATGATTCTCAGATCGTTTACAATAGCGCACGTAACATGTATCGTGTCATCGCTTCTACATTCGTAGATAAGGCTGGTGCAGTGAAGAGCCGCAACGAGCTCCGTGCTGGCAAGTATCCAGATGCTTGGTTGCTTTTGAAGAAGTAATTTTCACGTTTCACATAGAAGATTAGAAATTTCGTAACTGAATGCGAATTTTATCTATAGACTACGGTAAGAAACGTACCGGACTGGCAGTTACCGACCCATTGCAGATCATTGCTAATGGGTTGGCAACTGTTGCTACGCCCGAACTTTTCGAATTCTGCGAAGCCTATATCCAGAAGGAGCAGGTGGAGCGCATCGTAATCGGTAAGCCTACCCAGCCCAATGGGCAGCCTAGCGAGAACCTGGCGCGTGTGGAGAATTTCTTCAACCGCTGGCGCAAGGCTCATCCAGAGGTGCCCATCGAGTACTATGATGAGCGCTTTACGTCGGTTTTGGCGCATCGTGCCATGATAGACGGCGGCGTGAAGAAGAAGGCGAGAAGAGAAAACAAGGGATTGGTAGATGAGATAAGTGCTACCATCATATTACAAGACTTTATGCAATCAAGAAGATGATTTTACCAATTTATATTTATGGTCAGCCTGTATTGAGAAAAGTGGCTGAAGATATCACCCCCGATTATCCTGAGTTGAAGGAATTAATCAATAATATGTACGAGACTCTCGATTCGAGCAATGGCATCGGTCTGGCTGCGCCTCAGATAGGCTTGGCTATCCGCCTGGTAGTCATCGATCTCGATGTGCTCAGCGATGATCTCCCTGAGTATAAGGGATTCCGTCATGCCTTCATCAATCCTCATATCCTGGAGTATGATGAGGAGGCTGAGAAGGATACTTCTGATGAGGGATGTCTCTCTATTCCTGGCATCAATGAGAAGGTGGTGCGTCCTACCCGTATCCATGTGAAGTATATGGATGAGCAGTTCCAGGAGCATGATGAGTGGGTGAGCGGCTACTTGGCTCGCGTGATGCAGCATGAGTTCGATCACCTGGAGGGCACGATGTTCGTGGATCGCGTGTCTCCTCTCCGTAAGAACATGATAGCTGGCAAGCTCAAGAACATTATCAAGGGTAAGTTCCGCTGCAGCTATCGTACCAAGATTCGTCGATGAAAAAGTTTATTTTCACTTTTGTGCTGGTGCTGGCGGCTTTGTCAGCATCAGCGCAATATAGAGTTGACCGCCTCGTTACGGCGGGCAGAAGTGCTCTCTTCTACGAGGACTTCGTTCTTTCTATCAAGTATTTTAATCTAGCCATCGGTGCCAAGCCTTATCTCTATGAGCCTTGGTATTACCGCAGTGTCGCCAAGTTTAATCTCGATGACTTTATGGGTGCCGAGAGTGATGCCTCAGAGGCGATTAATCTCAATCCCTATATCAACGATATCTACGACTTGCGTGCCATCTGCCGCATCCGTCAGCAGCGTTATGATGATGCCATTGCCGACTATAATTCTGCCATCCGACTGGAACCCCGCAACCGCAACTACTGGTTCAACCGTGCGCTCTGCCAGATGGAGGCGAAGAATTACGACAAGGCACAGCTGGAGCTTGATACGGTCATCACCAAGTGGAAGGATTATTCGAATGCCTACTCCCTGAAGGCTGAGGTGTATCTGCACCAGAAGGATACGGTGCAGGCTGAGAAGTGGCTCGACCAGAGCCTGAAGCTGAATCCATACGATGGGGATGCCTGGATTACACGTGCCTATATGGCGCTTGCACGGAAGGAATGGAAGGTGGCTGATGAGGCGCTCACCAAATCGCTTCACTTCAAGCCGAACAATGTAAACAGTTACATCAACCGAGCATTGGCTCGTATCAACATCAACAATTTGCGAGGTGCGATGAGCGACTATGATGCCGCTATCGACCTGGATCCGAACAACTTCCTCGCTCACTACAACCGTGGACTGATGCGTGTGCAGTTGGGTGATGACAACCGTGCCATCACCGATTTCGACTTCGTCATCAAGATGGAGCCGAAGAACTTCATGGCGATATTCAACCGTGCGCTGCTGCATGACAAGACGGGAAACCTGAAGGCGGCTATCCGCGATTATACTACGGTAATCGATCAGTTTCCTAACTTCTGGACTGGTCTTTCTGCCCGTGCTCATTGCTATCGCCGACTGGGTATGACGGCGAAGGCAGAGCTGGATGAGTTCCGCATTTTCAAGGCGCAGATGAACAAGCATCTCGGTATCCAGCCTCGCTGGAGTGCGAAGACCAAGAAGGAGATGCGCAAGCGTTCGGAGATAGACCCAAACAAGTTCTCCTCTATTGTGGTGGATGATGAGCCGAAGTATGAGCATAACTACAAGAGCGAGTATCGTGGAAGAATCCAGAACCGCCAGGTAGAGACTGCCTATCTGCCGATGTTCCAGCTTTCTTACTTCCCTAACACTCAGAATGTGAGTGGGGTACAGGCTTTTGACAAGGATGTGGAGGCAATGAACCAGAAGATGAAGGACAAGGTTTATATCGTATGTTCCAAGGAGCAGTTGGATGAGAACGGTTCTATGAAGATCTTCTCTCTCATCGATAAGCTTTCGGCAGAACTGAGTGTGGCGAAGGATATCGAGCAGAAGAAGGCGATATTGATGCGTCGTGCCATCGCTCATAGCGTATTGCGCGATTTCGAGGCTGCCATCAGCGATTTCACCTATTATCTCTCGCTGGATGATAAGAATGCACTGGCATACTGGCAGCGTGCCGTCTGCCAGGCTGAGATGGATGAGTTCAACAAGGCTCAGGGCAAGGGTGTGGTGAATATCCATTCTGCCGAGGCTGATTTCAGCGATGCCATCCGCATGAACAGCAACAATGCCTACATCTATTATAACAGGGGTAATCTGCATGCCGGAAGAAACGAGCTTTCCAAGGCGATAGATGATTATACCATTGCGCTGAAGATTGACAACCGTCTTGCAGAGGCGTATTATAATAGAGGTATCGCACGTGCCAAGAGTGGCAACAAGCAGGCTGGTATCCAGGATCTTTCCAAGGCTGGAGAGCTGGGCTTGTATGATGCCTACTCGGTAATCAAGCGATTGAATAAGTCGAAGTAACAATCTCACAGATGGGGATATTTTTAAGTCCCACAGATTTCACAGATTTACACAGATAAAAGGAATCAAAACAGATTTATCTATAAAAGAAAAGGTTCAATTCCATTGGCTTGGAATTGAACCTTTTCTTTATTGATAGACAGACACAGAAAAATAAATCTGTGTAAATCTGTGAAATCTGTGGGACTTAAAAAACATCTGCGGGACTTAAAAAATATATCCATTTGCGGGATTATATTCTCGTCACTTGCTTTACTCCCTTTACGGCACTCAGTTTCTTGATAAGTGTATCGGTCTTGCCGGCATCATCGATCATCACGGTTACATTTCCCGAAAACAGACCGTCCTTGGATGAGATGTTGATGCCTCTCATCACGAGCTTATCCTCTTTCGAGATGATGTTGGTGATGTTGCTTATGATGCCGATATCATCGTTTCCGATGATTCTCAGGGTGATGGCATACTTCGATGTACCCTTTCCGCTCCATTTTGCCTTCACGATGCGGTAACCGAAGCGGCGGCGCAGCTCCTTGGCGTTCGGACAGTCGATGCGGTGGATCTTGATGCCCTTACTGATGGTTACGAAACCGAAGATAGGGTCGCCGTAGATAGGGTGGCAGCAGTGGGAGAGCTCGAAGTCGATGCCCTTCAGGTGCTCATCTATTACCAGCACGTCGTCGCTCTGCTTCAGCAGTTCCTCGGTAGGATTCTCGAACTCGAAGTTCTCGGCACTTTCGGCAGGCTTGTTGGCGTTGCTCAGGTTGAGATCGTGGTCACGCTCTTCGATGTATTTCTCCACCACGGTGTTTACGTCGAGTTTCTCTTCCGCCACATCCTTGTAGAAATCAGAGGTCTCCTTGTATCCCATCTTCTTGATGATGCGCGCCATGGTGCTCTCGTCAATCTCTATCTTGCGGTTCTTGAATCGGCGTTCCAGCAGTTCCTTGGCATAGAGTCCATCTTTCTTCTGCGTTTCCTTCAGGGCTAGTCGGATCTTAGCCTTTGCCTTGGAAGTCTGCACGATGTTGAGCCATTCTCTGCGTGGTTTCTGGTTGCTCTGGGTGAGGATTTCCACCTGGTCGCCCGAGTGCAGTTCCTGTCGGAAGGTTACCGCCTTGCCGTTGATCTTTCCGCCCACGCAGGTGTTTCCGATGCGAGAGTGGATGTAGTAGGCGAAGTCGAGCACCGTGGCGCCTTTCGGGAAGTTCAGCAGGTCGCCCTTAGGGGTGAACACATATACCTCGTCTTCCTTCAAGTCGGTGGTAAACTGGTCCATCAGCTGCAGGTCGTCGTTGTTTTCCAGAGCGGCACGGATGTTGGCAAGCCATTCGTCTATGCCTCCTTCTCCCTGCTTGATGCCCTTGTAGCGCCAGTGTGCCGCCAGACCGTGTTCGGCGATATCGTCCATTCTCTCGGTTCTAATCTGGACTTCCACCCATTTGTTTTCCGGTCCCAGCACGGTGGTGTGCAGACTCTCATATCCGTTGCTCTTAGGCACGCTGAGCCAGTCGCGCATACGCTTCGGGTTCGGTTGATACATATCTGTAATCAGGGCGAAGGTCTGCCAGCACTGCATGTATTCCTTCTCTCTAGGCGCATCGATGATGATGCGGATGGCGAAGAGGTCGTACACGCCCTCGAAGGCGCACTTCTGCTTCTTCATCTTCTGCCAGATAGAGTGGATGCTCTTGGTGCGTCCTTTCATGTGATATTTCAGTCCGGCAGCATCCAGTTTCTCTTTGATAGGCTGGATGAATCGGGCGATATAGGCATCGCGCGAAGCCTTGGTGGCATTCAGCTTCTCCTTGATCATATAGTAGGCATCGTGCTCCAGATACTTCAGGCTCAGGTCTTCCAACTCGCTCTTCAGCTTGTAGAGACCCAGCTTGTGGGCGAGTGGGGCATAGAGGTAGCTGGCTTCCTCGCTTACCTCGTGCTTTGCCTCCTTCTGTTCGGTATCACGTATCTGTCGCATCACGTTCACGCGGTCGGCAATCATGATGAGGATTACTCTCATATCTTCTGAGAAAGAGATGAGTAGGTTGCGGAAGTTCTCGCTCTCGATGATCGGGTTGCGCTTGTAGAGGTCGTGAATGCGGAGAAGTCCGTTGATGATATGCGCCACGCTGTCGCCGTATTTCTTCTGGATGTCTTCGATGGTCTGATAGCCGTCGATGACGCTGGTCTGCATCAGGATAGCGATGATGCCGTCTCTTTTCAGACCGATTTCGTTCACTGCGATTTCTGCTGTCTGCAGGGCTGCGAGTATAGGGTTCATGCCGAAGACGTTGCGCTTGATCTGGTGGTTGATGAAGGCATGCTGTATGTCTTCACGCAGATGCTGCTCATCGCCCGGCTTGAATGTGTCGCCCACGGCGGTTCTCAGGCGCTCCAGTATCTGGAGTGTCTGTTCCTTTTCTTCGGATGTGAATTTAAAAGGTGTTTCGTTCATTGTCGTTCCCTCCCGTTGATTATATTTTATTGAGTTTTATAACTCGTCTATCCATTTCTGGCCTGATTTGGTGTTGAGCCAAATGGCGAAGCTAGCGCTAATTACGGCACTCAGCCCCATAAATATAGTTATTAACTCCATAATAACTTATTTTATAAATTATCTATCCACTTCTGACCTGATTTTGTGTTAAGCCAGATGGCGAAGCAGGTTCCTATCAAGGCTCCTAGCCCCATAAATATAGTATATAGTTCCATATTGTTTCTTA
>USRA01000048.1 GCA_900557035.1 uncultured Prevotella sp. | reverse complement strand
TTATCTTTTCATCCTGTCTATATTCTTATATCTCAGATATTATCCGTACCTTTGCTGGCGAAAAAAGAAAAACAAGATGGACAAATACATAATACTATCACCAGAAGCTAAGGGTTCATTCAATGATCGCCTTAACTTTCTGTATCTAAAACTAGGTAACATTCTCGATACAGAGAAACTGGAAAATCGTACCTTGCAATATTGTAAGGTATTCCTCAGCGACTCCCAGAACCAGATAAGAGAGTTCGAAGAATCTCTCCTTTATCAGGAGTTTCTGAAAGGTACAAACCTCACTATCGTGGAACAGACTCCACTGAATGGCAGCAAGGTGAGCCTGCTGATCAAGACTACGGATGAAGCTACACCCATCTTATTCCACAGTCTTCGTCTTACAGAAGAGGAAGCAAAGGGAAAGGATTCGTACGAGCAGACCCATTTTCTCTTCAATAAATATCTGAAGACTATTGAAGGTACGGATATGACCATGGAACGCAACCTGGTTCGCACCTGGATATACGTCACCAACATCGATGTAAACTATCAGGGCGTAGTAGAAGCCCGCAATGACATCTTCGACAAAGAGGGATTGACTGCCGACACCCACTACATTGCCAGCACAGGTATCGGTGGTGCCACTCCGGTACGCCACGCAGCTGTAGCCATCGACTTCCTCACCATCCCCCATATCAAGAAAGAGGACAAGAAGTATCTCCGGGCACTGGAACATCTGAATCCAACCCATGAATATGGCGTAGCCTTCGAAAGAGGAACCCGGCTTACGCTACCTACCCATACCCTCCATCCAGAAGGAAGCCAGCAGTTCAAGCAACAATACTTCATCTCTGGCACAACCAGCATCAACAAGCATGGAGATGTGGTCTATGAAGGAGACATCGTGCGCCAGACTGGCAGACTGCTTGAAAACATCGGCGCCCTGCTGAAAGATGGCGATGCCACGATGAATGATATCCAATACTTCATCATCTATCTGCGCGACATCTCCGATTATCATACGGTAGATAGAATGATGCAGCAATTTTATCCACAGATACCCCGCATCATCGTGGAGGCAAAAGTATGCCGCCCCGGCTGGTTGATAGAGATGGAGTGCATTGCTGAAAAAGAATCATGTTCTACAAAATAAAGAATTATCAAGATTCTGCTATCTAACCGTCGTCGGAATCCTCTTATCACTCATGATTTCATTTCCTGCCGCACGGGCATCCAGCTCTACCGGTTTGGATGTGAAATCAGGTGTATTATAGGAATCCAGCAATTCGTCGTAGTACTTTTTCGGATTGCGCTGAGGCAAGAGGAACGGCTTGCTTACATTGCCCTTGTCATCGATGCAGGCAAGATAAAGACGGGTATAGAGACCGTCACCACGGCGAGATGTAAAGACAAACCAATGGGAATCCCTACTCCAGTTGTGCCAGCTATCTGTATTCCTGCTATTGGCAGCTGTCATAGGTCGAGCCTGTCCCGTCTTCAAATCCAGCAGCCAGTTGTCCGCTTCCTTGTGCCAGATAGGGAAACAGCCATAATCGCTCATCGTAAACATGATATACCTGCCATCATACGAAGGACGGGGATGGGTAGCACTCTTGCCCAGTTCACGGGCATTGAAGATGGTATCCACCTTGTTGCCAAACTTACCCGTAGCTGCATCGAAACCAATCTTGCAGATATTATATCTGATATCCTTATACCCGCTTGGGATAGGTTCTGCCGTAGAAGAGCAGAAATAGAGCGTCTTGCCATCAGGCGAGAATACCGGATAAGTCTCGTAATGGTCTTTCGTCATCAGGAGCGAATCCAATATCAGTTCATGGGTTGCTGGCTGATAAACGAAGACATCCGATGCCTGGTCGAAAACTTCGATGCGCTCATCCTTCACGGCATGGAAACTCTGATGAGTGGTATTGGTGCTGTAAGCACAATACTTGCCCGACGGATGCCAGTAAGGATAAACCATCGAGCCCTTCAGGGAATCGTTCTTTGCCTTCAGCCACTCCCGCTTTCCGTTCTGAGAAACCAAGGTAGCACCATGGTCACCACGCACATGGAAGGTAAACTGGTCGGGATTGGTTCTGTTTGCCGTATGACAGTTGAGACAGGCACCCGGAGCTGCCGTATTCTCAAGGATTGCCGTTTCCTCGAAATTACTCAAGTTACGCTGATAGATGCCCAACTTGCCATACACCTCATAGCCAGGAGCTATGCGACGATAGGTTAAGCCCCAGTCCTTCAGCTCGTATGGGCTGACATGGATATCGAAGTCCTGATATTTGAACCTTTCACCATTTTTCAATACATATACTGAGACGGTGAGTTTTCCGCCCCAGCCCGTCCGAGAACGGCCTCCCCCTTATTTTTTCTCAAGAAGTCGTGCCACTCCTCTACATCAAAGTCCGCATACTTCTTGTCGTAAGAATATAGCCCCTCTATGGTTTTCGGACCTTGCACACATACATACATATCCTCAATATCCTCGTCCGCCATGTTAAAATCGAGCGGTGCGATATTGGCAGGAACTGTAACCCCAACATAATCGGGGAATATCTTAGGGAATTGATTGATTTCCTTGGCATCTTTCCACGACGAAGGGTAACAACATGCACTAAGCGAAGCCATCACCACTCCAACCAACAAAGAACACAATAAAGATTTTATCGTTTTCATTTTCTAACCAAATATTATCAACGTGTATTATGCACTAATTACCAGCAAGATTGCCAACTTAACATTTAACACTTAACATTCAACATTAATATATAGTTTTCTTCTCCTCCTTCTTAGCTTCCTCCTTGTCTTGTATCACCATATAGTGCCAGGCATTGGATACATACGGCTGCTGATTAAGCTGAGGATTCTTCGGATTCTGCATATAGAGCTGAATGAAGTTGAGCGTATTGCTCACGTTCTGTGCATCCACACTATATGGAATGGAACGCGGATCGCTATGCGTCTTCATCCAGTTGCCGATGAGAATCTCCTGGAAGGAACGTGGAATATGATTGTAGCCCACGAATCTGCCCAGCGGATAGTACTGCACGAACTTCTCCATATTGCGCTGCAGGAGTTCGTAGCACATCAGATATTCGTATGCCATCCTGTTATGGTTATCATTCAGGAAGAGCAAGCCCAGCATCTGGTCCATCTCCCGGTCGCTGAAGAGGAAGTCCTGCTTCTTTTCGCGATACTTGCGCAGCTTGCCATAGATAGGATGCCGGTTGATAGCCTCCTCATTACCCAGCAGCGCCATGGTCTGGTTCGCCCAGTTGCTATAGAAGAGCGTCTTCTGCAGTCGGAGGAGCAGCTTGGCTGCTACCTTGTAATTACCGTTAATGATTTCGCACTCTATAATCCTGCGGGTCAGACGGGCACTCTTGCGATAATTAGGTATCGCCTCCTGCGCCTCGAACATATATCTTTCGGCATCATTCACCATACCCAGACGGAAGAAGATTTCGGCTGTAGATACCGGCGAAATCATATCGCGGGTAAAGGTAGGGAACAAGCCCTCGCCTCCATTCTGATAGAACTCGAAAAGACGATCGGCAAGAACACCTTTCTGGCTCAAGGCAAGATTCACACACGATACACTGAGCGGTGTGGTAGCCGGCTTCTTCTCTGCCTTCTCTATAATCTTATCCCACTGTTCGGTGCGAACCAGGAAATCATAATCTATCAGGTCGTAGGTCATTGCATCAAAAGAAGCCTTGATGCCGAACCATGAAGCCACAATCACCAATACATAGCTCAACACTATGACCACTTTGGATTGCTGCAACTTCTGCAAGGATTTCCGGTGGCATGGAATCATCCCCAGAAAAGGAATCACAACAGCCCATACCATCACAACAAAAGGCAACGGAGATACGACACCCGGATAACGATAATAATTGAGTCCGGCAAAGATGCGGTGCATTGGATACTGCAGCGTCTGCGTGCTCAGCAGGATCCAAGCTATGGTAAGCACAAGGATGCAGACTGAATAGCCTATTCCGGAAAGGATACTGTCCTTCTGTTGCGCATTCTTCAGCGTATCACCTATCATCAGGGCGGCATAAAGGAATACCACCGGACCCAGGAACCAATAAACCAATGCCGTGCTTACCAGTTCGAACACCACCTTTACCAACCGGTTGTGGAATCGGTTGTGAATCCATCCCATCAGCAGAGCTCCGAAAAGTGCAACCACAAAAGAAAGCAGGATGTTCTGGTCGCCCATGGCGCACCACAGGGCGATGCCTGGAAGGAAACTCAGGAGATAGCCCGGGAAATCATGCTTGGCTCCATATTGCTTCATCAGTTCCCATACGACAGTCTGAATGCCTATCAGGAGCAGTCCGATGAAGGCACCACCCAATACTGGCATATAGTAGAACTGTACCAGGAATTCGCTGATATAGTCGGCTAATCCTCCCGGCAGCACAATGCGCTCCAGGAAATAGTTGGCATCAAAGAGAAACATCTGATACTGTTCCTGAAAGCAGAGCCCGCCTACGAATGGCACTGCCCAAAATATCACTACAGCCACGCCGAAGAGCAACGACAGCAGCGGTTTCCAAGTTTTAGTGATCAAATTATTCATTTTTATCAGGTATTAATTTTAATTTCCATTTTCATTTCTCCTTTCACAGCTACGCTAAACTTCTATGGCTCAAGACGTTTAGTGTGAAGGGAGATTCCATTGTCTTCATTGCCTTTATTGTATTCATTGCCTTTATTGTCTTTTGCCAGGAAATAGATAGGAGCATTTATTGCCCCCTCCTTTACCAGAAGCCCTTTCTCGGTAAAATGCTTCAACCATTTCAAGGCTGTCTGCTGGCGCAGGGAGAAATGGTATTCCATATCGCGCCGGCAAATATAGTCATGCTCTTTTATGAAAGCCACAATCTTATCCCACAACTGTTCTTCGGTGTATCTGCGAGACTTCGTAGTATATTTAGAGCGTTCGAACCTTACCTGGCTAGCCACCTCGTTCAACAATTCGGCAGTAGGCTTGAAGTTGATGTTACGCAAGCGGATATTATTACCCGTTACCTTATCCATGGATTTACCTTCCGGCAACACCGTTGTAACAGACAGCGAGAGATAGCCCACTTGTGGAAGATAGAAACGGGCGCCATGAGAGAGCTCGGTCACGATAAGATCGTGCAGCGATGTCATTACAGCCTGCACATCACCCCTGGTAAGCGAACATGCCTGCTCTATATGCTGCTCTATCTGTTTACTGGTCATCGGTTCGTGGTCACGCAACCGGACAAATTTCTGTTCTCCACCTTCGCCCTTCGAGTTATGGATGGAATGGATTTCATACTTTATTGCCATAGTTTAGTATTATTAGCTGTTATTACAAGTATGTTATAAGGCGCTAAGTACTAGTGATATAAGCTTGAAGTTGCAGGACTTTCCGACGTGCGTCGAACGATGCACGTGCTCACACCGAACGCCGCACGCACTTACTTCGTCCGATGCACGCATTCACACCGTTCGGTGTGAGTCGCAAAGTTACCCTGTAATAAGCTCTAAGTTGTACAAGCATACACTACTAAACCTACTTGCTTACAGCATACAAAAGTACAATAAAAACTCGTAAACACCAAATCTTTTCAGCAATTATACAAGAAAGTACGGAAGAAAAGCAAAAAAGGTCAACTTCACCTTACTAAAAGACAGGTCATTACTTTTTATTTTGATAGTTATGTTATTTTAGCTGTATTTCAAGCGAAACGATGTGAAACGATCTTTTAGTGGTATCGCTCACATTCGTATCACCGCTGCAAAAGTACAATACTTTTTCGAAAAAAGGTGATACTTTTTTACTCAATTCGTGTATTATTCGTAAGAAAGGTTATTTTTTTAATAAAAAGTCGATAAACACGAAAGATTTATTAACTTTCGTGTTTATCGTACACTAACTTTTTAACAATATCAATGGTACATTTTTGCGTAAAAAGCAATAAAGTATCATTATTTTGCGGACTTCACCTACTTTGCAGCAAGGAAATTGCGCACAGGATTGGCATACATTGCTAAAATCTTCTCCTTCAGGAAGGCTTCATCCTTGTCAGGAAGTTCAATCTTTGCCAACTGTCCTGCGATATATTTCTCGAAGCGATCCTTATCTTCCGGTGTATATTCTGAAGCATGAGCCTCAGTATTCTCCAAGAGATCGAGCGCCACATAATTGCCAGGATAGAGACGGTAGTGGCTATGTATCTCATGATCAAGATGGGCAGCAATGGTATTGAAGAGTTCCTGCTTCGGCATCTCAGGGTCGAGGGTATCCAGATACTCATCGATACATGAGGATGCATGATAATGCACATGTCCCTTGTAACCGAAGATACCTGTCTGCATACTTACGAGATCATCCATAGGTCCCTTCTTCCATCCTTCCACGTCACGCTTCTGCTGATACTCCTTAGCCTTGAGGAAGTCGCAAGGATCATACTCATAACTGATAGACAGCGGAACGAGATGCAGCTGCTTCAGGCGGTCGATGATGCTGCCTTCACCGCCCATCGCCATCATCTGGAGGATGCTCTTCTGGGTACGGTCATCGCTATCCTTGGCTCTACCCTCTCGCTGGGCAATCCAGATATTCTCGTTCTTCTCCTTGATGGCAAAGTGCATATAGTCGGAAAGACGCTTGCTTGACATCAGCATCTGGCGCATGCTCAGGGCACGCTCCACGATAAACGCCTTGTTGACACGTACCAGGTCCTTGACCCAAGGAAGAGACAGAAGGTTATCTCCGATAGCAATCTCGCAGGTGGTCTTGAAGCCATTGTCGATAAGCATTACATCGAGGATGGCTGAATCGAGCACGATATCACGATGGTTGCTGATGAAGGAATAGTTGCGGGTATTATCGATGGCAGCACAATCCATCTCACAACCTGTTGCTGCCTTCTTCAGGATGCCATGAACAAAATCGTAGGCGAAAGCCAACTGGAAGTCGAGATTGGTCTTGCAAGCCTTCAACTTCTGGGCAATCATCTCAAAAGGAACTTGTGGATAAAGATAAGCAAGTACTTGCTTGAACTGATCGTTTGAAAGCAAACGGTCGAACACCTCAGGAAGGTCTTCCGGCTCCCAAGGTCGAATGGTATCAAATTCTTGAGGGATCTTCATAATATATACCTTTTTAATATATACCTTTTAATATATATGGCTCTGCGAGAAAGTCGCAGAACCATATATGTGATTTATAAATTCTAGAACTGATTCTCCACGATGTCGCTGAGCACGTCCTTGATGTCAAGGCCTGCAGCGCGCACCTGCTGAGGAATGAAGCTGGTAACGGTCATACCTGGAGTGGTATTGATCTCCAGCATGTTCACCTTGTCCTTACCGTCCTTATCCTTAGAGATGATATAGTCGATGCGGATGATACCGTTGGCATGGAGGATATCGTAGATGCGGGATGTGGTCTTTGCCACCTCTTCTGCAGTCTCAGGAGAGAGACGGGCTGGAGTGATTTCCTGTACCTGACCATTGTACTTGGCATCATAATCGAAGAACTCATTGCTGGTTACCACCTCTGTAGCTGGCAAGACAACGGTCTTCTCGGCTGTCTTGTAGATGCCCTGAGAAATCTCAGTACCATCGAGGAACCCTTCAATCATCACCTCGTTGCTCTCCATGAAAGCTACACGGAGGGCTGGAGCCAACTGGTCAGCATTCTTCACCTTGCTCACACCGAAGCTACTACCGTCGGCAGCAGGCTTTACGAAACAAGGCATACCGATGCGCTCGGCAATCTCGTCCTCATCATACTGTTCGCCACGACGGAGCAAGATACTGTCAGCCACGTTCACACCGAAACCACGCAGGTAGTTGTTGAGCACATACTTGTCGAATGTCATAGCCTCTACCAGCACACCACTTGTAGAATATGGCAAGTGGATGAGGTCGAAGTAGCCCTGCATCACACCATTCTCGCCAGGCTGTCCGTGGATGGTGATATAAGCATAATCGAAATAGATATGCTTGCCGTCTTTCACAAACGAGAAGTCGTTCTTGTCAATATCAATAGTCTCACCGTTATCTAAAGCCACGTGCCAGTCGGTGCCCTTTACATCGACGAGATAGATATGATAACGCTCCTTGTCGAAGAATGAGTACAAACCCTGACCTGAGCGCAAAGAAACATCGTGCTCAGAAGAATCACCACCACATACGATGGCTATCGTTCTCTTGCTATTTTCCATAATCTCTAAATATTTTTGAATGTATCTTTTGTGGTGCCTGCGATGAAGCCGCGCCACTTTTCTATTAATTGTCTAAAATCTTCCGGCCACTCACTGTCGAAGTCCATCTGCGCCTTTGTTGTAGGATGAACAAAACCGAGGGTCTTGGCATGGAGAGCCTGACGTGGGCAGAGCTTGAAGCAATTCTGTATGAAAGCCTTGTAACCACTGCTGCGCTGACCTCTCAGGATCTCGGCACCACCATAGGTCTCATCCATGAAGAGCGGATGACCAATCTGCTTCATGTGGGCACGGATCTGATGGGTACGACCTGTTTCCAGGATGCACTGCACCAAGGTGGTATAGCCGAAGCGCTCCAAAACCCTATAATGAGTAACCGCACTCTTGCCAATACCGCTATCCGGATCGAATACCTTCATACGGAGACGATTCTTGGGGTCACGGCCGATATTACCCTCGATGCGTCCCTCATCTTCCACGATATTACCCCATACCAGGGCGTTGTAGCTGCGATGGGTAGTCTTGTTAAAGAACTGCTTGCCCAATGCCGTCTTTGCCGTTGGAGTCTTGGCTACCACGAGCAATCCGCTGGTATCCTTGTCGATGCGATGGACCAGACCCACTTCCGGGTCGTTGGCATCAAACTCAGGCATATCGCGCAGGTGCCAGGCCACAGCCTGAATCAGGGTACCATGGAAGTTTCCGGCTCCCGGATGAACCACCATTCCTGCCTCTTTGTTAACCACCATCAACTGGTCGTCTTCATAAACCACATTGATGTCGATTTCTTCCGGCTTGATGCTTGTTTCATGACGAGGGCGGTCGAGCATCAGCGTAACGATGTCGTTCGGGCGCACCTTGTAGTTGCTCTTCACCGGTTTACCGTTTACATGAATGAATCCGGCATCAGCAGCCTGCTGAATGCGGTTGCGGCTCTGGTAAGCCATCTTATCAGCCAGATACTTGTCTATGCGGACAGGATCCTGGTTGGCATCCACCTGCACCTTCCAGTGCTCGTAGAGGTCATCGCCTCCAAAATCGAAGTCATCCTCTACAGGAGCATATACCTTATTATATATATAATCTAAAAATATCATTCGTATTACTATTGAATTCTTCACTCATCGTTCTTCACTTTTCATTTCTCCTACTCCACCACCTCTTTCTGCTGGTGTTCGTGTGTAGCAGGGGCTGTTTCTGTAGATTCAGTTCCCGGAACCACCTCGAAGTTATCTTCGGTGCTTTCAGTACCATCACCTTCTCCCTCCATCACATCATCGTTCTCGTGATAGACAGGATCCACCATATCGAAGGAGTCGGTAGTGTCGCGCTGACCATTACCTACCTGAATGATGAGCACATCATCGATAGAAACCTTATCGCCAGCCACCACATGCCTGCCCTTAACGAGAATACCATAAACCCAGTCTTCCTCGCCAGGTATGTATTCCGGTGAACCCAGCTTGAATCCCATGGCGGTCAACTTAGCCATCGCCTCTCTCAGAGAACTGTTGTCGATGACATCAGGAATGGTGATGCGAGGAGAATGGTTGGAGTTGATCGTGACATAGATGATATGTCCCGACTTTACCACCTCTCCGAACACCGGCGTCTGCTCCAGGATACAATCGGCAGGGAGCGAACGAACATATCCGGTATCCGAAACCACAATTTCCAATCCGGCATCATCAAGGATGCGGGTGGCATCATTGATATTCTTGTATCTGATATCCGGCACACGGATGGCCTCACCATGATGGGTGTAGATATCGATGCCGAACTTGACACCGACGCAGAGCAAAACCAGCACCAGGAACATGGCGCCCAGGTTGCCCCAGAGATACTTACTCTTAAACTTATTTATAAACTCAGATGAAGTCATTCTTTCTTTTTTGGTGCAAAGATAGGAATAATCGAAGACAATACAAAATAAAACGCCAAGTTTTTGCGTTTCATCACAATATAAAAAGTCATAAAAACACAAAAAGCAGCAAAGAATCTCTCCTTGCTGCTTTTAATGTCATCGTCGAAGACGAATTTCCCTATCGGAAATTACTTTCCGTGGTGCTCGTCAGAAACAGTTAACTTCTTGCGGCCATGAGCACGGCGAGAAGCCAATACGCGACGACCATTCTTTGTTGCCATACGCTCACGGAAACCATGCTTGTTCACGCGACGACGATTGTGAGGCTGAAATGTTCTTTTCATTTTTCTTATTTATTTTTTAATTAATATTCTTCACAAAAGAGCAAAATACGCCCTTTTTGGGCTGCAAAATTACGCATAATTTCTCAAATAACCAAGAAAACTACCAAATTTAGCTTAAATATTTATGTTTTTTTCGATTTTCCCTTTGTTTTTTCATCATTTTGCCGTAACTTTGCACCCGATTACGAGAATAATAATAACATTCAAGATAAAACAAGAAATGATTAATTCACAGGAAATTAAGATTGGAACTTGCATCCGCATGGATGGCAAAGTATGGGTTTGTATCGACTTTCAGCACAGAAAGCCAGGTAAAGGTAACACCGTAATGAACACAAAATTGAAGAATGTTGCCGACGGTCGTGTATTGGAACGTACATTCCAGGTAGGTTTCAAATTGGAGGATGTTCGCGTTGAGCGCCGCCCTTACCAGTACCTCTACGAGGACGCTACTGGTTGCATCTTCATGAACCAGGAGACTTTCGAGCAGGTGCCTATCGCTAAGGAGAACGTTACTGGCGGTCAGTATATGAAGGAGGGTGACGTAGTTGAGGTTGTTACTGATACTACAGACGGTACTATCCTCTTGGCTGAAATGCCAGCAAAGACTACCCTGAAGATCACTCACTCTGAGCCAGGTGTAAAGGGTAACACTGCTACCAACGCTACCAAGCCAGCTACTCTCGAGACTGGTGCTGAGGTTCGCGTTCCTTTGTTCGTTAACGAGGGCGAGACCATCCAGGTTGATACTCGTGACGGCAGCTACCTCGGTCGTGTAAGCGAGTAATCCGTCTTTCAACAAGAAGATTACGCTCTTATCGAGCAAACTTAACCCTTAATAGTAAGAAGAATGAAATATTCCATCATAGTACCAGTATTCAACCGTCCTGACGAAGTGGACGAACTGTTAGAGAGCCTTACCCATCAGACGGAGAAGGACTTCGAGGTTGTCATCGTAGAGGATGGCTCACAGACTCCCTGCGAGGAAGTGTGCAAGCGATACGAAAACCTGATGGATATACATTATTACTATAAGGAGAACTCTGGTCCGGGTCAGAGTCGCAACTATGGTGCCGAGCGTGCCAAGGGCGAGTATCTGCTGATACTCGACAGCGACGTAGTCTTGCCAGAGGGCTATCTGAAGGCTGTAAGTGATGAGTTGAGCCGTGAACCTGCCGATGCTTTCGGCGGACCAGACAAGGCACACTCATCATTTACAGATACTCAGAAAGCCATTTCTTATTCCATGACTTCTTTCTTCACCACCGGTGGTATCCGTGGCGGAAAGAAGAAGATGGATAAGTTCTACCCTCGTTCATTCAACATGGGCATCCGCAGGGATGTTTATCTCAAGTTGAATGGCTTTTCAAACATGCGTTTTGGTGAGGACATCGATTTCTCCATCCGTATCTTCAAGGCAGGCTGCCGTTGCCGTCTGTTCCCTGAAGCATGGGTATGGCATAAGCGCCGCACCGATTTCCGCAAATTCTGGCGACAGGTATATAACAGCGGTATCGCCCGCATCAACCTCTACAAGAAATATCCCGAGAGCCTCAAGCTCGTACATCTCCTGCCGATGGTCTTCACCGTGGGCGTGATAGGTACGCTCCTTCTGCTCTTCTTCGGTTTCTTGCCGTATATGCTGGGCACCGTCCACGTATTCCCTACCCTGGGCAATGCGATGGCAGCATTGGGCTGCATCGGCCTACTTGGCATCATTCTCTATATCATTGC
This sequence comes from uncultured Prevotella sp., assembly GCA_900557035.1. Taxonomy (GTDB): domain Bacteria; phylum Bacteroidota; class Bacteroidia; order Bacteroidales; family Bacteroidaceae; genus Prevotella. The sequence continues at coordinate 4,072 of USRA01000048.1, read as the reverse complement.
GCTGTTCATCGACAGCAGCAGGGAGAATCACAGTGTGAAGATTGGCGTGCTGAGCATCCGTGCCGCCTTCACCCAACTGATGGGTTACGGCTGCGGATTCCTTTCAGCCTGGTGGAAGAGATGCCTGCTCGGACAAAGCGAATTCAGCGCATACAACAAGACTTTCTATAAATAGATCACACTATGAGTGAGAAGCTTTCTATTTCGCAATGGGCAGAGGAAGACAAACCTCGTGAAAAACTGGAGCGACTAGGAGCATCAGCACTATCCAATGCCGAACTGCTAGCCATATTAATAGGTTCCGGCTCTCAAGACGAGAGCGCAGTAGATTTGATGAAACACATCATGAAAGACTGCGACAACAATCTCAATACTCTCGGCAAGATGACTATCAAGGAACTCACCCGCTACAAAGGTATGGGACCCGCGAAAGCGATTACCGTGCTTGCAGCCTGTGAGCTGGGGAAGCGTCGTGCCCTTGACAAGATAGGCTATCGCCCGGATTTGGGTTCTTCTCTCGCCATCTACAACTATATGCTCCCCAAGATGCAGGATCTCAATACCGAGGAAGCATGGGTATTGATGATGAACCAGAATTTCAAGCTCATCAAGGCTTCCTGTATCTCGCACGGAGGCATTACGGAAACAGCCGTGGATATCCGACTGCTCATCAAGGAAGCCGTACTCAACAACGCCACCATCATCGCCTTCTGTCACAACCATCCGAGCAACAGTCCGCTCCCCAGCAAGGCAGACGACCAGCTTACCCTTCAGATTCAGAAAGCCTGCGAAATCATGCGCATCTTCTTCATGGACCATGTCATCATCACCGATGGAGCCTTTTATTCCTATCACGATAAAGGCAAATTATAGACTTTTTCCGGTATTATTAAGCAGGCACGAAGAAAAAAGTGTCTTTTCTTTTTGTATTGTCCCCATTTTGCAGTATCTTTGTAGGCAAAAACAAAGATTATTATGACACAAGAAGAAAAGACAAAGATAGAAGAAAAGATCGTAGATGTTCTCAAGACCGTTTACGACCCTGAAATACCAGTGAATATCTGGGATCTCGGCATGATTTACAAGATAGACGTAAAAGACGATGCTACCGTAGATCTTGACATGACCTTCACTGCCCCATCCTGCCCTGCAGCCGACTTCATCCTTGAGGATGTGCGCACCAAGGTGGATAGCGTAGAGGGAATCAAGTCTGCCAATGTAAACCTAGTATTCGAACCAGCCTGGGATCAGAGTATGATGAGCGAGGAAGCTCGTGTAGAACTTGGTTTCGAATAGCCCAAACCGTTGAATTATTCACTCTTCATTCTTCACTCTTCACTTAAAAAGAATCGCTTATGAAAAATGTATATTTCCTCTCTGATGCGCATCTCGGCTCGTGGGCAATCCCACACGGCAGAATGCAGGAACGCAGACTCGTACGTTTCCTCGACAGCATCAAGCACAAGGCTGCAGCCATCTATCTGCTGGGCGATATGTTTGATTTCTGGAACGAGTATAAATATGTGGTACCGAAAGGCTACACCCGATTCCTGGGTAAGCTCTCGGAGTTGACGGATATGGGAGTGGAAGTACATTTCTTCACCGGCAACCACGACTTATGGACATACGGCTACCTGGAAGAAGAGTGCGGACTGATCGTTCACCATAAACCACAGACCGTGGAAATTTACGACAAGGTGTTCTTCCTTGCCCATGGTGACGGACTGGGTGACCCGGACAAGAAGTTCAAGCTCCTGAAGGCGATGTTCCACAACCGCACCTGCCAACGGCTGCTGAATGCCATACATCCACGCTGGGGATTGTCTTTGGGACTGAACTGGGCGAAGCATAGCCGTCTGAAACGTGCCGATGGCAAGGAAGAGCCTTATATGGGCGAAAAGAAAGAATTCCTGGTACGCTTTGCCAAACAGTACATGCAAAGTCACAAGGATATAGACTACTTCATGTTCGGACACCGCCACATAGAGCTGGACCTGATGCTGAGCAAGAAGACCCGCCTGATGATTCTGGGCGACTGGATATGGCAGTTCACCTATGCCGTATTCGATGGCGAACACATGTTTATGGAAGAATATGTAGAAGGCGAGAGCCAACCATAACAATCAATAAGCTACAAGAATAAAGGGCAGCCCGATTTGGACTGCCCTTTATTCTTATCACACGAATCTTATAGTTCTATTGTAATCTTGTTTTATTCCTATCGCTGGATTCTTCCTCCCGAAGAAGTCATATTACTGATGATTTCCTCTTCAGATACCAGATTCTGATCGCCCGGAATCGTATTCTTGATGGCACTTGCCGATAGAGAGAAATCCAGGCAATACTGGTTCTCATCGCCCCACTTCTGGTGAGCGTGGATATAGGCAGCAATGAAGGCATCGCCTACACCCATCGGATCTACGATAGGCTGTATGTCGTAGATTCTCGTTGTATAGAGCTGATCCTCTACTGCATCATAGAGCAGACCGCTCAAGGTATGATGGCTGCTGGCAATCTGGTTTCTTACAGCCATCACCATCTTCTTGCATTTAGGGAAGAGACGGTGCATCTTGCGGAAATACGACAGATAAGCCTCCCTGGCTATTACATAATTCTCATCCAAAGCCTCGAAAGGAATATGAGGCACTCCACTGGCTACCTCCCACTCATTCTGATCACCGAAGATGATGTCGCTATACTGCATCATCTGGAAGAGCACATCGTGAGGTTCCAGACCATATCCCCAGAGATTCTTGCGATAGTTGATATCGCAGGCGATGGTCAGCCCATCAGCAACCGCCAGCTTGATGGCATCCATGGTAGATTCCATCGCATCACGACTGATGGCGCAGGTAATACCTGAGCAATGGAATACGGCAGCATCAGCCAGTACCTGATCCCATTTTACCATACCACGCTTCAAGGAATAGAAAGAAGAGTTCTTGCGGTCATAGACTACACGGGAGTTGCGCATCGCCACAGCTTCCTCGAAGTAATAGGTACCGAGACGATCGCCACCACGCACCACATGAGAAACATTCAAACCAAACTCCCTGAGATGCATCAGCGCAGCTTCGCCCATCTCGCCGTATGGCAATCGGGTTACATACTCCACGTTATCGCCCAAGTGAGCCAGAGAGATGGCAGCATTTGCCTCACTGCCACCATAGTTGCCGAACATACGGTGACCTTGGAATAATCGTTGATAACCAGGCTTAGAGATTCTAAGCAATATTTCTCCGAAAGTTACAATCTTTGTTTTCATAATTCTCAAAATTTAAGTGATGCTTCCATCCTCAGCAGGCAGGAGCCTCATCATGTAATAATGATAAGAAATAAATAAGGTGAAGACCATCCATTGCTGTCTTGAGTCTTCACCTTATATTATATCGTATTGTGTGGAATTACTTCTTAGAAACCAATTCCATTGTATCGCGAGCGATAACAATCTCCTCGTCGGTAGGAACTACTACTACCTTCACCTTGCTGTCATCGGTAGAGATGATAGCTTCCTCACCACGAACCTTGTCGTTAACCTCCTTATTGATCTTGATGCCAAGATACTCCAGGTTCTTGCAAGCTTCCTCACGGAGACCGGTCTGGTTCTCACCAACACCAGCTGTGAATACGATAGCGTCAACGCCACCCATAGCTGCTGTGTAAGCACCGATGTACTTCTTGATGCGGTACTCGTACATGCGGAGAGCCAGCTGAGCCTTCTCGTTACCCTCGTTTGCAGCGTTCTCGATGTCGCGCATATCAGAAGAAATACCAGTGATACCGAGCACACCACTCTTCTTGTTCAGGAAGTCAGCCATCTCCTGTGGCTTCATATTCAACTTATCCATCAGATAAGTAACAGCAGAAGCATCGATGTCACCACAACGTGAACCCATCATCAAACCAGCCAATGGAGTCAAGCCCATTGAAGTATCCAAAACCTTACCGTTCAATACAGCAGCAACAGAGCCACCGTTACCGATGTGGCAAGTGATTACCTTTGAGTTATTCTGGTCAAGACCGAGAATCTCGCAAACACGCTTAGAAACATAGCGGTGAGATGTTCCGTGGA
>USRA01000047.1 GCA_900557035.1 uncultured Prevotella sp. | reverse complement strand
ATGACTTGTTTCTTTTCGCAAGTTCTGATACGCTATGTTTCTCTGATGGGAAATGCTTTGGGCTACAGAATGATGTGTATTGTCGGATACCCAGGAAAAAGGGATTCTTGAATTTAGTGGCTGGTGCCCAAACGATAGATGTTCCATTTGGCGACTTATATCATTCGAGAAAGATTGCCGAATCAAAAGATATATCTGTCGAAAGGACGATAAAGGACTATCATATCAAGCCAAGAAACAAGTACGAAAGTATGGATGCCGGTTTTAATGTGGATTTGGAAATTCCTAAGGGTAATACTGGTGCTGACAGGTCAATCCGTGAATGGATGATGACTGCTGTAAGGGATGATGCGTTCTTCCAGTTGGAAAGCAGCAAAGATATTCCTGTAGGCAAGTGTACATCACTTAGGGATATGCTGCATTCGTTGGATGATTATGGCGTGTTGTGGGAGAAGCTCTGTCGGGCAGAGTATCAGATAGAAGATACGTTGGAGGTGAGAATGACTTGCGATATCAAGGTGAAGAAGGTTGTGGATTGTCAAGACTATACCACCTATTACTATAGGGCGAGCCTTTACAATGGGGGCTTTCATGATTTGCCTCGTGAGTATTACATCACATACGACAAGAAGAAAGGTGTATTTGTAGATGTTGGCAACACTGTGAAATCAGCTATGCTGCAACGGTTCCGACATCTGGTTTTGGAGAGTTTGAAGAAAGAATATGATTTCAACTATGAACGGGAAAGTTCATGGGAGTATTTTACCAATAGCATATTCTCCTTCCATTGTCCTATGGTTGATACAAACGGTATGGTTGAGGTGATGCAGTCATTTCTCGTACATAACTACTCCTGTGATGAATGGGCAGGATGGACGGGATACACTGAAAAGGCATTTACCGAAAAGGATTTTCCTCTGACTCATTTCGCAGTACTTCCAGAAGGTATCGTCTTGACCTATCATCCTTATCAGATTGATTGTTTTGCTGCAGGCGAATACCATGCTGTTATCCCTTTCAAGGATGCTAATAAATGTTTGATGTTCGACTATTCCCAGTATGAGGATTTGAAGCCAAAGTTGCAAAGATTCATCAAGTGGTAATGAAAAAACAGAAAGAGGAGGGATCCCAAAAACGCAAGAAGTCTGCTGGTATCACTGCCAACAGACTTCACTTTTCACTAAACCGAACCTAAAATTCTATCTTATATTTGAAAATCATGTAAATTCTATGGAAACCTGAATAAGTCTTATTACCTTTAAAAAACTAACCTAATCTATTCTTTCTTGTATAACGCCTGCAAAATGAATTGTCTTTTCCTATTTTATTATTCAGCAATCGTCTGCTGCTCTGTAGCTGTCTGATCTGCTGTCTGCTGTTCTGTAGTCTCCTTCTGCTCAGTAGTTTCCTGCTGGGTAGAATCCTCTGCTGCAGCCTGTGGCTGAACAGGAGCATCTACTGCCAATGAATCGGAAGGTGCATTTGGAGCTACTGTATCAACAGGAGCAACCTGAGCGTTACTTACCATTTTGCTTGATGCAAAAACGTTGCTTACTGAAACCATAACCAAAGCTGCGATAGCTGCAAACATAAACTTCTTCATAATCTTATCTTTTTTAAATTGTTACTAATTGATGTTACTTATTTGTTTGTGGATTCATTGTCGAACCCGCTAATCATAGTCACAATCTGCGTGCCAAAAAGATGAGGAAAATGACTTTGTGTTGATAATCAAGCGTTTATGCGTTTTGTGCCAAAAATGAATGGTGTGGAATGTGAGGAAACTCTGTGGAAATATTCCCCAAAAAGTTGGGGAATGCATGCATAAAAAAAGGTCCCGACGGGGATGTTACTCCCCGAAGGAACCTTTCTCATATAATAGGAAATGATAAAAATCTATCTTTTAGAGATTCTTGAACTCGATGCCGGTTGCCTCTGAGTAGTCGATGGTAATTGGCTTCTCACGGCTAACTTCCTCGGCAAGAATCTTCTTGCTCAAATCGTTCAATACGTAATCCTGGATGGCACGCTTTACAGGGCGGGCACCAAACTCTGGGTCGTAACCTACCTCGGCAAGATAACCGATGGCGGCTGGAGTCCAGCGGAGATCGAAGCCCTGTGGCTCCAACATCTTCTTGGCTCTGTTCATCTGTAACTCAACAACCTTGGCAATCTGATCCTTGGTCAATGGCTGGAAGGTGATGATGTCGTCAATTCGGTTCAGGAACTCCGGACGGAAGGTCTTCTTCAACATCTCACGGCTCGCATTGGAAGTCATGATGATGATGGTGTTCTTGAAGTTGACCACACGACCTTTGTTATCTGTCAAACGGCCATCGTCCAATACCTGGAGCAGGGTGTTGAAGACATCTGGGTGAGCCTTCTCTATCTCATCGAAGAGAACCACACTGTATGGCTTGCGGCGAACAGCCTCGGTCAACTGACCACCCTCATCGTATCCTACATACCCCGGAGGCGCTCCAATCAAACGGGTGACACTGAACTTTTCCTGATACTCACTCATATCAATTCTCGTCATCATCGACTCGTCGTTGAAGAGATATTCTGCTAAAGCCTTGGCAAGCTCAGTCTTACCGACACCAGTGGTACCGAGGAAGATGAAGCTGGCGATAGGACGCTTTGGATCCTGCAAGCCGGCACGGCTGCGGCGTACGGCATCACTTACGGCAGTGATTGCCTCGTCCTGACCGATGACTCTCTTGTGGAGTTCCTCCTCCAGATGGAGCAGTTTCTCACGTTCGCTCTGCATCATACGGCTTACTGGTATTCCGGTCCAGCGGCTTACTACCTCTGCAATATCATCGGCAGTCACCTCTTCGCGAATCATCGCCTCACCGCCCTGGATACTCTTCAGCTGCTCCTGAATCTTCTTGATATCCTCTTCGAGAGCTACCAGTTTGGAGTAGCGAATCTCGGCAACACGCTCGTAATTGCCTTCACGTTCCATGCGCTCAGCCTCGAACTTGAGGTTCTCTATCTCCTGCTTGTCTTGCTGAATTTTGTTAACAAGAGTCTTTTCGCCTTCCCACTTTGCACGGAAGTCGTGCTCCTTATCCTTCAATTCTGCAATCTCCTTGTCGAGCTGCTGAATCTTAGGCTGGTCGTTTTCACGCTTAATAGCCTCACGTTCAATTTCCAACTGCTTCAAGTGACGGGTTATTTCATCCAGCTCCTCTGGCACGGAGTCACGCTCCATACGGAGCTTGGCTGCGGCTTCATCCATCAGGTCGATGGCCTTATCCGGGAGGAATCTGTCAGAGATATATCTCTCTGATAACTTGACAGCTGCTATGCAGGCATCATCCTGGATACGAACCTTGTGGTGGTTCTCGTAACGCTCCTTGATACCACGAAGAATGCTGATGGCATCTACCTCGTCTGGCTCGTTCACCATCACAGTCTGGAATCGACGCTCCAGCGCCTTATCCTTCTCGAAGTACTTCTGATACTCGTTGAGGGTAGTGGCACCGATGGCTCTCAATTCGCCACGAGCCAAGGCTGGCTTCAAGATGTTGGCTGCATCCATGGCACCCTCGCCACCGCCAGCACCTACCAGGGTATGAATCTCATCAATGAAGAGGATAATCTGACCGTTGGCATTGGTTACCTCCTTGATGACGCTCTTCAGGCGCTCCTCGAACTCACCCTTGTATTTGGCACCGGCAACCAGTGCACCCATATCGAGAGAATAGAGCTGCTTGTTCTTCAGATTCTCAGGCACATCGCCACGAACGATACGCTCTGCAAGTCCCTCAACGATAGCGGTCTTACCAGTACCCGGCTCACCGATAAGGATAGGATTGTTCTTGGTACGGCGAGAGAGAATCTGGAGCACACGGCGAATCTCTTCGTCACGACCGATTACTGGGTCGAGCTTGCCGCTGCGAGCCTGTTCTACCAGGTTCTTGGCATATTTTTCAAGACTCTGATAGTTCTCGTCGGCACTCTGGCTCTTCACGTTCTGACCCTGTCGCAAAGCCTGGACGGCTGCGGTGAGGTCTTTCTCGTTGGCACCCGCATCCTTGAGGATTCGGGCAGCAGTAGAGTTGCCTTTGAGGATAGCGAGGAGGATAGGCTCCACGCTAACGAATTCATCTCCCATCTTCTTGGCGATGTCCTCGGCATTGAGCAATATCTGGTTGGTATCGCCCGAGAGGTATGGCTGACCAGCACCCTGCACACGAGGCAAGTGCTGCATCTCCTGCTGCAGGAGCATGGCAATCTGGTTGCCGTTCATACCCAGCTTCTGGAAGATGTAGTTGGTTACATCAGGTGCTTTCTCGATGATACCACTGAGAAGATGCACCGGTTCGATGGTCTGCTGACCATTTCTCTGCGCTATGTTCACAGCGGCCTGCACCGCTTCCTGCGCCTTGATTGTAAATTTGTCGAATGTCATATCTTAATCTCCTTTCTAAATGTTATTTGTTCTACTTCTTGTTATCTGGCTTCAGTTCTTTCAGACTTTCAGCCTTGGATGATGCTTCGGCCTTGATGGCTTCCGGCATCGTAATCCGGGGATGCGAATAGCGTGCCCATTGCGTGTTTTTTTGCGTTTTTCTGACATTTTGTCTGCTTTTTCCTTTCTTTTTCCCTATTCGCAGAATAGCTTCTGTCAAAATGGCTGAACCATTACTTGATTTATCGCAAATATCTTTTAAATAATGTGATAATTAGGTATTAAATATTTGTGTATTCCAAATATTCTTTGTACCTTTGCAGCGTTTTTAGAAACCATATTGAATATAAGAATTCGTAATATATAAAGTCAATGGCTGAAACAAAGAAGATCAAGACAGCTTTGGTGTCTGTCTTTCACAAGGATGGCTTGGACGAGTTGCTCGCCAAGTTGAATGAAGAGGGAGTTAAGTTCCTGAGTACAGGTGGTACTCAGAAGTTTATCGAATCTTTGGGTTATGAATGTGAAAAAGTTGAGGATGTTACCACATATCCATCAATCCTCGGTGGTCGTGTGAAGACTCTTCATCCAAAAATATTTGGAGGTATCTTGGCTCGTCGCGACAATGAGGGCGACCAGGAGCAGATGAAGGAGTTTGAGATTCCTTCTATCGACCTCGTTATCGTGGATCTCTATCCATTTGAGCAGACTGTAGCAAGCGGCGCCAGCGATGCCGACATCATTGAGAAGATTGATATCGGCGGTATCTCTCTGATCCGTGCCGGTGCCAAGAACTTCAAGGACGTGGTAATCGTTCCTAGCAAGGCTGAGTACAGCGTGCTTCTCGACATCCTGAAGAAGAAGGGTGCAGAAACCGACATTGAGGACCGCAAGATGTTCGCAGAGCGTGCATTCGGCGTAAGTTCTCACTATGATACTGCTATCCACGCTTGGTTTGCCAAGTAATAAATTAGGTAAACCTATTCATCTCGCAACTCTTCCCGCTCTTGAAAGAGAGGGCGGGAAGATGACTACAAAAGGAAAGATTTTAAGCTTAAAATATTAGATTTACATTTCAAATGGGATTTTTTTCATTTATTCAGGAAATCGCAATGGACTTGGGTACCGCCAATACCATCATTATCAGTGATGATAAGATTGTAGTGGACGAACCTTCTGTTGTTGCCCTCGACCGCCGCACCGACAAGATGATTGCCGTAGGCGAGAAGGCAAAGATGATGTACGAGAAGACTCATGACAACATCCGTACAATCCGTCCTCTGCGTGATGGCGTTATCGCCGACTTTACTGCCTGCGAGCAGATGATGCGTGGACTTATCAAGATGGTTCATACAGGAAGCCGATTGTTCTCACCTTCACTCCGTATGGTGATAGGTGTTCCTTCTGGTTCTACTGAGGTAGAGCTTCGTGCCGTACGTGACTCTGCCGAGCATGCTGACGGTCGCGACGTATATTTGATTTTTGAACCTATGGCTGCTGCTATCGGTATCGGTATCGACGTAGAGGCACCAGAAGGTAACATGATAGTTGATATAGGTGGTGGTAGCACCGAGATTGCAGTCATCTCTCTGGGTGGTATCGTATCCAACAACTCTATCCGTACTGCCGGCGACGACCTTACAGCCGACATCCAGGAGTATATGAGCCGCCAGCACAACGTGAAGGTTTCCGAGCGTATGGCTGAGCGCATCAAGATTCATGTGGGTTCTGCTCTGACCGATCTGGGTGATGAGGCTCCTGAAGACTTCATCGTTCATGGCCCTAACCGTATCACAGCGCTCCCTATGGAGGTTCCTGTATGCTATCAGGAGATTGCTCACTGTCTGGACAAGACTGTAGCCAAGATTGAGAATGCAGTACTCTCTGCTCTCGAGAATACTCCACCAGAGCTTTACGCCGACATCGTGAAGAACGGTATCTGGCTTTCAGGTGGTGGTGCTCTGCTCCGCGGTCTCGACAAGCGACTCCAGGACAAGATCAACATCCCATTCCATATCGCCGAGGATCCATTGCACAGTGTGGCTAAGGGTGCCGGTATCGCATTGAAGAATGTGGATCGTTTCTCATTCCTGATGAGATAATATTCAAGATATTTAAATTCCGCATCTGGACCACTTGTGCCCATTTGCGGAATTTTAATCATATACAGATTCATTTTTTTAAGTATGCACAACCTTTTAGAGTTTTTGCAGAAATACAACCATTGGTTTGTCTTCGTGATTCTGGAGGTGGTGAGCATGGTGCTTCTGTTCCAGTATAACAGCTACCAAGGCAGTGCGTGGTTTTCTACCGCCAATGCCGTGACGGGCAAGATCTATGAATGGGATGCCAACGTGGAGACTTTCTTCTCCCTGACCAAGGTGAACCAGGAACTTACCCAGCGAAATGCCTATCTGGAACAGCAGGTGCAGCAGCTGAGCGACAGCCTCTATGGGGTAACCAAGGATAGTGCCATCTATCATCGCGACCAGTTTGCGCTGCTTCAGAATTACCGACTCATCCCTGCCAAGGTGGTTGCCAACAGCCTGGACAAGCCAGACAACCTGATTACCATCGACAAGGGTAGCGCCGACGGCATCCATAAGGATATGGGTGTGATAAGCGGCACCGGAGTGGTGGGCATCGTGTATCTCGTGGCTCAGCATTACAGCATCGTGATACCAGTGCTCAACGTGAAGTCGAATATCAGTTGTACCATCCAGGGCAGAGGCTATTTCGGTTATCTGCGATGGAAGGGTGGCGTTTCGGAACTGGCTTATCTGGAAGAGGTGCCACGCCATGCCCACTTCAAGCTGGGCGACTACGTAGTAACGAGTGGCTATTCGGCTGTATTCCCTCCTGGAGTAAGAGTGGGCAAGATTCTGCACGTGTTTAATTCTGCTGATGGATTGTCGTATAGAGTACAGTTGAGACTTTCTACCGACTTTGCCCGTCTGCGTGATGTCTGCGTCATCGACGATGCCGTGATGAAGGAACGCCTGCAGATTATGCGTGCTGCCCAGGATAGTATCATGCCCGACGGCAATGCCAAAGGTAAAAATTAAAAGATCATAGTAAGAGGAGATATATAAGTAGCAATGAGTATAGATTTGATAAAACGAGTCGGCATCTTCGTGGTGCTTGTGCTGGTGCAGGGATTGGTGTTCAACCATATCCACCTGTTCAACTGCGCCACCCCCTTGCTGTATATTTTCATGGTGCTCCATTTCCGCAGAAACCACCCACGCTGGTCGGTGATGCTGTGGAGCTTCATGATGGGACTTTGTATCGACGTGTTTGCCAATACGCCGGGAGTAGCTGCAGCTTCTATGACTTTCATCGGATTGCTTCAGCCTTATCTTTTCGAACTCTTCGTGCCAAGAGACAGTGCCGACGACCTGGAGCCATCCATGCGCACCATCGGTATCGGTTCGTATATTCTTTACACGTTGGTTATCGTGCTTGTTTATAATCTGGTATTCTTTACTCTGGAGACCTTCAATTTCTTTAATTGGATGGAGTGGCTTCTCCGCATCGGTGGCAGTACGGCCATCACGATGTTGCTCATCATGGCATTGGAGAGCTTCCGCAAGACATAGAACCTTGCAGCAAGACAGAGAACAGTAAAAGATCAAACAAAATTTTCAGCTATATATATAATATGGTGGATTACAATCTTGATAAGCGTAAGTATGTGATTGGTGGTGTGGCTATAGCAATTGTAGTCATATACACCATTCGTCTCTTTACGCTTCAGATTATGAGCGAGGATTATAAGAAGAATGCCGATTCCAATGCCTTCCTGAAGCAGATAGAGTTTCCTTCGCGTGGCGCTATCTACGACAGAAACGGCAAGCTGATGGTGTATAATTCGCCTTCCTATGATATCATGGTGGTGATGAAGGAGCAGGAGGGACGTCTGGATACGATGGACTTCTGTAACTCCCTGGGCATTACCAAGGAGGCTTTCGAGAAGCGAATGGAGACCATCAAGGACAGAAGCAAGAATCCCGGTTACTCGCGATATACCCAGCAGCTCTTCATGAGTCAGCTTTCAGATAAGGACTTCAGCGTCTTCCAGGAGAAGATGTTCCGGTTCCCGGGCTTCTATGTGCAGAAGCGAAGTGTGAGAGAATATGCCTATCCATACGCTGCCCATGTTCTGGGAGACGTGGGTGAGGTTTCGCCAAGCGATATCGAGGATGATGACTACTATCAGCCGGGTGACTATATCGGTAAGCTGGGACTGGAGAAGCATTACGAGAAGGAGCTCCGAGGAACCAAGGGCGTGAAGATTATGCTTCGTGATGCCCGGGGAAGAATACAGGGAAGCTATCAGAACGGAAAGCTCGACCAGCGACCTATCGCAGGTAAGGACCTGACGCTGGGTATCGATGTCAACCTCCAGGCGCTGGGCGAAAGACTGTTGCAGGGCAAGATAGGAAGTATCGTTGCCATCGACCCAAGGGACGGGTCGGTGCTGGCGATGGTTTCTTCTCCAACCTATGATCCGCGCCGACTGGTGGGTAAGAATAGAGGAAAGATGCATAAGTGGCTGTCGCAGAACCCTTGGAAACCGCTCCTGAACCGTAGTATCATGGGTCAGTATCCTCCAGGTTCTACCTTCAAGACTACCCAGGCGCTGACCTATCTTACCGAGGGAATCATCACTCCGGGTACAGCCTTCCCATGTAATCATGGTTTCTCTTACAGAGGTCTGCATGTGGGATGTCATGGTCACCCGTCGCCTATTGCACTGGTGGATGCTATCAGTACTTCCTGCAACGGTTACTTCTGCTGGGGACTTTATTACATGATAGGCAACAAGAAAAAGTATGGCTCGGTGCAGGAGGCGATGACCGTATGGAAAGACTATATGGTGAGTATGGGATTCGGCTATAAGCTGGGCATCGATCTGCCGGGCGAGAAGCGAGGTCTGATTCCAAATGCACAGTTCTATGACAAGGCCTACAAGGGATCTTGGAACGGACTTACCATTATCAGTATCTCTATCGGACAGGGAGAGGTGAACCTTACTCCTCTGCAGATTGCCAATCTGGGTGCAACCATCGCCAACCGAGGCTATTACTATGTGCCTCATGTAGTGCGCAAGGTGCAGGGCGAGCCGCTCGATACGCTCTATACCCGTCGTCATTACACCAAGGCTTCGAAGAGAGCCTATGACTATGTGGTGGCTGGTATGAGAAGTTCGGCATTGAAGGGTACCTGTAAGATGCTCTCCCGTTACGACTTCGAGCCTTGCGGCAAGACCGGTACGGCTCAGAACCGTGGTCACGACCACTCTGTATTCATGGGCTTTGCTCCGATGAACAATCCAAGAATCGCCATCGCCGTGTATGTGGAGAATGGTGGATGGGGTGCCGACTATGGTGTGCCTATCGGTGGTTTGATGATGGAGCAGTATCTGAAGGGAAAGCTCTCTCCAGCTTCTGAAAGTCAGGCTGCCCAGATGCAGGCTCGAAGAATTGCCTACGGCTCTAGTAGCAGATAATATACTGAAGTTTCAAATAAAAATTGCAGTTTCTATTCTGAGACTGCAGTTTCAATTCATTGAATAATAAAAACAATGGCTCAATCAGATAATAAACAACCAGCTGGTATTCTCCGTTCGCTCGACTGGTGGACCATCGGCATCTATCTGGCATTGCTCTGCTTCGGCTGGATCAGTGTCTGCGGTGCCAGCTATACCTATGGTGACAACGATATCTTCAGTCTGGGTGCCCGTTCGGGTATGCAGATTATATGGATAGGTACCTCCATCGCGCTGGGCTTCGTCATCCTGATGATGGATGACCGGTTTTTCGATACCTTCGCCTACGTGATCTATGCCGTGTTGATATTGCTGCTTTTTGCCACGATATTCAATCCGCATAGCATCAAGGGTTCGCACTCCTGGCTGGTGCTGGGACCGCTGCGACTGCAGCCTGCCGAATTCGGTAAGTTTGCTACGGCGCTGGCTGTGGCGAAGTTTATGTGCAGCTATGGATTCAATATCCATAAGATGAAGCATTTCATGGCGGCTGTAGGCATTATTCTTCTGCCTATGATATGTATCGTGGGACAGCGCGAGACGGGTTCGGCATTGGTTTATTCCGCCTTCTTCCTGATGCTTTACCGCGAGGGCATGCCGGGTGCCATCCTCTTTACCGGAGTCTCGATGGTGGTTTACTTTGTGGTGGGTATCAAGTACGAGAACGTGATGATGTGGGATACCTATACCTCGGTGGGAAAGTTCACGGTGCTGCTGCTGGTGCAGATCTTCACGGCAGGACTGGTGAACAGCTATACGGGCAACAGGAAGTATGCTCTCATCATCCTGTGCTACTCAGTGGGCATCACGCTCATCTTTGCGCTCTTCTCCACCTACATCATTCCGTTTGACATCGTATGGGTGCAGCTGCTGCTCTGTGCGGTGATGATCGGATTCCTGGTGTATCACGGTTTGAGAACCCGCTTCCGCAACTATTTCCTGATTTCGATTTTCGCAATGGGAAGTATAGCCTTCTTCTACAGTGCCGATTACGTGCTGAACAACGTGATGGAACCTCACCAGCGAGTGCGTATCAATGTGCTGCTGGGATTGGATGAAGACCTGGCGGGTGCCGGATATAATGTGCATCAGAGTGAAATAGCCATCGGTTCGGGTGGCTTGCAGGGAAAGGGATTCCTAAACGGAACCCAGACCAAGTTGAAGTTCGTGCCTGAGCAGGATACCGACTTCATTTTCTGTACGGTAGGAGAGGAGGAAGGATTCCTGGGTTCGGCAGGCGTGCTACTGCTCTTCCTGATGTTGATATTGAGGTTGATACATCTGGCGGAGCGACAACCTTTCAAGTTCGGGCGAATATACGGCTACTGTGTGCTTTCGGTATTCCTGTTCCACCTGTTTATTAATGTGGGAATGGTGCTGGGACTGACGCCGGTAATCGGTATTCCGCTTCCATTCTTCAGTTATGGAGGTAGTTCGCTCTGGGGCTTTACCATCCTGCTTTTCATCTTCCTGCGTATTGATGCCGGAAGAAACCTGGTGAGAAGCTAGCTTTAAGGCATAAGAAGTAGGCTATTCCATATTGGAAGCAGATTTTACAGCATAAAAAAAATGACCAGTGAGATACGTCTCATTGGTCATTTTTCGTTATTTTCACTCCGATGTCGCTTACACCCGGAAGAATTTCTCGCTTCATATCGTGGCGGATGGCGATATGGATGGAATCGCCTCTGTTTATCTTATAGATATTGATAGGGAAGTTGTACTGATAGTAGCTGATGCCCTGTCCCTTGTTCTCACCATGCTGGTTGATGAGCTGGCAGAGTACGGTATCAGTCTTCTCTATACGCTTGCCCTTGTTGGCAGGGTAGATGGTCTGGTTCACGATGAGTGTCAATGCCGTAAACGGATAGGCACCCGTGGTTCTCAGACCCAGACTCTGCCGATAATAGCCGGTGGCAGCCATCGGAGGGATTTCGAACGATAGGGTATCGTTCTTCTCCCATCCTGCAATCGGTGTGTGGGCATATTCATCATATACCTTGGCATGATTGCAAGCGCTGAAGGCAATGGTTGCCACCAGTATGAAAACGAAATGAATCAGTCTTTTCATTTTTACTTCTTGTCCTCCTGTGGCTTGTTGTTCTCGCTCTGCTGAGGCTTGTTGTTTGCCTGCTTTGGCTTGTTGTTATTGCCTTGCTGAGGTCTGTTTCCCTGCTGGCGAGGTCCCTTGTTTCTATTATCCCTGTTGCGGTTATTGCCGTTTGGCTGGCGGTTCTCGTTCTTTTCCGGACGATTGCCGTTTGGCTGACGGTTGTCTCCCTTTTCAGGGCGGTTCGCATTGCGGTTCTTGTTCTTCTTCTTTTTCTTCGTCTTGTCAAATCGGCTGAGATCAGACTCATTGAGCAAGTCGATGCTCTTGGAAGTTTCCTTCACCTTGCCATTCTCCATCAGACTGAGCGGTTTCTCGCCCTGCTTGTTCATCTCGATGATTTCCTTGGCACGTTCTGCTGTGATGGTCTCCAGGTTGGAAGCCAGGTTCTTGTCAGAAGAGTAGGTGATGAGTCCGGCAAGGATATCTACCTTGAACTGATGGAACTCGCCATCGGCAGTCTGAAGCACGGCATCCTTAGGTGGCATCTTTCTGCTTGCCTCTACATAGTTATCTACCTCGTAGTTGAGGCAGCACTTCAGTTTGGCGCACATACCTGCCAGCTTCTGAGGATTGAGCGAGATGTCCTGATAGCGTGCAGCATTGGTGCTCACACTTACGAAGTTCTTCATCCAGGTAGCGCAGCAGAGCTCTCTGCCGCAAGGACCTGTACCGCCGATACGGCCAGCCTCCTGGCGTGCACCAATCTGTTTCATCTCGATACGGACATGGAAGGTATCGGCAAGCACCTTGATGAGCTGGCGGAAATCAACACGCTCATCAGCGATATAGTAGAAGATAGCCTTGTTGCCATCTCCCTGATACTCCACGTCACCGATTTTCATCTTCAGGCCCAGGTCTTTGGCTATCTGTCGGCTCTGGATCATGGTGTCGTGTTCGCGGCTCTTGGCTTCCTTTGCCTTGTCGAGGTCCACCTGCTTGGCAAGTCGGTAGATGCGCTTGATGTCATCCTGCGACTTGAGGTTTGCCTTCTTGATCTGCAGCTTTACCAGTCGGCCGGTTAATGTTACTACACCCACGTCGTGACCCGGGTTAGCCTCTACAGCCACGATGTCGCCCTTCTTGAGGTCGAGGTTGTTGACATTGTGATAATATCCCTTTCGGGTATTTTTAAATTGCACTTCCACCAGGTCGGTGCTCTCAGCGTTTCCCGGCACGTCGGCTAGCCAGTCGTATGTGTTGAGCTGTCGGTCCTGACGACCCACAGCCTTGCAGCACAGACCTCTATCGCAGCCATTCCACATTCTGAATTTCATATTTTTATAATCCACGATGTATTCTTTTTATTGTTATTAAATATATATGATGTATTCTATTTATTGTTATTAAATATATATAATGTATATGATGCTTTTGCCCTTACCAGGCGTCATGTTTTCTACTTTGTACCCCCAGAGCGTATGGCGCCTGGGATTCTCTGTTGCTTTCCCATCATTTTCTGATGAGCAGAACGATATTCTTCAGCGCCAGGTCGAAGAATACGATTTTCGGGTTGGCATTCTGTGCGATGAATCGCTTGCTTTCCTCGAAGAGATTGGAGATGTCGATGATATTCGCCTCGTTGATGAATCGGGCGAAGTTCCTGGCGAAATTCTCCTCCTCCAGTGTCATATAACTGAGTTCCGGCTGGCGGAAATTATACATGAAACTCTCCCTCAGCATGTGCATGAAGTAATCGAGCATTCGCTTCTGCTTCTCTCTGCCGAAGGTGGCAACCACCTCGCTCCACTTCTTCAGGTCGTGGATGTTGCGCATATAGGAGAGGCGCATCAGCATGATGAACATATCCAGATGCTGGCGGTTTTCATTGCCAGAGTCCAGCTCTTCCAGTGCATGGTTCCAGTTGCCGTTGGCGATTCGGGCGATTCGGTGGGCTGATTCTGCATCCAGCGCTCTTCGCTCAATGAGAGCTTTCTCTATCTCGGAAGTTTCAATCTTCTTCAGGTCGATACGCTGTGCACGGCTTCTGATGGTTTCGAGCAGGAGTTCCGGCTGCTCGCTTACCAGGAGGAAGAGTGTCTGATGAGGCGGCTCTTCCAGCAGTTTCAATATCTTGTTGGCGCTCGTGAGGTTCATTCTCTCCGGTAACCATATCAGGCTGATTTTGTATCCGCCCTGACTCGACATCATGCTCAGCTCTCTCGAAAGATTGTCGGTCTCATCGGCGGTGATGATAGCCTGCTTGTTGAAGTCGGCATCGGTTTTGCCCATGCGCTGCATCCAGTCGCCGATCAGCACATACGGACCTTCCTGGAGGAGCATCTCACGCCATTCTTTCATAAAGTCGAGACTTACGGGAGTATGGTCGCCGCTCATCTCAGATGTCTTGATGGTAGGGAAGGTGAAGTGCAGGTCGGGATGCTCCCATTTTCTCAGCATCGGGGAATCGCCCAGCAGATAGCTGGCAAAAGCCAGTGCCACTGCCAGCTTTCCACAACCTTGTGGACCGCAGAACATCAGCGCATGAGGCACACGATTCTCCTGAACCATCTCCATCAGACGGTTCCATATATCTTGCTGACCTATCACTTCACTATTTAACATTGAACTTTTTACTTTTAACTTTGAATTTTGAACTTTATGATGAGTCGTTGGTGGCTAAAAGTCCTGACGACTCTTTTCTTTTTCCTACTTTCTAAAATAGGATTTTTGCAATCTGCTTCACGCTATCCACCGCCGAAACGGTGAAGAAATGGATATGATTGTATCCGTGATCGAAGAGATCTTTCACCTGGGCTGTCGTCCACTCGATACCGAGTGCCTTGGCATCTTCATCGCTCTTGCACTTCAAAACCTCCTGCGCCAGTGCTTCTGGGATGTCACAATGGAAGGTCTTTGGTACCATGGTGAGCTGACTCAGCTTGGCGAATGGCTTCAGTGCCGGAATGATAGGGATGGTGATGCCCATCTGGCGAGCCTTCTCTACGAAAGCATAGAATTTCTCGTTGTCGTAGAAGAGCTGGGTGATGGCATAGTCAGCGCCCAACTGCTGCTTCTCCAGGAGATGCTGCATGTCCATCTCTAGATTGGGAGCCTCTTCGTGCTTCTCCGGATAGCAGGCTACGCCACAGCAGAATTTATCATCCGGATGCTTGATCGGGGTGCCGTCGAAGAAGAAACCGTCGTTAAACTGGTTTACTTGCTCCAGCAGGTCGGTGGCATTGGTATGGCCGTTTTCAGTTGGTGTAAACTGTCGGTCTTCCTTCGCCTTGTCGCCTCTTAGTACAAGGATATTGCTGATGCCCAGAAACTGGAGATCGAGCAATTCGTATTCGATGTCTTCCCTCGTGGCACCGCTACAGATGACGTGAGGGATGGCAGGGATGTCGTACTTGTTCTGGATTGCGCCTGCGATGGCAACGGTGCCAGGGCGGCGACGCACACGCTGACGAGTGAGGAGACCATTTTCCAGTTCCTTGTAAACATACTCGCTGTGGTGTGTGGTAATGTTGATAAACCGTGGGTCGAAGTCCTTGAGGCTGTCGATGGTGCGGAAGAGAGCCGCAGTGCCATTACCCTTGAGAGGTGGCAAAACCTCGAAAGAGAAGCCTCTTTTGTCGCCCTTCTGATGTAAGAATTCTGCGATGTTCATATTACGTGATATCTATGTTCTCTTATTTTGGTTGCAAATTTACAAAAAAAATAGGGGAAAAGTGCAGAATATGCGTATTATTTTATAATAGACAGATAAAAAATAAAAATAAACAGATTAAAAAATAACCTAAAGTAAAATGGAACAACAACAAACGGGCTCTAAGGCCTATCTTTTCTCGATTGTGATGGTCGCCGTATTGGGTGGCTTGCTTTTCGGTTACGATACTGCAGTGATATCAGGCGCCGAGAAGGGTTTGCAGGCATTCTTCAAGGGTGCAGGTGATTTCGAATACACCGATGTGATGCACGGATTCACTTCTTCCAGTGCGCTCATCGGATGTATCATCGGTAGCTCGCTTTCTGGTCTTTTCGCCAGCAGGCTGGGTCGCAAGCGCTCGCTCATCTTTGCGGGTGTCTGCTTCTTCCTGTCTGCCTGGGGATCCATGGAACCGGAAACCTATCTCCTTCCTCAGGGGCATGCCGACTGGACGTTGCTGGTGGTGTTCAACTTCTATCGTGTGCTGGGTGGTATCGGTGTAGGTATGGCTTCAGCCATCTGCCCAATGTATATAGGTGAAATCGCTCCGAGTAATGTGCGCGGTATGTTGGTGAGCTGCAATCAGTTTGCCATCATCTTCGGTCAGCTGGTGGTTTACTTCGTCAATTTCATCATTATGGGTTCCCATGCCAATCCTATCTATGATGCTGCGGGTGCCATTGCCAATATGGTGGATGCACAGTGGACCATTGAGACGGGCTGGAGATATATGTTTGGCAGCGAGATGGTTCCGGCAGGACTGTTCACCTTCCTTATCTGCTTCGTACCAGAGACCCCTCGTTATCTCGTGATGATCGGACAGGATGAGAAGGCATACGCCGTGCTTGCCAAGATCAATGGTTCAGAGAAGGCACGTGAGATTATCCACGATATCAAGAATACGGTTACCGTGAAGACCGAGAAGCTCTTCTCTTATGGTTTTATGTGTATCTTTGTGGGCGTGATGCTTTCTGTATTCCAGCAGGCTGTGGGTATCAATGCGGTGCTCTATTATGCGCCTCGTATCTTCCAGGATATGGGTATGGGCAATCCGATGGTTCAGACCGTCATTATGGGTATTGTGAATATCTCGTTTACGCTGGTAGCCGTCTTTACGGTGGAGAAGCTGGGTCGCAAGCCATTGCTTATCTTCGGTTCCATCGGCATGGCAGTAGGTGCCTTGGGCGTAGCCTTGACCTTCGGTAATGAAGCCTTGAGTACGGTTACTATGCTGAGTATCATGGTATATAGTGCCAGCTTTATGTTCTCCTGGGGACCTATTGCCTGGGTGCTTATTGCCGAGCTTTTCCCGAATACCATCCGTGGTGCGGCTGTGGCGATTGCCGTAGCTTTCCAGTGGATATTCAACTTCATCGTCAGCTCTACCTTCGTACCGATGTTTAATATGCACCTTACTCCGGGCGATGATTTCGGTCATTGGTTTACTTATGGCCTGTATGGTGCCATCTGTATCGTTGCAGCCATCTTCGTATGGAAGCTGGTACCTGAAACCAAGGGCAAGAGTCTGGAGGATATGAGCAAGCTCTGGAAGAAAGATTAGGATAGGAATTCGAAATCTGAATCATGGGATTTTTGAAGAAAGATTAGAATAAAAAAGTGAGGGTGTGTCATAAACCTGTGACATGCCCTCTTTTGTGTAATTTATACCTCAGTTCGGGATAAGAAATAGTGCCTAAAAAAGTTGGTAATCTCCGATAT